>JALVPF010000271.1:0-13262 GCA_027031935.1 Myxococcales bacterium | reverse complement strand
TGTACCCATTGTAATGCCTGCGCAAGAGCCTGCCGGTTTTCCGCACTCGTGGGGTTTTCCAAAAAGCTCCTGACCTTTCCTGACCTTTGTCATGCCTGTGGTGGTTGCATTTTAGCCTGTGAAGAAGGCGCCATCACCGAGGTTCCCCACCAATTGGGAGAGGTCGCCAGGGGCAGTGCCGGTGACCTGGAGTTTGTACAGGGCTTGTTGAATATTGGAAAGCCATCTGCAGTACCCATAATACAGGCGGTGTCAGGGCATGCCCGTGCCTCTGATGTGAAGGTCATAGATTCTCCACCTGGTACTTCATGCTCCATGATTGAAGCAGTTCGTGATGCGGATGTAATTTTACTCGTCACCGAACCAACGCCATTTGGGTTGGCAGACCTGAAACTGGCGGTTGAGGTCATCCGAAGTCTTGGGATTCCGTTTGGCGTTGCTGTGAACAAGGCTGGAGTTGGTGATGATGAGGTTTGGAAATGGTGCGAATCAGAGGGCATCGAGGTTCTGCTCGAAGTCCCCTATAATCGCGCCATAGCCGAAGCGTACTCCAGGGGCCAGCTTATAATCGATGCCATCGATGGCATGGATGAGCTTTTTTCCTCTCTGATGCAAAAGCTGCAGGACTTGTCGAAAGAAACTCACGGCAGGGCAGCCTGGGATTTTGTCCCTCCTTCGTCTCAGGTGCCTCCTGCTCAAAAGCCTACGGAAAGACTCGGTGACGCTCAGCACCCAAAGCCCAAGGAGGTGGTGGTAATAAGTGGAAAAGGTGGTGCTGGAAAGACAAGCATCTGTGCGAGCCTGGCCGCTTTGTCAAAAGAGGCCGTCATCGCTGATTGCGATGTGGATGCAGCGGATTTGTACCTCGTCCTGGAGCCTGAAAACCAGGGAGCGTGGCCTCATACTGGTGGATTTCAGGCCAGGGTTAAGCCGGAAGCCTGTACTGGATGTGGAGAATGTGAACGTCTGTGCAGGTTTGATGCAATCTCGGTACTAGATGGAATTGCAGTGGTCAACCCCCTGGCTTGTGAAGGTTGTGGGGTGTGCGCAGATCACTGCCCGGAGAAGACTATTGAACTGTGGCATCCTGTTTTTGGCCACTGGTTCGAGTCGAGGACAAGGTTTGGGCCTCTTGTTCATGCCAGGCTTGCAGCATCCAGGGAAAACTCTGGAAAGTTGGTGACCACTGTTCGCACTGAGGCAAAGGCCTTGGCTCAGCTCGAAGGCAGGGACCTGATTTTTGTGGATGGTTCTCCTGGAGTAGGATGTGCCGTTATTGCTTCTGTTACCACCGCAGATCTGGCCTTGGTTGTCGCTGAGCCAACTCCTTCCGGCTTGCACGATGTCAGCAGGGTCTTCGAACTGGCAAAAAAACTCAAGATCAAGGCTGCTTTGTGTATAAACAAGGCGGATCTCAACCCCGTTGTTACCTCGGCCCTGAAGAAACTTTCAGGAGATTTCGGTGTTCCAGTTTTGGGTGAAATCAGGTACGATGCTGCGGTAACAAAGGCGCAGGTGATGAAGCGGACGCTGGTTGAGTATTCCGAGGGGCCTGCAGCACAGGATGTTAGAGCACTATTCGAGGAGGTGATGGGTGTCATCGGACACTGAAAGACCAACGTATCTGGCAGCCCGCCTGCAGGAACTTTCAGCTGAAATGGCCACAAAGAGGACCATTGAAGAGGTTCGTATAGGTTTGGCTTATACTGCCGTACGATTGGATGACGACAGCATCGGGGTTGCTCTTACTTTTTTGGATGATTGGGAAAGTTGCTGTCAGTTGGCCGAGCGAGAGCCCCTTGCGGATCGCAGAGCCTCTGAACTGCTACCCCTACTGTCGTCTAGGACCCCTGTTGAGGCGGCTTTGGGCCTGGCCTGTGTAAATGCCTTGTTCAACGGGCATGTGAAGAAGCAGGTGCACGGTGATGTCTTGGAGGTCGTGGGTCTGAGGTCTAGCGACAAGGTGGTGATGGTTGGCCATTTTCGTCCTCTGGTCAAGCGGTTGAAAGACAGGGTCAAGTCCCTGCATATTTTTGAGCGTAAACCGGACAACAGCTCATTGGTGCGTCCTGCAGATGAAGTCTTTTCAGAGCTACCGGATGCGGACGTGGCTCTTATCACAGCCACTTCCATACTGAATCATAGCCTGGATCCCATCTTGGACGCTGCCCATGGTTGCAGACAGGTCGTGCTGCTTGGAGCATCGACGCCCTTGGTGCCCGAGGCCTTCGAAAACAGTCCTGTAACCCTATTGTCAGGAGTAGTGGTAAGAGAAAATGAAGCTGTTTTGCAAACTATTTCCGAGGGGGGTGGCATGTACGTTTTTAAGCACTATATTGACAAGGTGAATGTTACGGTGGCCGGAGGGTCCTGACCATCAATTTAAAGCGAGGAAAAATCTCATGACAGAAAAAAGTTCCTGTTCGACATGCAACGATACTAGCTGCTCTGCCCATAGCCAGAACACGGGAGAGAGTGAAAAGGATTTTGCCAACCGCCAGGCACTGTCCGCACGCTTGTGCAAGATGAAGAACAAGCTGGTGGTCCTCTCGGGAAAGGGCGGTGTCGGAAAGTCCACAGTTGCCGCAAACCTTGCCATCACCCTTGCCCAGGCAGGCAAAAAGGTGGGCCTTCTGGATATCGACCTTCACGGCCCGACCATCCCCAGGCTCTTGGGACTCGATGGCGTGATGCTCACCAGCGATGGCGTATCCATGTTGCCAGCGCAGGTAAAGGAAATCAAGCTGGATGGGGAACTCAAGGTAGTCTCCATAGCCATGCTTTTGCAGGATCCCAAGCAGGCGGTTATCTGGCGTGGTCCCATGAAACATGGCGCCATCGAGCAGCTGATCAGGGACATCGACTGGGGTGATCTGGATTACTTTATTGTAGATAGCCCCCCGGGAACAGGAGACGAACCCCTGTCCATAGCCCAGCTTTTACAGACCGAGGGAGAGGTCAAGGCCCTTGTGGTTACCAGTCCCCAGCAGGTTGCAGTAGATGACGTAAGGAGGTCCTTGGGATTCTGCGCTCAGGTGGGAATGCCGGTGCTGGGAGTCATAGAGAACTTCTCCGGCTTCGTCTGTCCTCACTGCGGAGAACTCACCCCGATTTTTGGTTCTGGTGGAGGCCAGGCTCTGTCCAAGGAACTGGGCGTCGATTTTCTCGGTTCCATACCCATAGATGCCAGGGTAGTGGCTGGTGGTGATACTGGAAAACCCATCGTGATCACAGACGAACATGGCGTGGTCGCAGAGTCTTTCAAAAAACTCATGCGAAATCTCCTGGGGCCTGAGATGGAAAAGGCCCAGGAGGAGATTGCAGAGCAACTGGAGAACGAAGCCGACAAGTTGGTAATCGCCATTCCCATGGCCCAGGGACAGTTGACCCCGCATTTCGGACATTGTGAACAGTTTGCCCTTTTCGAGGTGAACCAGAAAACAAAGAGTATCCTGTCCAGCGAAGCAAAGACACCTCCACCTCACGAGCCTGGTGTGCTCCCAAAGTGGTTGGGTGAGCAGGGTGCCAATGTCATCATTGCAGGTGGAATGGGTGCCATGGCCCAGAGTCTGTTTACCTCCAATGGAGTGCAGGTGATTACCGGTGCCACTACCATGCCTCCTGAAGAGGTAGTTCAGCAGTACCTGGACGGTAAACTGCAAACCGGTCAGAACATGTGTGATCACTAATTTACCTGCAGTACGACCGTCTGCGCGGAGCTGTTTGCTTTATTCGCAATGCTCTCCACATTGTCGTTCTCGGAGAGTCGCGGCCCTAAAAATGCGGGCAGCTACGCCTGCCGCGGACCTACGAAGATGCTGTAACTTCATAAATTTTCGAGGCAAATTTAGGACCGTCCAGTTATTCTCTTGTGTTGATATTATGCGTCTGTATTAGATGCTGGATCAAGACGTCGGTATATAGCATCAATCTTGTTGACAATATGATGCTATATTGTTATGCTGTATTATAGATTTTACATGGAGGGCCATCAGGTGAGGACAACTGTGAACGTACCTGAGGAACTATTGCTTGAGGTGGAACGCTTGGCAAAGGCTAGAAGCAGGCGTGAGGCGCTCATTATCGCCCTTGATGATTACGTTCGACGAAAACGATTGCAACGAGTTGTAGACTCCGAAGGGGAACTGGAGTTTGATCTTTCAGCCAAGCAAATGAGGGACAGCTCCAACAGCCGCACAGATTTCCATGGGAATGACGACTGATGGTGCTGGTGGATACTTCTGTGTGGATAGATTTTTTTCGTTCGGTAGACAGGACTTGGAAGGGTGAACTGAAAAAGTTGCTGATATCCGGGCAAGTCGCGATTATTGCTCCCCTTGTAGCAGAGCTTCTATATGGAGCAAAAGGCGACAAAGAGCGATCTCGGATTTTGGACTTGTCCGCATCAGTGGAGATTTTCAGCACCGAGCTGTCACAATGGATAGAGGCGGGTAAACTGGGAAGGTCTTTACGAAAGCAGGGTTATACTCTGTCCATTATCGACTGTCTTTTGGCTGCTGTAGCCCAGCAACAGGGTGCTTCCCTGTGGACGCTGGATGATGATTTTGCTCCCTTGTTCAGACAGGGGCTTGTGGAACAGTTCAGGCTGAAGGGCTAGGGCGGGGATACAGGCCTGCTGCCTTGATTATCTCGGGAACCTTTGCTTCCCACTCGATGGCCATGAGGTGGACTCCTGCGACCCCTTCCATCTCTCTTACCTCTTGAATTTGCTCCACCGCGATCTTGATTCCTTCCTCTGCTTTCTTGCCCTTTGGGGCGGCTTTCATCCTGGCGATGATCTCTTCAGGCACCTCGATACCGGAGACGTTTTTCGCCATGTACCTGGCCATTCCCAGGGACTTCAGAGGTGTAATTCCTGCCATGATCTTGCATTTTTCATGCAGTCCCCGGTCGACCACCTCTTTCATCCAGCGCTTGAACTTGTCCATGTTGTATATGCACTGTGTCTGTATGAAATCCACTCCTGCCTCAACCTTTTTTGCCAGGCGTGACACACGAAACTCGAATGGATCACCAAAGGGGTTGGCGGCAGCACCTATGAACATCTTGGTCTCACCTTCCACCTCGTCCCCACACATGACCTTTCCCTCGTCCCGTAAGGTCTTGATGGTGTTGATTAGCTGTATGGAGTCGAGGCAGTAGACATTTTTTGCCCCGGGGTGGTTGCCGAATTTCTGGTGATCGCCACTGAGACACAGCATGTTTTTTATGCCCAGGGCAGATGCGCCGAAGACGTCCGATTGAATGGCTATGCGGTTGCGATCACGGCATGTCATCTGCATCACCGGCTCCAGGCCCATGTCCAGCAAGATCTTGGATGCTGCGATGGAACTCATGCGCACGATGGCGGTCTGGTTGTCAGTGACATTGACAGCGTCAACATAGCCCTTGAGGTGTTCGGCTTTCTTTTTTACCACGCTCACATCGGAACCCTTGGGAGGACCGCATTCGCCGGTGACCGCGAATTCACCCATGGCAAAGATTTTTTCCAGGTTGCTGCCGCTTTTGTATCCATTGTCGCTCATCAGCCTTCCTCCCTGGAGATGCTGCGAAGATCTTCACGAATTCTCGTGCGCGGACCACCATCGCGACTTGTAGCCCAGGACCTGGCAGGTATGACTCTTTCTATGTTTTCCAGTTTCCCAAGCGCCTTGAGCCTGTCGTGAATGAGTTGCCAGGCGCATTCCACGTCGGGGTCTATCTCACACTTGCCGTCTGCCGAACCACCACAAGGGCCATTGAGAAGGCTTTTGGAGCACCTGGCGATAGGACAGATACCTCCAGTTATCTCCAACACGCAGTCTCCACATGCCTGGCAACGTTCTTTCCAGAGTCCCGTGTCCAGGTTCACTCCCAAGAACGTGGTGTTGATCCCAGGAACCACCGGTGTAGGCAGTCCAAGATCCGAGACGTACTGAACGCCAATTCCACAGGCCAATGACAGCACCTTGTCCACTTCTTTGACCTTGCCCAGGATGGGCTCGATGAACTCGGCATCACATTGACGCTCTATGGTCAGCTCGATTATTTCGCGATTCCTTCCTCTGGCCTTGTCCCCTATGCGCAGCTGGGAGGCCAAAAGTGCCACTTCTTTTTCTCCCCCAACCTGGCAAATGGTAACGCAACCACGGCATCCCATGACGAGTACCTTTTTAGCATCATCGATGCTATCAAGGATCTCGTCCGTGTTTTTCAAATCACCTATGATCATTTTTCTAGCCTCGCGTGTCTTGGAGCCCTGATCAACCAGCGGCTGCCTTGGGTTTTGGGTTGTTGTCTTCTATCTGTTCTTTCGGGTCTTGCTGCTTTGGCCATTCGGGGCCCGAACCGGTATACAGGGGAGAAGGGCCCAACTGCCTGATATGTTCTGTCATCTCGGTTGCAACCTGAGCAAAACGAGGGCCATCTGAAGCTGCCATGTTGTACATGCGAATTCGGTCAGGGTTGATGCCCATCTGGGCAATCAGCTCCCTGGCGTGTTCAACCCTTACCTTAGCGCGAAGGTTGCCTTCCATGAAGTGGCAGTCTCCCTCCAGGCAACCTGCCACATAGACTCCGTCCGCGCCTTCTTCGATGGTCTTGAGAAGGTGGATGGTGTTGACGCGACCGGAACAAGGCACGCGTACTATCTTTACATTTGTAGGGTACGACAGTCTCATCGAACCTGCCAGGTCCGCAGCTGTGTACGCTCAGTACTCGCAGCAAAAAGCCACGATCTGCGGTTCAAATTCGCTCATCGCACTCCTCCTCATGGGTAAGAGCCACACTCTTGGCAACCAAGTTGTCGTCCGTAAAATGCCTCAATTGAATCGCCTCAGCAGGGCACTCTGCTGCGCAAGAACCGCATCCACGACATTGGATGGGATCGATTATGGCAGCTCCCCTGTCTCCAATGACTGGTACTCCATAGGGACAGACGCGCACGCAGGTAAGGCATGCCGCACATCGTTCCGGGTCTACTTCCGATACCACTCCACTTGCGGTCAGGTGCTCTTTGGATAACACTGTCGACGCCCGGGAGACTGCAGCTGCAGCTTGTGCCACCGTCTCATCGAGCAGCTTGGGGCCATGGGCCATCCCTGCAAGATAAACTCCATCAACGGAAAAGTCCACCGGACCCAGCTTTTGGTGAGATTCCAGGAAAAATCCTTCCATGGTGCGGGGAAGGCGCATGATTTTTGCCAGGTCTTCGTCTTCTTCAGGAATTATTGCTGATGACAACAAGAGTAAATCTGTCTGGAAGCTTATCTTTTCATCGAGCACCAGGTCGGTAACCGTGACAGTGAGAGATTTTCCCTTGTCGCTGACCTCGGGAGGAGCATCGGGTGTGTATCGTGTAAATCGTACCCCTGCTTTCCTGGCCTTGGTGTAATATTCTTCCAGCAGCCCGTAAGTGCGCACATCCCTGACCAGGATGTTTACGTCCAGATCGGGTTTGAGAGACTTGAGTTTTAGTGCGTTTTTAACAGCCACCGAACAACAGATTCGGCTACAGTAGGGCCTTTCGGCAATTCTTGATCCAACGCACTGGATCATGGTGACTCGCTTCAACTCATCCAGGGGCAGGGCACTGAACTTTTCGTCAAAATCCTGCTGGGTCAACACACGTTCGTGCACACCATAAAGGTACTCACCTTGAGGTTTTCTTTCTCTCGCTCCTGTGGCGACGATTGCCACCCCGTGCTCAATAGTCTTGGACTGTGCCGAGCCGTTGACGTATCTTATGGTGCTTTTGAAATTACCCTTTGCGCCCTCGAAGTCAATTACCTCAGCATTGGTAATGATTTCTATTTTTTCGTTAGCTTTAACTTTTTCCACGATGTCTGCAAGTTGTGCCTGTACATCGGCTCCGGCTATGGTCTCTGCGATATGGCGCATGTTTCCACCAAGCTCTGCCTGCTTTTCAACGATGGTCGATGTGAAATCCTGTGCTGCCAATTGCAGGGCGGCACTCATTCCCGCAAGACCCCCTCCGATGATAAGGCTATGGTGATTGACCGGCACCTTCTGTTGCTCCAAGGGTTTTAGTACAGCAGAGTTTGCCACTGTCATTCGAACCAGGTCTTTAGCCTTTTCGGTTGCTGCAGCCTTGTCGGATTGATGAACCCATGAGCATTGGTCCCTGATGTTGGCCATGTCAAACAGGTATGGGTTCAGGCCTGTTTGCCTTACAGTCAGTTGAAACAATTTCTCATGGGTGCGAGGCGAACAGGAAGATACGATAACCCTGTTGAGCTTGTGTTCCACGATCTTCTTTTTCATGGCCTCCTGAGTGTCCTGGGAACAAGTAAAGAGGTTGTCTTCCGAATAGACCACATGAGGCAATGTCTTTGCGTATTTTACAAGCTCCGGTACATCCACCACCGAGCCAATGTTTACCCCGCAGTGACAGACGAAAACTCCTATGCGCGGTTCATCCTCTGCAACTTTTTTCTCAGGCGGCAGTTCGGACTGATGAATTCGCGTATTTCGTCCCAGGTGAGTGTTTGCAGCGGACATGGCACAAGCAGAGCTTGCTTGAGCCACGGTCTCCGGTATGTCCTTTGGAGACTGGAATGCGCCGCAGACATATACGCCTGGCCTGGTGGTGCGAACCGGGTTGAATGGATCCGATTTCACAAAACCGTGACGGTTGAGTTCCACGCCAAGACCAGCGGCTAGTTCCTTGGTGCCGTCTCCCGGTCTGAGGCCTACAGACAAGACCACCATCTCGAATTCTTCAGACTGTCTATGGCCCCTTTCATCCACATAGGTAATAGTGATGTTCTTTGTGTCTGGATCTTCCACGAGCTTTGACGGGATAGATCGTATGAATCTCACTCCGTGTTCCTTCGAACGTTCGTAATACTGATCGAAGCCCTTTCCGTATGCCCTTATATCCATGTAAAAGATTGTAGGTTCGATTATTTCCTGGTGCTCTTTTGCGATCACGGCTTCCTTTATGGCGTACATGCAACATACCGACGAACAATAGTCGTGCTTGTGATCCCTTGAGCCCACGCACTGTATCCACGCGATTTTTTTAGGCGTGCGTCCATCGGAAGATCTAAGTACAGTGGACGTGTAAGGACCAGTGGCGCTGAGCATGCGTTCGAATTCCAGGCTGGTGACCACGTTCGTATACCGCCCATAGCCGTATTCGCTTCGCTCGGTGGGATCGCAACCTTTTATGCCCGGTGCCAGAATGACCGCTCCGATGTCCAGGTTGTGTTCTTCAGGGGTTTTGGAAAAATCAATGGCTTTTGCCTCGCAAGAGTCCTCGCATATCCTGCAGCCAAGACACTGCCTGCAGCTTAGACATCGTTCCGCTTCCTTGATGGCGGTCTCTTCATCAAAGCCCAGGTCTATTTCTCCAAAGCCCTCTGACCTTGTTGCAATGGAGGCCTTGTTGGTAGGCAACCTGTATCTTGGTTCGTAATGGGTCTTGAGGTTGTCAACCACCTTGAGCGGAGGCATCTGTCTTCCTTCCAGGAGATCCTGCCCTTGGACAAACCTGTCAATGGACTGAGCGGCACGCTGACCCGCCGCGATGGCCTTGATGGCAGATGCGGGCCCATGGCATGCATCACCACCAGCAAAGACATCAGGTGCGTTGGTCTGCAAAGTGACCATGTCTGCCTGTAGTAAACCCCTGGGAGTTTTCTGTACGTCGTTCTGAGCATCCAGATAACTGAGATCACAACCTTGTCCAATGGCGACTATTATAGTGTCGGCGGCGAAGGTCTTGGTTGCAGCATGATCGAAAGAGGGTTTGAAAAAGCCCTTTGTGTCGAAGACCGACACGCATCGTTGGCTGCTAAGTCCTGTCAGCTTTTGGCCGTCCTTTTCCACCTTGAGCGGCCCCCATGAATAGTTTACCCGTATGCCATCTTCAAAGGCTTCCTGTATTTCCCATTCGTGAGCAGGCATTTCCTGGCGTGATTCAAGGCAGACCATTTGCACGTCTTTTGCGCCCAAGCGCTTTGCTGTCATGGCCACGTCCACTGCCACGTTCCCTCCGCCGATGACGATCACCCTGTCGCCCAGATCTGGTTTTTGGCCAGAATTGCTCCTGTGCAGGAAATCAACGCCGAGCAGTACCTGGGGCAAGTCCATGTCATCTAAGGGCAGGGACCTGCTGAGGTGTAAGCCGGTTGCCAAATACACAGCATCGAACTGCGAACGAAGATCGTCGAGAGTCATGTCCCGTCCGATGCGCTTGTTGCATTGAAGGTCTATGCCGAGGGATAAAATTCTGTTGATCTCTCCATCCAGGATGTCACGTGGCAGGCGGTAGGCGGGAATTCCATACCGTAACATTCCACCAGGCTTGGCATTGGCCTCAAAGATGGTAACTGCATGTCCCTTGAGCGCAAGCTCCCACGCTGCACTGAGTCCGGAAGGCCCTGCACCCACAATGGCCACCTTTTTGCCTGTACTCTCGGCCCTACGTGGTACCGGCTCGGTCTTGCCGCTCTTTAGTTCATCGTCTGCGGCAAAACGTTTCAAAGCACATATGGCGACAGGGGCTTCTAGCAATTTTCCGCGCAAGCAAGCCTGTTCACAAGGGTGGTCACAGATTCGCCCGATGATTCCAGGCAAGGGGAGTTTCTTTCGTATCAGTGCAAGAGACTCGGCATATTTCCCGTCAGCAATGAGACCTACCCACTCTCTGACGTCCAGGTGTACGGGGCATGCGTCGGCGCACGGGGGAGATCGTCTGTCTATCTGGTGAGTGGATGGAATGGCCTGGCCATAATTGATGAAGATTGTAGGTCTTGCAGTTGTGCCCTGGTTGTATTCGCTGGGTACCTCCACCGGGCAGACCTGGGTACACACGCCGCAGCCGGTACACTTCTCCGCATCCACGTACCCGACGTTCTTCATCACCTTGGCCTTGAACCTGCCCGGTTCTCCGGATAGCTCATGGAGTTGCGAGTTGGCCATGATTTCGATGTTAGGATCCCTTCCCACGGAGACGATCTTGGGTGACATGATGCACATTGCGCAGTCGTTGGTGGGGAATGTCTTGTCCAGCCGGGACATGGTTCCACCGATGTTCATGCCTCGTTCCACCAGATAGACCTTGAACCCGGAGTCAGCCAAATCCAACGAGGCCTGCATGCCACCAATACCACCACCGATGACCATTACTGCACCTTGTTGTTTCTGGCTCATGACTCCTCCGTTTGCTCAATGGCCTTGTATATGGGTGTGGTCTGCTGCTCCATGCGTTCTACAGCCATTTGTCCCCTTCGCCTCAGTGCGACCACGTGGGGCATTACTTCGGAAGGTTGAATTTTCAATGTCTCGGCTATTTGTTCCAGCGAAAGGTTCTTGTCACTTAGCGCTGCAAGGATGCGTGCGCGGATGAGTTCCCGTCGAACAATGGGTGCCACCGCCAGTCCATATTGGCGGCGCGTGTATCGTTCGGAGTATGCGTTTGCATCCGTGGTAAGACGCTTCTCTCTGTCCAAGAGATAGCCGAGCCATTGAGCGGTCTTTGCGCTTCTTTTGCTGATTTCCTCGAGCGCCCTTCTCCTCTCATTGGCGTCCATGAAGGTCTTGTCTGTCAACAAGGATTTATCGTGCATCGTATCATCCTCATGTGGATGCAGAGATGTTCAGGGTATCCAAGAATGCATCCGGCCGAATGAAATGCTTGCGCCATTCCCGTTTTCCGATCTTTGCACCAAGGGCCAGGGCCAAGAGTTCGCTTAGAAAAAATATGGGCATATCCGCTTTCTCGCCACTCTTCTGTTGACGCCACTGGTACATGTCCAGGTTGCTCTGACACAGGGGACAGGCAGTGATGATGCAGTTTGCGCCCGCTTTTTTTGCCAGGTCTATTATTCGTCCGATCCACCCTGAGGTGATCTCTTCCTGAGTGGCTGCAAGGGATGCTCCGCAACAGTCGGTCTTGGCTGGCCAGTCTACACTTTCGGCTCCTACCGCATCGAGGAGAAGTTCCATGGAACGTGGATTTTCCCTGTTTTCAAAATAATCGATGCCAGGGGAACGTACCAGCAAACAACCGTAGTATGCTGCGGCCTTGATCCCCTTCAAGGGCACCTGGCACATGTTGGCAATTTTTACGGCACCTGCCTCGTTGACCAGGACGTCCAGGAGGTTTCTGACGCTTACGGTCCCATGGTAAGACAGGGGTTGCATGATCTCGTTTGCCTGTTGCCAGCCTGCTTCCTTGTTGGCCATGACCTTGTTGCCCTGGGCCAGGCGGCTGTAACAGGCTGCGCAAGGTGCGAACACGGTATGATGTCCCTGCTTTTCTGCAAGCGCCAGGTTCCTTGCTGAAAGGGCCAGAGCGAGATCATCATCGGTGAAATGCCCGGATGTCGCACCACAACAGTTCCAGTCATCGATTTCGGTAAGCTCTATGCCGAGTTTATCGAAAAGCTTGTTCACTGATTCATCGAAATTCTGAGAAGACTTGTGCAGAGAACAGCCCGGAAAATAGCCTAGTTCCAACATGTTTCAAGAGCCTTTCTTCTCGGCCAGCTTGCGCTGGTAGTTCTCAAACATTTTCCTGATGGCTTTTCGACCCGAGACATTCTTGGGGATTATTGGCATCTTGCCCTTGAAGAACATGGTCATGCCAAGCCCCATGTTTTTCATCAACTCGCCGTTTTTAATGGCATAGGCTGCCAGCAGTCCACTTTCGAAAGAGCGCCCATGGCGTTTTACGGACTTGAGGAAAGCCTTGTGAAAGGAGGCGATCTTCTCATTGCCTGGCTTGATTCCACGCGCCACAGCCTCTTGACGAAGCTTGTCCATTATATGCGCTATGTCTATTTCGTTTGGACACCTGGTAGAGCAGGTCAGGCAACCTGCACACAACCAGATACTGTCGGATTCCAGCACTCTGTGAATCTGTCCCAGTTGCAAAAGACGAATTATCTCGGCTGGCATCAGGTCCATGTGGTCTGCCATGGGGCAGCCGGATGTACATTTGAGGCACTGGAAACAAGCGGTTAAATCGCCTCCTAATCGCTCTTGTACCTCTGAGGCGGCTTCCAGCCCCGGAGAGATTTCTTCAACTGAAGCATCTTCTTTTTCCATGATTTTTTCCTCAGCTCGTTCAATGCCTGGTAATGATCATCACCTCCACTGCGGGGGCTGTCAATAGAATTTTGAATTTTAATGGTTTTCTAATAGATTCCCTTTATGGCATGTATTGAAAAATTCTATTTTAATTAGTAAATTAGTGATGATTACCGGAAAACCGAGACCAGTGATACCCTAAA
>JALVPF010000270.1 GCA_027031935.1 Myxococcales bacterium | reverse complement strand
CCTTGAAGTATTGTAGCTCTATTTCTTGACAAGCTCCGTGTGGCTGACACACTAGGAATTGGAGGTAACGCAAGCCTATGATGAATTGGATCTGGCTTGGTCTGATCGTGTTGTCCATTCTGGTTGGCGCCTTTACCGGTCAGATGCAGGCTGTCACTTTAGAGTCATTTAGTGCGGCAAAAGACGCAGTCTGGCTTGCCCTGAACCTTGTGGGCATCATGGCCTTCTGGCTTGGAATCATGAAGGTGGCAGAGCATGCGGGCTTGCTGAGAGTATTGGCGAGATGGCTTAGGCGTCCCATGAGATGGCTGTTTCCTGATGTGCCTGAGGACCACCCTGCCATGAGTGCCATGATTCTCAACTTCGGGGCCAACATGCTCGGCCTGGCCAACGCGGCAACTCCCTTCGGTATTCTCGCCATGGTGGAGCTAAACAAGCTGAACCGACACAAGGGCACTGCCACCAACGCAATGTGCTTGTTTCTCGCCATCAACACCTCGTCACTGACTCTGCTGGCAACGGGGACTGTAGGCCTCAGAGCTGCGGCTGGTTCCCAGGACCCTGCTGCCATTTGGTTGCCTGGCCTGGCCTCGTCCATTATTGCCACCATAGTGGGGATCAGTTCTGCAAAGTTGTTACAGCGCATGAAACGTTTCGCCATTGCGGAACAAGAGTTGGCGCACCCGCAACAGCAGGAAGATGAGTCCATGGACGGACAGTTGCCATCCCAGGCTGGCGTAGACACCCCAGCCTTGGCAGAGCCGGAAAAGGCTGGCATATGGGTCAGGCTTTTTGTCTGGTCGTGCGTCCTGGTGTTCGTCGTTGCCGTGGGACTCTATTATGGACAGTGGGCCCTGGAAGCAAGCAGTTTGAAAGAGGTGCTCAGTTCATGGACACAGGCTGACCCCATGCCTCAGCATGTTTTTGTTACAGCTCAGGGAGCCATGAGTCATGTTGCAGAGTTTTACAGCGCTTTGCCCGCAAGCGTAGATATGCACAAGATCCTGGATGATCTCCTGGGCTTTGGTCTTTGGAGCGCCGTCATGGACTTTTTTTCTTTCTGGGCCATTCCTGCCCTCATGGGCGGGCTCCTTCTGGCTGGCCTGGCCCGTGGGGTAAAAGTTTATGAGTCGGTGGTAGATGGGGCAAAGCAAGGATTTAGCGTTGCGATCAAGATAATCCCATATCTCGTTGCCGTGCTGGTGGCGGTGGCCATGTTCAAGGCTTCCGGTGCCATGGATATTCTCAAGGCAACGCTGGGACAGTTGACCGAAGCTGTTGGCATGCCTGCCGAAGCCATACCCATGGCGGTGATCAGGCCCTTATCCGGAAACGGTGCCTTTGCATACATGAATTCCATCTTCAGCCTGTATGGGCCGGATTCGTTCATCGGTTTGATGGTTTCGGTGATGCAACAGAGCACTGAGACGACCCTCTACGTATTGGCGGTCTATTTTGGCGCTGTGCAGGTTTATCGGGTGCGCCATGCCCTGGCTGCCGGCTTGTTGGCAGATCTCGCCGGTATCATCGCCGCGGTGGTCATGTGTCATGTTTTTTTCTGATCCGGTTGCCTGGAGCCACTAATTGCCTGTAGGATCTCGTTCATGAGATATGGTGATCCAAAACGATCCTTTGCACGCTTCGGTCTCAATTTGCGTCTTACAAAAGCAGTTAAGTGGTTGCTGATTATCAACGGTGCTGTCTTTGTCATGGAATTGATAATAGGGAGATTCCCGGAAGGTATTGATATCATCTACAATCAACTCTCCATCAGCTTTGACGGATTTCTTTTCAAGGCAAGACTGTGGCAGCCCATCACTTACATGTTCATTCATGATCCTACGGGACTATCCCATATATTGTGGAACATGCTCATACTTTGGATGTTCGGTTCACCCCTGGAGGGATTCTGGGGGGCCAGACGCTTTGTAAAATTTTATCTGATAACAGGAACGATGGCTGCCGGGATGATATTATTGGTCGCCCTTTTTCTCCCTTCCAGTCGTCAAGTGACCACCATGGGTGCATCCGGTGCACTGTATGCCCTCCTTGTAGCCTTTGGCTTCAATTTTCCCAATTCCCTGATCTATCTTTTCGGTCTCTTTCCCATAAAGGGCAAACATCTGGTGATGTTGTTCATCGGCCTGGGGATCTTGCAGTCGCTGACCCTGGGGGCCTCATCCAAGGTCTCCATGTCTGCCCACATGGGTGGAATGCTCGCCGGGTTCTTGCTTGTTACCGGCACTTGGCGTCCTACCCGCTTGTGGGCTTATGTAAAGACTTGGCACATGAAACGTCGGTACAGGAAGCTGAAAAAAAAGTTCAAGATTGTAGACCCAAAGGATGGGCCTGGCGGAGGCTACCTGAACTGAATCGCCGCAGGTAATAGTCCTTATTCTTCAGGAAACCAGAGGTTTTTTATTGCGTCTGCGAACACGATTATGCGTTCGATATTTCCCCTGTTCTCCATGGGGAACAGGGTAAATGCCTGACGATTGGGATCGTAGTCCGGTGTGTATCCTTCAAGCTTCCTGTTATCCATGAGAACGATTTTGCAGTAATAGCCGCTCTTTTCAGGATAATCCACCGACTTTGGCAAGAGCACGAATATTGCCTTAAGGGCCAGGGCGTTGAGTTTTTCCTTGGATTTGTTGCTACCCTTGGGGGATTGAAGAACAATGGTGGAAGCATCCGTGTCTAACTTGGAGATTACGCCCCTTTTGTTTACACCATCTTTGAAGTGGACCGTAACGCGCCTGGGACCTTTGAGATCATTATGCTTGGTGGGTTTTACACGCGAGACGCCGCGTCCAACATGAGGTTTTCTTGCAACAGAAGCCTTTTTTTTCGGAGCAGGTCCGACGATGATGGGTTCTGGCGGTTCTTCAGCAGCCTGGTGCTTGTCTTCGTCTTGTGGTGCCTCCCCGAAGAGATTGTTCAGCAAGGCCTCTCCTCGATCAAGACCGAACTTTTCACCCTTGGGTGGTGCCGCTGCCTTGACCTGGTGCCTAGGGGCAGCGGATGCACCCGCCAGATCCAGGGCCGGAAGCGGAGCGGATTCCGGCTCGGAATCGACTTCATCTGGTGGCTCTAGTTCTTTGTCGCTGATGGAAAGTTCTTCAAGGTCGGCTGAGCCTTTTGGTGCCATCTGCGTTTCTTCTGCCAGTCCCCAAAAAGAGTCCATGTCTTCCACCGCGCTGGGGATGTTGTTTGCACTTGGAGGAGAGTGCTCCTCGATGCTCTCGTCAGACAGGTCCAGTTCCAGGGGGTCTCCGGAGGTCGCCATGGGAGACGGCTCTGGCATCCAGCCGGCATCATCGTCAGGAGGTGGAGGAGGTTCGTAGCCCTTGTGCTGGCCACTTGTATCATCGGAAGGCGGTGGAAGATCGTCGTCCTCCGGGGCGACCCAGAGATCCACCTCATAGGCGGGCTGTGAACCTTCCGAAAGATCAGGTATCGCATCCTGCTCAGGTTCCACCTCTGTGACCGGGCTGGGAGAACTTTCGATGCTGGTAGATTCACCCTTGTCTTCCAGCACTCCATCGATTCCCTCCGGGGGATCAACTATGGAGGTGGGGTTTTCGTCCATGCCTGAATCGTCTTCAGCACTATCCACAACCAAAACAGCCAGATCATCGGGTGTCGCCGGAGGCGGAGCTTCGTCTGGGGGAGGGCGTCCAAAAGCGGTTGGGACTCCCGGTTCTATGATGCTCTCTTCTGAAGTGTACTCGATCTCCTGACCTTGCTCATCCACGGCCCATATCTCGGCAGCATCCTCATCGAGGCCCTTTTTTTCCGCATAATCCATGGCCTCTTTCACCAAGCCGTAGTCGATCTCTTCGCCTTCATCTTCTTCGGCCCGGTGTGTTGTCATCTCGCCGAACGACAGTGCTTCTTCATCGGATACAGAAGTATTCTCTCCTTCTTTAAAAAGGTCCTGGACAACTTCCTCCTGATCCACCCTCGCGGTGAAATCCACCGCTTCGTCATCTTCAAGGAGGTCTTCTTCCTGTGATATTTCAAAACCCTTTGCTGCATTGTCCGGAACAACGCTCTGTTGGCTATCGGCGAAATTACCAAGGGCCCCTGCCAGGGATGCATCCAGGTCAACAGCAAAGGGGTTTGAGCCCTGGGCTGTCTTTCCAGCCCCTTCGAAGTTTTCTTCCTTGGCGTAGTTTACCCTTCCCCATTGGGCCTGTTTTTCGGCTCCTTCTTCCTCCTCCTCCGGCGCTTCTTCAAATCCCTCCTCCTGGAAGTCCTCAGAAAGGTCAACCGCAAACTGGCTCAATCCCTTTTGCTTGAAAGTCTGTTTTCCCTTCCGGGAATCATGGGCGGCAAACTTCGCCTCTTTTACCTCCACGTCCTTTTCCCATGCTTTCTGTGGTGTGAACTCCTCTGCGTCCTGTAGCAATTCCTCACTGACTTCCGTAGCCCAATGGTCATCGGAGGTCAGGGTCTTGGGACCGTTGTCATCTATGTTCTCACGCAACCTTATCCTGGTCGCGTTGGTCGCTTCACCGAATCTTTCCTCCAGGTATGCGAGTCTCTTTTTCTCCTTTGGAGTAAGTACAGATGCCTTGGCCTTGGCCTGAAGGATCTTCATCTCTCGGTTGAGTTTTTTCCACTCGCTGGAGCCTTTTACACCCATGACTAAGGACTGTACCAAAAAGCCATACTGTCTTGCAATTTTGCAGTTCACCTAGGAGAATGAATTCCATGAATATGGACAGGATTTTGCTTATCAGGACAGGTGGACTTGGAGACTGTCTTTTGCTCTGGCCAGCCTTGCGGGCCTTGCGGAGGCGTTTTCCCCTGTCAAACATAGAGTTGATGGGGATCAAACAGCGGCTCGAGCCCATGGTAGTGCCTGCTGGCGCAAACCATGCGTCTGATATAGAGGGCTCCGGATATCACCATCTCCTTTTACCCGATGCGAATATTCCTACACGCGTAGCCGAGAGGTTTGGTGCCTTTGATACGGTAATAGCCTTTAGCGCGAAGGGGGATCTGGCCTTGGGGGAAAACCTCTCTGAGTGCGGCGTTGACGAGGTTCATGTGTTTTTGCCTTTCCCCCCTCCTGGCTCAGGCATTCACGTGGCGAGATATACGATAGACTTGCTCGCCTCGGCGGACTTGGTGGACTCCGAGTCCATGTTGAATGGAGCGCAAGATCTTTTACCTCTTGCTGATTCTGAGATCCGTGATGGCAAGAAGATCCTGCGAGATCTGGGTATAAACAGTGACAAGTTGATTGTTGTGGCCCCAGGTAGCGGTTCCGAGAAAAAAAACTGGCATACCCGCGGCTTTGTGGATGTGATCGAAAGCTTCTCTACTGGCCTGTTCCAGGTGCTTTTGATCGAGGGCCCTGCGGATGTGGCTGCGGTGGAGGAAATAAAGAAATCCATGCCAAATCTACCGGTTTTGCGCCAATTGACTCCCTCTGAGCTAAAGGGCGTGATGGCCCAATGCCGTTTGTTTTTGGGTAATGACTCCGGTCCTTCGCATTTGGCGGGCTTGTTGGGGCTTGCCAGCGTTGTCGTGTTCAAAGCCTCGGAACCTGAAACATGGAGGCCCTTGGGTAGAGTCAAGGTGCTGGCTCCACGGTCCATGGGGCAAGACGTGGAGTCTTCGGATGTCGTGGATGCATGTCATCATCTCCTTGATTCTTGAACCACATAGTGCATATTATTGGAGCATTGGGAGACAATGTACCAGCTATATGACGACAACAAGAGACTCGGTTATGCTCTGACAGGGCTGATCAAGGAAATCGGTCGTAGCGAAGAATGTGACATAGCCCTTTCAGATGATGACAGTGTGTCCAGAGTTCACGCCAGGCTGGAAAAGGATGGAGACGAATGGTTACTGGTGGATCTGGGTAGCACTAACGGAACTTTTGTAAACGGAAAGCGGATCAAGGAGGTCCGTTTGCAGGCGGGTGACTCGCTGGAGATCGGAGATACCAAGCTTCGCTTCCTTCCCTTGAAGGTAGCTGACGGGCCGGTGAAAAAGAAAACCACAAACATTTCCGTTCGCAAGGAAAATATCGATGCCACCAGACCGGACCCGTCGGGTGGCTTGTTCAGCAGGGTCAAGACAGCTTTGAAGAAGAAGTGAATATTAACATTTTTACTGGCTCCGAGGAGGGGTAGATTATGCGAACAGTGCTTGCGTTGATCGTATCGGTTGTCTGTATTCCCTTGTTTGCCATGGGCGTAACGGTGGAGGGCAGCAAGTATCCGGCAACTGTCACGGTGGAAGGAAAAAGTCTGAAACTGATAGGGGCTGGTCTGAGGGAAAAATGGTGGGTGGATGTTTATACCATGGGTGCATATTCGGAGAGCGGTTCATGCAACACGTCTGAGATAATCAATAAGCCCGAAGCCAAGTATTTACGCCTGGACATGAAACGGGATGTCTCTGCCGAGAAGATGTCGTCTAGTATTGGCGAGTCCTTCGCAGAGCACATGCCAAAAAACGCATCGGCAAAGCTCAAACAGCAGAGAAGAACCTTTGAGTCGCTTTTCAAGAAAGAGTGTACCGAGGGTACGGTTCTGGAGTTTATCTACATTCCAGGCAAGGGAACCATACTCAAGCAAAATGGCAAGGAGATGGGGCCGGCTCTGGAAGGTGAAGATTTCCAAAAAGTTTTGTGGGATATCTACTTCGGCAAAGAGACCTGCTGTGATGATTTGCAGGAGCAGATCCTGGAGACTTGCAAAAAGAAGAAATAACCACCCGCCCTGATTTTCCAAGATTTCCCAACTCGCTTGCGTTCTCTATGTCGATGCTGCGGAATCTTTTTCGATGAGGTGAGGCCTCGACGTGGTGAATCCACGACTGCGGACGATTCCTTGCATCTTCGTGAACTCACAAGCGATTGTACCTACCAACGCAGGATCTTCGTAGGCCCGCGGCAGGCGTAGCTGCCCGTAGCTTCGAGCTTGCCGAGAAGCCAAGGGTAGCTAGCCGTTGACAGGGCCGTACCTGTGGATCTGGGAAATCTGATTCCAGGGGGAAGATTTGGGGTTCAAAGTGTTGGATCCGAAGGTGAATTGATATTGTACTTGGCCAGCTTTGCCAAAAGATTGGACCTGCTTATGCCCAACTGGCGGGCCAGCAGGGACTTGTTCCATCTCGTTCTTATAAGCCCCTCGTGAATCAGCTCGCGCTCCAAGATTGCGACGGCCTGTTTGAGGTTTTTCGAACCCCTCAGTGCCTTGTTCAATGCCCTTATTCCGTATCCTGCGCTTTGTCTTATCCTTGCAGAGACCATTTCGGGCCCTGGTTGTCTGCCGGAAATGGCAAGATTTGCCAGCTGTCGGATCTCCTCTTCGAGTTCAGCTGCATTGCCAGGCCAGTGATAACGGATCAAAAGGTCCAGGACCTTTGGGTTCAGTTCCAGTTCCGCTCTGCCCTCGACCCTGTGCCGTCGAATGAACATGCTGATCAGCTGGGGCATGTCTTCTCTTCTGTCTCTGAGGGGAGGGACCACGATGGTGTTAGATGAAAGTTTTTCAGCCAGATCCCTGCGCACAATGCCTTGAACCACCGCTTCGTTCAGTGGCTGCTCCATTCCCAGGATCAAACGGGCCGCCGCCTCGCCTGGTTCTGTGCCACCTACTGGAACAAAGGACCCTTCATTCAGGTATCTGAGAAGTTTTACCTGTATGGACGCAGACTCCCACGTGCCGGCCGGTATGTAGATCGTGCCCCTGCCTGCAGCCTCCAGGAGACCTGTTTTCCCTTCATATGTTGTGCGGGCGTGACCGAAGAGCCGATGTTCCATGGTGAGCTGGTCCTGGCTGTATTCCAATATTTCAAAGGGTTCTTCCCTCCTCGGGCCGGCTCTATGGAGAGCAAGGGCCAATGCCTTCTTGCCTGTCTCTGGTTCACCATAAAGCACGACAGGTGTATCGTGGCCGGCTGTTCTGGAGAGCTGTTCAATGGTCTCCTTCATGGGGACAGACAGCGCGACTATTTCACCGAAAGCATCAGGTGAGCCCGTCGGTTTCATGTCCAGGGCGGGCATCAAGTCAGACTCGAACGCTGCCGCTTCATCCGCGCAGTATTCCAGGAGATCTCCAAGTCTGGCCAGGTCTTCTCTACTGACTACCGGTACCCTGTCTCCGGCAATGTCTGTCTTTTTTCCACACAGTTCGAACACGCTTCCCCGCAACCTCGCGATCCTGGTTCTACCCGGTTCACGGCTGGAAAACCCGCAGGTGAACAATAGAGCACTTTTTTTCCCGGGAGACCTGATGGGGCTTGAGATCATGGTAAGCCCCATGTGGCAGGTGTGCACCAGGGGAGTCTTTTCTCTCGGGTTGCGCCTGATTCGGCTTTGCATCTCCTTGATGCTTCTTGCGCATTTTCCGGCCCCTCGCTTGCAGGTCCTTACGGCCCTGCAAAAATCATTTCCTCCTGCCGGTACGGGATACCATGCTTGTGACATGACCCGTCCATTGGAATCGGTGATGCCTATCTCTGCCCTCCACCATTTTCTCACCAGGTCCCGAAGCATGGATACGGATCGCAGCGTCAGATATCTTCCGGGGTTGTCCATGGGTGGATGATAGCGGAAATTGCTCAGTCATGGAATAGCATTACAAGTGGAATAAAAACTGAGTTAGTGTATTGCCGGGCCTGTTTGAGGTAGACTCTAAAAAAGGAGATTTGGGCATATGGGTCTCATACAAAGACGACAGGGAGCTTTTGCAGGATGCGGTAAACCAGGAGTCCATGAATGAATACCCTCTTCAAACGTTGTTTGGCCATGGGTGAGCGAAGATGGCCATCAAAACTGGACATAGGAGGCTGAGCCGAGACGATGGAAGATATTCAATTTTTGTCGATCATTTCTCTTGGTATTCTGTTGCTCCTCTCCGCTTTTTTTTCCGGGTCTGAGACGGCGCTCATCGCTTCTGGAAGGGTGAAACTTGCTCACCTGTCGGACACGGGAAACACAGGTGCAAAAAGAGCTTTGCGTCTCATTAAGGAACCCTCCGAGCTGCTGGCCGTGATCCTGGTGGGTAACAATCTCGTCAACGTTACGGCTGCTGCGCTGGCCACAACGCTCATTGGTCCTTTATACGCCACCATAGCGGTCACTCTGGTCCTTCTGGTGTTTGCGGAGATTACCCCCAAGAGCCTTGCGGCTTTGAACCCCGAGTATTTTGCTTCGCGTGTTTCCTTGCCTGTACAAGTTTTTGGATATGTTTTCAGGCCGCTGGTTTGGGTCACCACGGCGCTGACCGATGTTCTCCTGTGGCCGTTTACACGAGGCAAGACAGATCCCGAGCGAAAACTTTCCCGGCAGGAGTTGCTCATGGCCATAAGGCTGGGAGGCAGCGATGGAGAACTTGAACCGTCGGAGACGCGGATGACGCAGGAGATCCTGTCGCTCAAGGACAGGCCTGTCAGGAGCATAATGATCCGCCTTGAAGATGTGGATGCCATACCTGAGACCGCAGATTTTGAGATGATAAAGGAAGAATTCGTAAAAACCGGCAATACGCGATATCCGGTTTACCGGGGCGAGAAATCAGAGATGGTTGGCATGTTGTTGGTAAAGGACTTTTTGATGCATCCTGAAGGAATGGAGGATAACTGGTTGCAATATGTTCGTCCCCTGATGCGGGTGGATGCGGATCTCGAGGCGGACGAGTTGCTTAGGGATATGCAGATACAGCATTCGCATATGGCTGCTGTGGAAAATGAGGAAAACAAGGTCATTGGCATTGTGACCATGGAGGATGTTCTAGAGGAAATAGTTGGAGAGATACAGGATGAATATGACGATGATGAGGGTGAGTTGATCAGGGAATTCAGCCCTGACAGATATTCGGTGCGAGCTGATGCTGAGGTTGACGATCTTTGCAAGGTTCTCAATATAGACCTTGGCCAGCGAGACCAGAACATCACCATAAAAGAGTGGTTTGAACGCAGAGCATCTGTTTCTGGATCGCGATCGAAGAGAGTGAAAACAGGGCAGGTCCAGGTCATAGCAAGAGGACCCAACTTTTTTGAAATCTGGATAAAGGGACGAACTGAGAAACTGAAACTTCCCGTCGAAGACGCAGAGCGATGGTGAACCATGGCGAGCAAAGAAAGACAAAAAGACAGCCTGCGCGGTTGCTTCGAGGCCAGCGCTGAAAAGGTATCGAAGCTGAAAAAGAACATACCAGAGGATTCCTTGCACAGGATCTGCCTGATTGCGAGCATGCGACTCGTGCTTTTACGCAAGCTTCGAGCCGATGGATACATAGAAGGCTCAAACCTATCCGAGTTGTGGGATGCGGCCCTTTGCCTGGGCTGTCCGCTTTTGGATGCTTCTTTGGACTCCTGTGGACTCGACCCGCTGTCATTGTTGGAATCTACCTGTGTCCCGGATGAAGTTACCGATTATAGCTTGGTGTTTGAACGTCTCGAAGACCTGGGCCTTTTGCGCAAGGCAAAGACAGGCAAGTACAAGGCGAAATACAAGCGAACCAATCGCAGAAGGAGAGGGGCTTTTTTTACTCCCGACGCTATGGCCAGGCGCTTGGTGACCATGGCCCTGGGAAAGCTCGTACACGAAAGGTCAGCTGAGGGAATTTGGTCATTGCGCGTTGCAGATCCAGCTTGTGGTGATGGAAGGCTGCTGGTCGCCAGTCTGGATTTGATGCTGGATGCACTGGATATACAGGAACGACAGCGCGGTGAATACTCCCGCCGGCTGGTGAAGGATTGTCTCAGAGGTGTGGATCTGGACCCTGTATGTGTTGCCATGGCCAGGACCTCTCTTTGGCTCAAATGCGATCCGGCGCTGGGCGAGGTGGAAGGACTACAGCAGGCATTGGTGACAGGTGACTCGCTCTTGGGTCCTGTAGATGCCACGGACAAATCGAGTCTCGGATGGAGGCGGACATTCCCCGATGTGTTCGCCAGGCCCGAAGCCGGATTTGACGTGATAGTGGCAAACCCGCCCTTTGAGGTCTTGACTGGCTTTGCCAAGCGAAAAGGCCTGAAGAGCTATACAAAAAGGATTCGAAAGAGCGGCTACGACCTCTCTCTGTCAGGTAGTCTCAACACTTATCGACTGTTTTTAGAGCGGTCTCTCGGTCTGTTGGCTACGGGTGGTCGCATGGGTATTGTGCTTCCTTTCGGCTTCATGATGGATCGTACCGCTTCCAGGCTCAGAGCACACATCATCCGCAAAGCCTGGATCGAGCAGGTGGAGTTTTATCCGGAGAGCGCCAGGAGCTTTGAAGGAGTCGGCCAGTCTGTGGTCTTGCTTACCGCACATAAAGAAGACGGCGCAAACAAAAGCATTGTGATGAGAAATGGGACAGAAGATGGTGATTCCAACGTCGTGACCCTTGAACAACTTGAGCTGCTGGACCAAAAGGATTTGGTCTTGCCTCCCGTGGCAGCTGCCGATATTTCCCTGGCTGCACGCATGTCTTCTGTATGCTCATCGAGTGTTGGTGAGCTGGCCGATGGAATGGTGGGGGAACTGGACCAGACAAAATACCGATCGACCATGATGTCGGAGCATACCGATACGATACTGGTTCGCGGTGTTCACATGGCACCGTATCACGTGAACCTGGAACTTGAAAATACACAAGAGCGCTGGGTGGATTGGGAAAAGTTCAGCTCCCAGCGAGGTGGCGGCAGATGGCATGAAGATATCAAAGAGACCCGCCTGGCACAGACAGGCATCGTGAACATGGAGGCCGGCAGGAGGCTCGTGGCAGCGCTGGTACCGGAAGGGGTGGTGTTAGGAAATTCGGTAAACTACTGGGTCCCTAAAGAGCATCAGCTCCTTTCGAAACATGAGATTCGATCGTACCTGTTGGCATTTCTGAATTCCACACCAGCCGAATGGCGCTTCAGGTTGAGCAGCTCCAATAACAATATCAATCTCTACGAGATCAGATCCCTGCCCTTGCCTGGGCTGACAGCAGCTTTCCACTCCGACAGGATAGAGTCATATCTCGATGGTATATCAAAGAAATTACACGAGACCCATGTCCATCCTCTTGGAATGGTGAGACAAATTACTGCTGGTTGGGGCGCACCTGGGCGCACGGATCGCGTGGTGGCCTTGTTGCTGGGACGGGTGGCCGGTATGCTAATGGAGCTGACTCCCGGTACTGAAAAGGGTAGATGGCTGGAACATCTCATGGATCATCTGGTAAACTGGCATATGGGCTTGGACGAGCCGGATCTGGACGTGATGTTGGAGCAGGTGCCGGCAAGAGCCTGGAAGAGAATGCCTTGAGAAAAGCTGCGCTCATTTCGTTTTTCGTACTTGCTGCTTTTTTTATGGGATGTGGAGCGTCCTTGGATGAACCGCTGTGTCTTGACTACGATTGTCGGTGCCCCGCTTATCAGAACTGTGCCCTGGCTGGAACTGCCATGCGCCTCGAAGTCAAGTCTGTATCCATGTCCTTTTTTGCTGCTCCGTGGCCTGCCGACCCACGCCTGATGGACGATGGTAGTCCTGATCTGCGTGACTTTCCCAATCCCTCCAACAGTTCCATGCTCATCTCCTATCGAGATATCATCATGGCCAACACGAAAGGGTGGGGTACCAATCAATCTCTGTATCTTAGCTTTGATGGTAATTTGGACCCGGAGAGCTTACCGTCTGATCCTAAAGACACCCTGGGAGATCATGCGGCCATCTTTCTGGTGGATATCTCTGATGGTCCTGGGCGAGGGGATAGAATACCCCTGTCGGTTAGATACTTTTCAGCGGAAAGACAATTTACACCTCCAGACACTCTGGTGTTGCGTCCTGTGCTGGGATTTCCTCTGCGTCAGAACACGACCTATGCTGTAGTGGTCACCTCAAGAGTCAAGGCAGTGGACGGCAGGGCTCTCGGCTCTCCGGATGCCCTGGAGCGCACCAAGTACAACGAACCCCCTGACAACAGCAAGTTGAAAAAATGGTGGGAGAGTTTTCATCCTGCCTGGCAACAGCTGGAGGAGGTCACCGGTCTGGGGCGCAGGGACATGGTGGCAGTATCCGTCTTTACGACCCAGGACGTTCATTCGGAGATGAAAAGCCTGGCGGATCTGCTCAGGGCCAGGGACGTTCCTGCGGTCGATAACTGGAATCGTTTGTCTGACAAGCCGGATCTCTATCTTCTTGAAGCATGGTTCGACCTGCCTGAGTTTCAGTCGGGCACGCCTCCAGATTTCGAAGGTGGAGGAGGGTTCGTTTTTGACGAGGAGGGAAATCCCATAGTCCAGCGGGTCGACTCGGTTCCTTTCACCCTGGCGATTCCTAAAGGACAGATGCCGGAACAAGGTTGGCCTTTGGTGATTTATGCCCATGGAACCGGTGGCAGCAGGATGAGCTTTGTAAACGGAACGGATGATGTTGCAGATCTTCTGGCGAAGCGGGCTATAGCCTCCATCAGCATGGACCAGCCGCTGCAGGGTGATCGCAACCCGTGGGGACGAGACCCTGACATCATCACCTTCAACCCATATAATATTCTCGCCATGCGGGATAATTTTCGCCAGGGTGCTGCGGACATGATGGTGCTCAGGCGGGTCATATCCAGGCTCGTGGTGCCAGCTCAGGTGTCACCCACAGGAGAGGAAGTGGTGTTCGACAATTCGAAAGTCGGCTTCATGGGACACAGCCAGGGCAGCTTGAACGGACCTTTGTATCTTGCCCACAGCCCTGACGTCCTGGGTGCGGTGTTTTCCGGCGCTGCAGGAGGCCTGGTCCCTGCGCTGTTGGGCAAGACCGAACCGGTGGACATCCCTGGCCTGATAATCCTGGGGCTCGGCCTGGAAGCTGATGAGTTCGATATGGATCATCCGGTGCTGGCCATGTTTCAGATGTTTGCCGAGCGAGCCGATCCCATGAACTATGCCAGGGGTTTGATTTCCTACGAACCTGCCGGAGGACTTGCAAAGCATCTGTATTTCAGCCAGGGACTCAAGGACGAGTATGCTCTGCCCATACAGGCACAGGCCATGGCAGCAGCTTCAGGTTGCTGGCCTGCAGGACCAATTCAAGGCTCGTGGCCTGCCTTCGAACTTCGCAACAAACAGCCCTTGCCCTTGCCTGTCTTAGGAAACGTGACAACTGCTGATGATCAGAAAGTGACTGCCGTGATGTTGCAATATCCCGATGACGGTCATTTTGCTGTTTTTCGAAATCCCGAGGCCAAGGCCCATTACTTGGGTTTTTTAGAGTCC
>JALVPF010000269.1:2259-14223 GCA_027031935.1 Myxococcales bacterium | reverse complement strand
AACTCATGCTCAAGCTCTTGGACGAGCATATGCCAGAGGGCATACAGTGGACAAGGCCTGAGGGCGGGCTGTTCCTCTGGGTCATGCTAAAGCAGGGCATGGACAGCCTGGAGATGCTGGAAAAGTACGCCATCCCGCGCAACGTAGCCTATGTCATAGGCTCTGCCTTTTATTGTGATGGAGGCGGTGCCAACACCATGCGCTTGAACTTCTCCTTTCCCACCATAGAGCAGATACGCGAAGGTGTACCCAGGCTCGCCCAGGCCATAGGCGATTACCTTTCCAATCAGTGATCCATACACGGGCTGCTGCGCACGATTCTCATGCGCTGGCCTGCGAAAGGTGCTGGTAGCTTTATTACTCTCTGCATTGTCGTTCGAGGTGAGTCGCGAAACCAAAATAACTGGCAGCCACGCCTGCCGCGGGCCTACCAAAGTTCTGCTTGCTTTTTTCGCATTACTCTCTGCACTGTCGTTCGAGGTGAGTCGCGAAACCAAAATAACTGGCAGCCACGCCTGCCGCGGACCTACGGGAGGTACTGGTAGCTTTGTTCGCAATACTCGGTGCTTGTCGTTCTCGGAGAGTCGCGACCCCAAAATAACGGGCAGCTTCACCTGCCGCGGGCCTACTAAAGTTCTGCTTGCTTTGTTCGCAATACTCTCTGCATTGTCGTTCGAGGTGAGTCGCGACATTAAAACCCTTGGCCTTTTGAGTCACATTGGCATAGCATGTGTGTTAGGAATCTAAACACCTTGTAAGCTCCAGGGGTTATGGGATTCAAGGCTTCGGGAAGGTCAATGATTCTGGGTGATATATTACGATGAGCGAAGATTTTTCCACGTTGAGCGTGCTTGAGACCTTGGCTGAGTCCGCTGACATTCCCCAGCGAAAGATTGCGGATCGTACCGGATTGAACCTGGCGAAAGTCAATTTTGTGATCAGGAAACTGGTGACTCGGGGCTGGATCAAGCTCAAGAGGGTCAGGGACAATCCTCACAAGCTGAGGTATTTATATTTGTTGACTCCAGAGGGCATGACTGCAAAAAGCCGTCTGGCATATAAGTTTGTGCAAAGAGCTGTTGCACAATATGCGGATGTACAGGTAAAGATCGAGCAATCCTTGCAGAGCATGGCATCCGAGGGTATTGGTCGCGTTGTCCTTTGGGGTTCTAACGAAATCACGGATCTTTGTCTGAGGATCTTATCAGATGGGAACCATGGCCTGAGGGTTGTTGGAGTGGTAGACCCGGTTGGGACGAACTCCAAGGCTCTTGGGCCTGCGCAGCTTTGCGCTGTAAACGCTGACGCCATTTTGATTTGTGATCCAGATATTTCGGAGCTGAGAGATGATCTTCCGGTACACTGGTTGGTCTAGTTTGGTGTTGCTTGTTTTTTGCCTGGGCCTTGTGTGGGCGCTTCCTGGAAGTGCGTCAATGAGGGTCTCTGTGCTTGGGGTGCCTGCTACCAGGGCCGAAGAAAAGCCAAGTAAAGAAATCTCTGAATTGCTGGGTCAGGTACTCAAGTCTTTGGACGGGGTGGAACAACGTTGTGTCAAGTCCCTGGACCCTGGACTGAGGAGCAGGGTGGAGAAGATAATCAAAAGATGTGGAACCCAGGCGGATTGTCAATCACGCCTTGCGAGGTTGATGAATACCCAGGTATTTGTGCTGGTACGTGCGCAGGCCATTGGTGATGGTGTTGTGGTGAATCTTCAGGTGCGGGACATGGGCAGTGGCGTTGATCTGGGAAGGCTCTCCAGGACGATGGCCGGATCCTTCAAGCACAAGAAAGACGTACTCGAGGCTGTTATCACTGACATACTTTTCCCAGAGAGAATGATCGGCAGAGTTGAACTCAACCTTGAACCAAGTGGAGGCAATGTGTTTCTTGATGGGCAGTTGAAGGTTTCTGATGCCCCGGCTTCCGTAAATCTGGAAGCGGTACATGCGAGTCGGCATACTCTCGTTGTGAAACGTGATGGGTATAGGGATTTCATCGCGATAATACAAGTTCCTTTCAAGGGTGTATCCCAAATCGACGTAAAAATGAAAGCGGAGAGTGGTAGCGACAGGTGATAAAGCGCACCGTCTCGTGGATCACGTAAGGAAAGCAAGGCATGACTATAAAAGAAAAACGCAAAGACAGCACCAGCAAGACTCGCAGAACGAAAAAACGCCAGCACAGACCCGCTTTTCTCATTGGTGTAGCTGGGGGCACCGGATCAGGCAAGACAACCCTCACCAGGAATATTCTGGATGCCATTGGTGAGGGCATGACTGTGATGCAACATGACTGGTACTATAGAGATCGATCCGACGTGGATCCCCAGGAGCGGGACTCCATAAACTACGATCATCCCAAAGCCCTGGAGACCGGACTGTTGGTGCGTCATCTCAAGGCATTGCAGCAGGGTAGAAAGGTCAAGGCGCCTCTATATAACTTTGTCACCCATACCAGGATGGAAGGCGGAAGGGCCATATCTCCCACACCTGTCATAATAGTAGAGGGCATTTTGATTTTCGCAGATCCCAAACTGGCGGATCTTTTCGATCTGAAGATATTTGTGCAGACCGAAAGCGACCTGCGTTTGTTGCGCAGGCTACAGAGAGACATGAAGGAGCGAGGTCGATCTTTTGAAAGTGCCGTGACTCAGTATCTGGATACTGTGCGCCCCATGCACGAGATGTTCGTAGAGCCCTCGAAACAGGCTGCGGATATTATTGTTCCGGCGTCTTCGCCTAATCAAAAAGCCATCAAGATGATCGTTGACATGATCAAGCGTCGCATGGACAAGTACTCCAACAGGTAGCATCAGTGAGCATATTTTTCGTGTTTGCAGATTTGATGGGTGATTGCATGGTGTGACTGGAGACAGAAAAAATGTCGATGAAAAAAAACGCCAAGATTTTTCTTGCAGGTCACAGGGGCTTGGTGGGTTCTGCAATTTTGGAAGAGCTTGAAAAACAGGGCTATTCCAATCTGGTGCTTCGTACCCATGCTGAACTGGACCTGACCGACGCCAAGTCTGTGGATGAACTATTCAACAGCGAAAGACCCGAATATGTTTTTCTGGCTGCTGCCAAGGTGGGAGGCATCAGGGCAAACGATACTTTCCCTGCTGATTTTGTTCGTATAAACCTGCAGATACAGACCAATGTCATTGACGCTGCTTTCAGGTATGAAGCCGCAAAGCTGTTATTCCTGGGCTCATCATGTATCTATCCAAAACTATGTCCTCAGCCCATGAAAGAAGAGCATCTGCTTACAGGCGTTTTGGAGTCTACCAATGATGCATATGCCATCGCCAAAATTGCCGGGATAATAATGTGTAAAAGCTACAACCGTCAGTATGGAACAAACTTTGTCGCTGCCATGCCCACCAACCTTTATGGTCCCAGGGACAATTTCGATCTGGAAACCTCCCATGTGTTGCCTGCTCTCATAAGGCGATTCCACGAGGCAAAGCTTTTGGACAAGGAATCAGTCACCCTTTGGGGTACGGGCAGTCCGTACCGCGAGTTTTTGTACATAGAGGATATGGCTGAAGCCATGGTGTTTCTCATGAACGAGTTCGATGCTGATCCCAAGGACCCGGACAGGGTGTTTGTCAATGTGGGCGTGGGAGAGGATCTGACAATTGGGGAGCTTGCGGAAAAGATTAAAAAAGTAGTGGGATTCGAGGGAGACATACTTTGGGATGATCGTATGCCTGACGGCACCCCCAGGAAGCTTCTGGATGTCTCGAGGCTTTCGGGGATGGGTTGGCGTGCAAAGACGAGCCTGGATGAGGGATTGAAAAAAACCTACAGCTGGTACATGAGCCGGTTTTGATTCAAAAGCTGAAACAAAAACTGAGATTTTTGAAACCAGAGCCTCCTTCCGGGGAATTGGTGCCTGTTGGTTACCATGCCTGGATTTTCGTGCTTGTCATTTTTCTCATGGCTTTTTTGGTAATGAGCTTCATACAGTTTGTAAAGGTGGACCTGGTGGGCAACGATGCGTATTTTCACACGAGATATGCCGGAGTTTTGGCAGAGCGTGGTCCTCAGGACACCTTTCGTTGGAACCAGGCGAGCGTGCTGAAAAATCGATACGTTGACAAGGAGTTTTTGTTTCATGTCCTCCTGATCCCGTTTTTGGGTGACGAGATGCGCACCGGGCCCAAGGCACTGACCGTGTTATTAGCTGCTGCCTTGTTTGCCTTGTTGGCCTGGGTGGTGGCAAGACACGGCATCCCCTGGCCATGGCTTTGGCCTGCACTGGCTCTTGCCTCAGGGGGGTATTTTTTATTCAGGCTGAACCTCACCAGACCACACATCTTGTCCATACTGCTGACTTTGTGGGCTGCCTATCTGATTGTGCGACGTCACTATTGGGGCATCTTTGTCATCTCTGTGCTTTATCCACTTACCTATACGGCAGCACACATGTTGCCCATGCTGGCTGCTGTGTATCTGTTTTCAGTATTTCTCAAGGGGGAGAAGATCCCCTGGAAGATCTTGTGGCTGGTGCTGGCAGGGACGGTGATCGGGTTCTTGCTGCATCCAAACCGTGGGAACATATTGTACCTGTGGTGGGTGCAGAACGTCTGGGGCTTGCTCAACGGTCTGAGCATGGGTGGGGATATAGGTGCTGAATTGGGCCCACGATTGAGTCGTGACATGTTGCAGGAACATTGGCTTCTGGCAGTCAGCGGCATGGCTGTGTTGGCAGGCTTCATCTTGAGTCGCATAAGGGTGCACGTATCGACATTGTTTTTCTTTTTGATCTCTTGTGGTTTTGCTGTGCTGTACATGAGCTTCATGAGGTTTGTAAACTACTGGGTGGTGTTTTCAGTGCTGTTTTTGGCATGTGCAGCAAGGGATCTTGTGAGCGGGGATGCGGCTGATAGTGCGTTTTTCATATCCTGGCTGAAGACACACAGTCGCTGGCGTGCTGTCATTGTCGGTCTTGCCATGTCGGCTCTTGTTTTCCAGGCTGTTTATGGAGTCCTGGAAAGTCGTTTGTACGTTGCTGCAAACAAGGCTCCAAAGTTGAAACAGGAAGCAGAATTCATCGCCAAAAAAGTCCCACCTGGAGATACGGTGTTTACCTGCGAGTGGGATTCGTTTCCCTATCTGTTTCATTATGCTCCCGGGCCCAATTATCTGGTGGGCATGGACCCTACGTTCATGCAGGTGGAGGATCCTGAATTATACGATCAGTGGATTCGAATATGCATAAACAAGGCAGGGGAACTGGACCCCTACAGTTTTATTGAAGACAAACTTGACGCCAAGTGGGCTCTGGTGGAGAAACGTCCTGATGACATGGAATTCATAGGTGTTCTTGAAAAGGATAGTCGATTTCGCAAGGTCTATGAGGGATCCGACGGAGTATTGTTCCACCTTGGGCCAAAGCCAGCCCGCTGATCTTTTCCCATTTTCATTTCCTGGGTGTGACCTAATTTGAATACAGAGATAATTATTTTCCGGCCACTACTGGAACCAGGCTGGTGTAAGCGTCGTACTTGTCCTGAATCTTGCTCACGTACGTGACGGGTTCCGAGCCTCGGCAATATCCGTTTCTGGCTCTACGGTAGTACCTTGGCTTTTCCAAAAGCAGCATGGCGCGCTCCACGTTGCCAAACCAGACCTTGGGATCCTTTCCCATGGTTTTCGCAAGGCGTATGGCATCTTGAACATGTCCGATGCCGGCGTTGTAAGAGGCGAGGGCAAACCGAATGCGTTGTCTGAATGGAAGTGTCTTGTCGAAACGCTTCAGGAGTTGCATCAGATATGACACCCCTGCCCTGATGTTCTGTTCTGGATCGAAGGGGTTTTTCAGATCCAACTGTTTTGCCGTCTGAGGCATGACCTGCAGGAGCCCTTCGGCGCCTGCCCAACTTTTTGCATTGGGATCGAATCTCGACTCCTGGTACATCTGGGCCAGAACCAGGCGCCAGTCGAGTCCATATTCCCTGGCGATCTTTTTTACCATGTCATCGTAAGGTGAGATGGCGCCAGACTTTGCCAGGGTCTGGGTCCTGACCTGAGTCATGTGTTTGTCGCGGCTGAAATACTTGTGCAAAAGCGCCTGGAACTTCGGTCCTGAGCAGTCCTCGAGAACAAACCTGTTGAGCCTGTCGAGCAGCTGCCGGGATTCTTTCCTGACAGCAAACACCAGGGGCCTGGCCCTTGACAGTACGAGCGTTCCCTGGACATCGTCCCTGTACGTAAGCTCCACTTTCAACAGGGCCGAATTGGCCACGGTCAGGGGGATTTCCCCTCTGCCCACCTTGTCGATGAGATCTTCTGTCTCATCGTTTTCCGAAGCAGGCACCACGTGTAGATCAGGAACTGTCTTTTGCAGTTGGACAAGGGTGGAGTAGTACTGAGACGAACGTCTGACATGGATGGTGCGACCTTTGAGTTCATCAAGTGTTGTTATGGCCGGCTCGGATGCCGGCTGCACCAGGATCTGGTCTGCGTGATCGATGGGCAAGGAGTATCCGCACTTGTCGAACAGGGCGTTATTCAGCGTAGGGGTTACGAAAGCAAGGTCAGCCCTGTTTTCGAGCAGGAGGTCAAACAACTTGCCAGGTCTTTCCGGGATGACGACTTCCAGTCTTACTCCCAGTCTCATGGAGAGAAGCTCTGCCAAATCGAACTGAAATCCCACCTGCTGACCACGATAAATGAAATAGGAGACGGAGTTGTTCAGCAGCGCCACTCTGATTACGTGACGTTTTTTTATATCTTTCAGGTCTCCTCCGAAACGTTTTCGCAGGTGTGGGGTCATGGCGTATTCCGCAAAAAAGTCATCGGCCACTTCCACCAGGTCCTGCAGGTCGGCCCTGAAGGCCAGCGACATGGATACACGGCCGAGGGATTTGGCTACGGATACGTCATCTCTGTACAGCAGGTAGTCATTCAAGTTGTGGGTGAGGACCACTGTGGCCAGCCGCTTTTTACTGCTTCCTATGGAGTAGAGGATCTCGTCCGTGTCTTGAGCGTTTTGGGGCTCTATGACTTCTATGGGTTTCCTTGCCCGCTTGTTGAGTTTGGCGAGCAGGGCATCTGTCAGGTACGCAGATCGAATCAATTTGTATTTTCGCAAAGCGCGGTATTTTTTGAGGCGTTTTCTGTGTGAGCGATTGGCAACCAGGATTTGCTTTTCGTATTTCACGGGCTTGGAAATCAGCATGCCATCTTTGGGTGACATGGAGGGAAGGGCGGTTGCGATGACATCTGCCTGAGATTTGACCAAAGCGTCTATCAACTGCTCCACCGAAGACATGGGTATGAATTCGACATGTACGCCGAGGCTGTGGGCAAAGGCTTCGATACGAGACTTGTCAATCTGTATGGAGCTACCCTCGCGGGGCAGGCTCGTATCGTTGGGCTGTAGTATGAGTGCTCTGAGAACGCCTGCTTTTTTTATGGCCTGTATTCCTGATTCGGGAGTCTTTGAGTCTTTCTTGGCGGGTACCGTGTTGCCCGTTTGCGCCTCGTGGGACTGAGTGCAAGAAAACAAGCTTGCGAACAGGACGATCAATGTAAGGTGGCTTAGGGCTTTGAGTCTGGTGAGCTTTGATATTGAACAGATCATGTACCCTGTAGTTTGACCCAAAACAGGCCTTGAGGGCAAGGTTTGTGGAGGGAGGGTGTTTGTATCTAGTAAGCTTTCTCTTGCACTGCCGATTATAATGTGTAGCCATGCCATTGCCATGGACATCTATGTGTATTTTTGTTTTTAGTTCCAGCTGATTGCAGAGAGAGATCTTTTTCGAGCCAAAAACAGAAAGCTAGCCATAGATAGTAATTTACTGGTCACGGGCAGGTGTCACCCAGGTAGGTAAATCTCATCTTGTTGAAGGTGATGGACTTGGCTCCAGGGTCCTGAATCCGCACATAGCTATCCGGGCACATGAAATGATTTCCCAGGTCTTCGTCCACATACTCTCCGTTACCGCTATATTGGACTCGCTCTATAAGGACGTCACCTACGCTGGTGTTGATGATGCGGTAGGCAACAGCATAGTTTGCCCGGTTTTCTGTTGCTCTGAACTGAGCCATTATGTTGTAGCATCCAACACCCAGTGAGTTGAAGTCCGGCACATAGTCCACCCACTGAGGTGAGTTGGGGTCCGGCTCTCCTGCCTCCTGGAAGCTGGAAGTGTACCAGTAGTCACCATGGGCTCGAGCCACGTTGTTGCGTCGATAGCGCGGGTTGTCACCGTTTAGGCCATCGTTTGCATCGGTTTTGGGCTGGGTCGTGGCTTCATCACCCGTGTGGGCGTCCACGGTCAAGGTATAGGTTTGACCAACTGAAAGCGAGCCCTGGTGTGGATCGCAATTCCCAGGGTTTCCTCCAGGCCTGCATTCGCACCAGTCTGACTGATGACCAGAGTCTTGACCGCATACCAGGGTGCCTGGATCGATCCGACAGCCCGGGCTTGCCTCGCGCTTGGCAGTACAGACAAGACCGGCTGCCGCACAGTATGCATCACATCCTGCACCGTCGGTAAACACCCCGGCACAGTAGTTTTCACCTGTTTCGCACACTTCCCATGCCGGGTTAGCCGCGCTAATACGAGAGCAACGGTCTTGCTCCACTGGCTCCAGGGAGACCTTGTACAGATTACCCGCATGGTTGTAGTCCCATGTGCCCAGGTAAAGGTCTCCTTCGAACACAGCCATGGACCAGATGGCCGTCTCTGAGAAGGTGCATACAGGATGGAAGGAAGTGCCCTGATCTTCTGAGAGTAAAAGATAGCTTGGTCCTGTGTCTTCTTTCCATCCATTGGACGTACCAGCAAACAGATAACCGTCCAGATCCTCTATGTCTGTGACATAGCGCCTGGTACCTGAGTAGACCTTTGTGAAATTCACGCCGTCAAATCGCCAGACGCCAACTTCGCCATTGGCATGGCTGTCAGTACTGCCCAGCCAGAGGAATCCATCATAAACGTGGCCTCTGAAGTACCTGTTGGCAACCGGCTGCTTGGTCCAGTTTGACCCGTCGGTGGACGAGAGCATCTGTCCTTGCTGGTTTTCAACAGAAAAGGCATACAGAGTACCATTATATGCCACTATCTCGCGGATGTAGGATGGACTGGAACCCGAGTCGTATACAGTAGTCCAGCTTGACCCGTCCTGCCTGAGTATTTTTCCATGGTTGGAGTTGGGATAGTAAAAGTTTATGGCATAGAGATTGTCTTGAAATATTTCGAGCCCACAGCCTATGGATCCTGCGGTTCCATCGTAAACTCTCTCCCAGTTGGACCCATCTGTTGTCCTGAAAATGTCCCCACTGTTTTCAGTGTTTGCGTAAAGGTATCCATTGAATTCCTTCATGGCACAAACGGACTCACCTATTCCAAGCAGTCCAGGGGCGGTGAGCTGAAAGGGGGGGTAAGAGTAAAGCATGCTTTGAGCCTCATGTCCGTAACCGAAGAGCCCTGCATATAGCTTGCCTGCAAAAGCCTCCAGGCTGAAAAAGCCGTCGGTGTATGATGTCCCAAGTTTGGTGCAGGTCCAGGCCATTTCCACATCCGCATCCGCATCTGCACCTGCATCACTGCCAGCGTCTGTACCTGCGTCTGTCTCCATGTCGCTTGCGGTGTCACCATAGTCAGCAGGCTGATCCATGTCTGCGTCACTGCCAGGGTCCCCAGTCTGAACATCACCAGCATCGAGCCCTGCATCCATGCTTGCATCAGTGCTGTCTTGTGCCTCGCCGTCATTTTCCAGAACAATGCTCGCGTCGCAGGAACAGATGCCTGCCCACAAACTCAAAAAGATCAGAAAAGGTAAAAGACGCATTGGATATACCCCTTGTTTTTTGTAGTACCTCACCTATAACATGAAATTTCCTGTCGTTGGATTTTTGTATGGAAAAGGAGGCAAGACCTTGTTGAAATCTGCTTTTGTTGGATTGTTGATTTCCAGCTTGCTGATTGCTTGTGGTTCCAGTCAGGAGCCTCAGTCCATACCTTGCATGGACGCCTCAAGGGCCTTTGCCATTCCCTCTCCTGCCTGGGGTAAAGGAGACAATTTTGCTCCCCCGGAAGGAGACAGGGCCTATGCCTTGGCTCAGGAGGTCAGGCCATCCTGGGCCAGGCAGCTTCATCTGGCCAGGGGATGGTCTCACATGCCCACGGTCATAATACCCTTGTCTCAAAAAGCAGAGTCTGTGGATTCTTCAGGTGTGGTGTGGCTTGGTGCTACCGGAGGTGACGGTGCATTGAGAAAACTCGAGATACTTCAGAGCGTAGAGCTCATTGACGATGGACGTTATCTGATCGTCAAGCCAAAGTCCCCGCTTCCTGCAGATATGGACCGGGTGGTGGTCGTGGTTTTGAAAGACGCTGTCACGGGTGCAAAGCCCATGGCTGTATGCAATACAGCCGGAGATGCCTTTGATGAATACCGCAAGGCACTGGATGCGCTTCCTGAAAACATAGACGCCCAATTGGCTCTGCCTTTTGCTCTCTCTGACGAATACCTGGCACTGGGAGCCTTGTGGGAGAGACTGAACAAGGCTCCTGTTTTCAGTCTCGAGTCCTTTGAGAAAAAACCCCTGGACGAGCTGGGCACCAAAACGCCCAGCGAGCAGGTGCAGGCGTCCATGCGTCCTGATGGGGCCAGGGGGATCCTGAAGCTTCCCGACTATCGTGGCGAAGACGGTGTCATGGTGCATGCACAGAACGGCGCACCAGAAGCTGTTGGTATAACAAAGCCCGGCATTGTGGTAACCCTGCCTTCGTCTGGCGAGCCTCCGTATCCCGTGCTTTTGTTCCAGCATGGCGGCACTGGTGACAAGGCCGATTTTTTGGCATGGGCGGACGAGTTGGCAGGCGCAGGATTTGCCATCGTATCCATTGACCTGCCTTTTCATGGTGACAGGGCAGGGCCCCAGGGGGGCACGGACATGGATATACTGGATTTTGACAACTTGCTTGCCACCAGGGACAATCTGCGACAGGCCACAGCGGACCACATGGCCGTGTTGACTGGCCTGGATGAACTCAACACAGCTTTGGAGCCCATCTTTGACACCCCCCATGCACTGGATGCGAGCAAGGTTTTTTATATGGGCATCTCCCTGGGTGCTCTTACCGGTAGCCTGACCTTCTCGTGTGGAAAGAATATCTCTGGTGCTTCATTGTTCGTGGGCGCGGCCAATTTCGGGCAGCTGGTCAGGTACGGAGTGTTTTCCATGTTCATAGGTGACGTGCTGCGCAGATCGCCTGTGGAGCAGGAGGTCTTGTTGGCGCTGGCAGAGGTTCTCATGGACGGAGGTGATCCTGGAACCTATGCCATACGGGCCGAAGATCGGTCGCTTGCACCCAGACCCATTTTGCTCTTTCAGGCGGTGGACGAGGCAATCATCGATGTTCCGGCCTCAGATTTTTGGGGCTTGTGTTTTGGAGCGGACCTGGCTTCTCCTTTCGACCATCAGGTGGAGGGCATGGATGAGTTGACTTTGCCTGGTGGAGGAACTTTTTCCTGGAGCGATGGCGGAGAAAAGGCCACCAGGGTTCTGATTCAAAATCCCATGGAAGAGTTCGAAGCATCAGCCCGCCACGGAGCATTGATAAAGACCGATTATGCTCAGCAACAGGCGGTACATTGTTTTTCAACTTTTTTGTCAGACGGAACATGTGAGGTGATCGATACAGGATATATGGATCACTGATTGGTCTGGTAATCTTTGTTGGAGAACACATGCTTCACGACCTGCAGGGGAAATTTGGGAATGAGACAGGAAAGCTGGCAACATTTCCAGTAAGTACGAACTTTTATTGAATCTCTTTGCATGCGTCTTCGTTTCCCCAATAGCATGCTGTCTTGAAAAAGTTATTTGCCTTAACTTTGTCTTTCTCAACTCCCTGTCCGGTTTTATACATCAAAGCTAAATAGAAGCACCCATCCACGTATCCCCCGTCACAGGAAGTGCGATATAGTCCAACAGCCAATT
>JALVPF010000269.1:0-2249 GCA_027031935.1 Myxococcales bacterium | reverse complement strand
ACGGAACATGTGAGGTGATCGATACAGGATATATGGATCACTGATTGGTCTGGTAATCTTTGTTGGAGAACACATGCTTCACGACCTGCAGGGGAAATTCGGGAATGAGGCGGGAATTGCAATTACACCAATCTGGTGCATATGCTTCCGTTCGAACTCAACATCAACCTTCGTGGAGGTGATTCGTGAAATTGAAAAAGATTTCGACAGCACTGTTTGCCTGCAGCATTGCGCTAAGCGCATCCATTTCCATGGCAGACGAAGGCATGTGGACCATGGACAATCCTCCCACCAAGATTCTCCAGCAACGGTACAAGTTCACACCAGAAAAGACCTGGCTCGACCATCTACGCCTTAGCTCGGTGAGGTTCATGGATGGAGGCTCGGGATCCTTTGCGTCAGCACATGGCCTGGTGGTGACAAACCATCACGTGGCAGCCGGCCAGTTGCAGAAGATGTCCACCCCCAAGCACAACTACATGGCCACAGGTTTTTACGCCAAGGAGCTCAAGGACGAGATAAAGTGCCCGGACCTGGAAGTAAACGTGCTCGTCTCTCTCAAGGACGTGACCTCTGATGTCATGTCAGTGCTAAAGCCAGGCATGAAGCCCCAGGCGGCTATCAAGGCGCGCGATGCCAAAAAGGCATCCATGGAGAAAAAGTGCATGGACAAGCCGGGCATCAAGTGCGAGGTGGTCAGCCTCTACCAGGGTGGTCAATACTGGCTGTACAAATACAGGAAGTACACAGACATCCGTCTTGTCTTTGCTCCGGAAAGACAGGCTGCGTTTTTCGGAGGCGACTGGGACAACTTTACCTATCCGCGCTATGACCTGGATGTGGCCTTCTTCAGGGTCTATGACAATGGCAAACCTCTGGACACGAAAGACTGGCTGAAATGGGACCCTGAAGGTGTCAAAAATGGCGAACTGGTCTTCATCACCGGTCACCCGGGCCGAACCAGCAGGCTTTACAGCGTAAAGCAACTGGAAGCCACCAGGGATATCTACTATCCAATGATCCTGAACTACATAGACAGGGCTCTTAAAAACCTGGCACAGTATGCAAAACAGGGCAAGGAGCAACAACGCCAGGCCCTGATATACCAGTTCATGTTCGCCAATGGCCAGAAGGCGCTCAGCGGCGAATACAAGGGTCTCAAAAGCCCCGAGCTCATGGCTCAAAAAGCACAACAGGAAAAAACCCTGAGGGACAAGGTGAACGCAGATCCCAAGCTCAAGAAGAAATACGCTGATGCATGGACCAGCATAGAGCGCATTTACAGGAAATACGGCAAGCAACTGAAGAACAACATGTATAGAACCATGTTCAGATCAGGACTTATATCCAAAGCCATTACCATCGTGAAGTACGTACAGGAGGTAAAAAAGCCGGACGCGGACAGGCTGGACGGTTTCCACGATTCGGACCTGGAAGCGCTTCGCTTCAGACTCCTGTCTCCAGCGCCGGTCTACCCTGGTCTCGAAGCCGTGCTCATGGCTACAGCCATGGGGCTTTCTCTGGACAATCTGCCGGCAAAGGATCCCTGGGCAAAAATACTCCGCAGCCTGGGTGATCCCAAAGAGGCTGCCTTGAAACTGTGCTCCAGCACAAAGCTCAAGGACCCGGCCTATCGTAAAAAGCTTTTGGAAGGCGGCATTAAGGCCGTGGAAAAAAGCGATGATCCCATGATCGTTTTGGCTCGAAAACTCGTGCCCATAATGATCAAGGACGAAAAATGGCGTAAAAAGACCATCGAAAGTGTCACTACCCCGGCAAAGGAAAAAATCGCCAAGGCAAGGTTTGCCATTTACGGAACCGATGCGTACCCTGACGCAACCTTTACCCTGCGCATGACCTTCGGCTCGGTAAAAGGCTATCCCATGAACGGCACCAAGGCGCCCTACCAGACCACCCTCTTCGGCCTGTATGACAGGAACCTGGGTTTTGACAACCAGGGAGGATGGAACCTACCCGAGAGATTTTTCAAGCAGCAAAAATACCTCAATCTCAAAACGCAGGTAAACTTCGTGTCCGATTGCGACATCATAGGCGGCAACTCGGGCTCGCCGGTGGTCAACAAGGAAGGTCAGCTCGTAGGAGTGGTTTTCGACGGAAATATTGAAAGCCTCTCCGGTCGATTCATCTTCGACCAGGAGCACTCCAGAGCCGTTGCCGTATCATCCCAATACGTACTCCACGCCCTTAGAAAACTCTACGACGCAGCAGACTTAGCAGACGAAATCACC
>JALVPF010000268.1:11952-14226 GCA_027031935.1 Myxococcales bacterium | reverse complement strand
GGTAAGAGCCGTTCCACCAAAGACTATCCCCACGTAACGACCTCGGGTAGCAAGACCTCCAAATCGCAACTCATGTACAAAAGCTTCACCTTCTGGCTCGGGGACTCCAAAAACTTCCTGGTCACACTCGGACCAACGCAGGAAGCGGCCTACCCTATGGTAGACCTCGCCGTCATCAGAGACCAGCACCTCTACGTAACTGGGAAACGTTATTCCTGCTTGAGGTGAACCACCAAGAAAACGAATGGAGATTTCAGAGATTGGTTCAATCTGTTTGAGATCTACTTGTATGGCGTCCAAAGGACGGTATGACCAGCAAACCGCAAGTTGCTCGAACCACATGTGCATGTCCGACCGTTCTGTAAGGCGGCCGTCGGTCAGGTCTTGGGCATCCGTACCTCCCGCAGATGTAGGGGAATAGTTGGGAACCGGTGCAAAGGTAGAAATTTTTCCCAAAGCGATGTTCTGTCCCTGATCTGCGTCGGGATTCCATCCCCCATCGTCATACTGGCAACCCGCGTCTTGACCTGCGTCTTGACCTGCATCTTGACCTGTATCTTGACCTGCGTCTTGACCTGCATCTTGACCTGCATCTTGACCTGCGTCTTGACCTGCATCTTGACCCGCATCTTGAACGGCGTCCTGGCCTGCGTCTTGATAGTCAACCACGCTACCCACCGTTCCTTTACATGAAAACATCAAAAAGCAGACAAAAAGCACTAACAAATTTCGCATGACTATTCCCTCCCGGCTCCGAATAGCACCCTCCACAGCCAAAAGCCGACTCCTTTTCTGGAGAGAAATCTCTTGACCATTACGGCCCTGCGCTCTGGGTTTGCAGCTTTGTACCACTCGCTTATGGACAAAAGCATATACTTGCGCAAAGAGAGTCGGTACTTCTTGAACAATACATCGTATGCGTCCTGCAATTGTCCCCCTCGCTCCAAGAACCACTGTGCCTGGCTCATGAACTTGTCCACCTGTGAATCGAAACGTCTCAGCTTTTCGTGTTCTTCGTCGTCCTCCCATATAGCGGTGGGCAATCGGACATGTTTACCAACAGGTCTTAACTTCAGCCTGGCCTTGTTCCACATTCCCCTAGCTCCTGTGGCCACGTGCTTTCTGCCAAAAATCTCATGCACAGGCTCATAGGCAGAAACCATGCGTTTGTGACCTAGCTGCAAGGTCTTGAGCGCCTCTATATATGGTTTGGCCACATTCAGAAAATCCGACGATATGCGTAAGGCCTGCTCGGAGGCGAGACGACCGTACGGATGCTCCGAGGTCGCACCCAGGGCATCCTCCATTATCCTGTCGCACTCCTTCAGGGTCGTGATGGATACGGCATCAGCCGAACGCTTCATGGAGCCGGATAGATCCATGGCCATTTTCTTGGGAGAAGTGCTCTTGAACATGGAAGGAAAAAACTTCACTACCCTCCTCATGAACATGTTCACATCTTCCTTTTTTTGCTGCTGAGGAAAGGACCTGCGCAGCACCTCTGAAAGAACGGAGTTGTATTTTCTGGACATCTCCAAAAAGTTCATGGACTTGGACAGCTCTGGCATCAAACTCAAGCGAACCCTGCTATCCAGCCATCGCTCGATTTTCTTGCGCTTTTTCAACAGGCGAACAAATGCATTTTTTGCCTTGCACGAGGGGCATCTCTTGTCCCATAGACGCATGCTTGCTCCACATGCGCATGAAATTTCCATTTTCGCACCCCATGCTTCATCCTGGTCCAGGGCAGCCTGGTATAGGGGCAAAACTCCCATATGTGCTCCTGTTCTCTGCCAGGTCTTTACACCTTAGCTGCCACCATCATGATCATCAACAAGACCCAAGATCTGACGAACACAGCCAAGACTGAACATGGGCACACGCTTGCTGTACTCCAGATATTCATCACCAAACTTTCTCCTGGCACCAGGCTCCTCCACCAGTTTGATCATCATCAAGATGAACAAGGTCTCCATGGGAGCCAGGGCCATGAGGAAAACAGGTGATCCCAGAATCAAGGCAATTGCCCAAGGAAAAAAAAGCAAGCCCAGGTGCATGGGATGCCGCATGCAGGCATACACACCGGTGGTGACCAGCTTATTCGTCTCCATGCGTGGCAACTGACCTTGCCTACCCAAGCGGGCAAGCAACCTGCCGGTGTGTCGACTGATCCTCATGACCAAGTACAGCAGAAATGCTCCCGGAACCACAGTCAAAAGGTGAAAATACGGGTTTGTCACCAGGGGACGAAACCACCGAAAGTCGAGCCACAAG
>JALVPF010000268.1:0-11942 GCA_027031935.1 Myxococcales bacterium | reverse complement strand
CCAAGATCTGACGAAGACAGCCAAGACTGAACATGGGCACAGGCTCACCGCCCCACCACCCAATAGCATCAGAACCCAAACAAGTATTCGCAGCATTTTTCCGCCTCGAGATCATCGCAGCAAAGCACACAGACCGAAGTCACTGGAGAAGCATACAAAAAAACATGGAAAATCCAGAGTTAAAAAACAGTTGATCTTTTTCTTTGCGGGGCTAGTGTAGTACACCGTTTTCAGATTCGGAGGAAGCAGCTTTGGAAATGTTACCTCAAAGAGAAACATCATCCTCTGTTTCCAGTGTGCTTGAAATGATTCCAAGCTTGGCAGAAGCTATCTCCCTGCCTAAATCGGACTTTTCCTGAAATGTACTGCAAAATGCGAGGCCGAAATTCATGAGTTATCACCGATGCTTTTCAGCCGACGAAGCTGAATGGATCTAAAATTTCGTGACAAAACGGTTACAAAAATCTCTTAGAGTATACCGACTTTTTTCTATCTTCATCGCTTGTGTGTCCCATGATGATCAACTGATTTTCATTTGACCAGGGCGAATAACAGTAGATAAAAAAGCGATTGTTCAGGAGCCATGCATGGAAAAATACCTAACCAAGACCTGGGTCGGCACCTTGCTGGGCATGATCATTCTTGCAACCGGCGCTTTATCCAGAGCTGAACCACAACCGGACTCACAAGGTGTCAATGGCGGGCAGGTCACGCCAGCAGAAGAATAGGCGGAAGCTGTCGGTCAACAGGAACAAGCTGCCGAGTCGAATGACACGCAACAGGCAAAGACCACAGCTCAAACCACCTCAAAGCCCCCATGGAGAGCATCTTATTTTGTATGGAGAAATGCCCTGGGCACAGCCACCATGGACAAGGATCTTCTCACCTACAATCCCTATTATGCCATGGTGTTTTCACTGCTTCCCAGATGGTGGTTTACGGACCAATTCTTCGTAAAGGCAAACCTGGATATAACAAGGGAACTTACAAACGCAGACGACACAACCTACCGGGGGGAAACCGTCTTGGGCGACTTGTCCATTGGACTGGGCATGTCCAGGATTTGGAAGATCCCGGTGATAGAGGTAGACCTTTCGGCGGATGTCAACCTCTACTTACCCACCAGCAAGGCTTCTCTGGCCAGGACCATGGTCATGGCCATCAGACCCGGAGTGCGCCTGTCACGTGGCTTCGACATGCTTCAGGGATTTCAATTGGGATTCAACCTGCGAACAGGACCTTCTTTTTACAGATACACCACCGCGGAGCGGGAGACACCTTTGATCTCATCCTGTTCCGTGTCTTCCACCGGCTGCGATTCTTATTACAACACCGGTGTGCGTAATCCCATGTACCGCTTTCAGTGGACAGCAGACGCATGGCTGGGGATATTGCCGTGGTTGGACCTGTCCATGGTCTACGGGCAGGTGATCGACTGGCTTTATTCATTTGATGGAAATGCTGGCACGTCTTTCGAGCCTGAGCCTGATTCCAATGCACGTTTTCTTTCCATTTTCGTGGCGGAAGTTACCTTCAGGCCATTACGGTACCTGGATGTCATAGCAGGATATCAGACCATCAGTCCGCAACTTGGGCCTGACTCAGATTTCTACAATCCATTCTATAACCCATATTCCATTGTCTACATTGATTTCCGAATTGATGCTGCCGTTCTGATCTCGACGATCACGGGCGGGGAAACACAAAGGAGCAACCAATATGATCTGTAAGAGATTCTGTTCATCCTTGATGACCGCATGGGTCCTTGTTGCGCTGGGACTTGCTGCTGGCTGTGCTGAACAGCGTGATACCGTTGACAGGGTTCAACCATATGCCCTGGAAAAATCGTTCTTCGTAGGCGAGGATCTCCAGGATCCTTCAGACAACCCTGAGTTCTGGGCTCGCGCCACCCTGATCGATGTTGGTTACGGAGCTGCCCAGGACGGATTGTTCACCTCCACTTACGCCCAGCCGGTGACCAGGATAAAGTGGCAGATCACCGAGGATCTCCTTCTGGGCAGACTGGCCTATGAACGAGTCGAAGGTTCTGACGGCAAGGGTGCAGGAAAAGCGACCAATGATGGAATCATAGTTGCAGCTTTCAAGATCGAAAAGCACTTTGATATCGTCAGGGCATATAACCCTACCACCGGTGAGCGCTTGAACATCAAGGAGGAAAACACCACTGACAGGCCATGGTATGAGCGCAAGTACATGCGGGTGGACTGGTCGAAGAACCTCAACACGGACAACTATGATTTCGACACCTTGAGCATGCTCGGGATTTTCGGAGGGATCACGTACGAGCCCCTGGCATATGACGTCACGGACCCATCGGATCCCAACGCCCCCTACTTCGATGAGCAAGACGGATATTTCGACGTGACCAACAAGGCATTTGCACAACCAGAGGTCATCGATCTTAGTTCCTTCGGTTGGGGCATCGATTCCTTTCCTGCATGTTTCCTTCCTGCCGACTTCATGGATGGCACCTACCCTGCAGGCACTTGCAGCCCGGTGGAGCTGACCATTCGCCAGTCATATCGAAAAGTCGTTGATGATGACTACGAGCCCGTAAACTGGGACGGGTACCGCTTCCAGGCCTATGGCGCATTTTATACAGAACGATACGGTTATGCTCGCAACTATGGTATGAGCGACGAACTCTGGCACAGGCTCATCAATAGGTATGACATCTGGGAACGAAGCCACTATTACAATGATCCCGAAAACATGAAGGGCGAGGTGCCCTGTTATACTCCCGAGACGACTCCGTTCGGATCAGACGCAAACCGCGACTTCGACAGGAACGGTACAGACGACGAGTGTGAAAGCGTAGGACCGGGTTCACACTGCGACAAGTTCAGGCAAAGGTGTACCTTACCGTATGCGCAACGTACACCCAAGACCATTGCCTGGTATTACACTAACTCTGGTTACCCCGAATTTTTCGAGCCCTCTGACATGGCAGCCCATGAATGGGACGTAGCCCTGCGTATGGCGGTGCGCTCGGCTCAGTACGCAGAGTGCAAGGCCACCGGCGGTTCAAACTGCACAGAAAAATACCCCATGTTCTTCGGCCAGGAGGACGACAATGTGGATGCGGTCAAGCTGGCGCGTGAAGTGGATGCATGCAGACACGGCAAGGCCTATTTCGACAAGGACTGTGACCAGGTCGCAGATGAGGTCGGACAGGCCAGGGGCTATGATCCTGGGGTTATCGCCATAGCAAAAATGCCCGAGATAATAGTCCTCTGTCACAGTCCTGTACAGTTCGACGATCCGGAACAATGTGGTGACAGGAGACTTCCCCAGGGATACACCGCCTACGACTGTTTCCAGGCTCGTCAAAACGACGACCAGGAGATGATAGAGATTTGTGATCAGGCACTTACGGTCCGTATGGGAGACCTTCGCTACCACCAGGTCAACGTTATCGAGCAGCCACAGACGCCGTCCCCATGGGGTATCATGGTAAGCGCAGACGATCCTCTCACCGGTGAAGTCATCTCCACAAGCGTAAACACCTGGGCATGGGTCAACGACTATGTAAGCCAGTTGATAGTTGACAAGCTACGTCTCATTGCAGGTGAGTTGGAACCCGAGGACATCACGGAAGGAAAGAACATAAAAAACTGGGCAGACGCAGCCAGGGCAGCCGCAAAGAGTGGTGTTTTGCCCATGCTGACAAGGGAGCAGATAACCAAGAAGATCGCACGTTTCACTGGCGGACAAGAGGATCAGATCCGCCTAAAGGGAGACACGCGCCCATCCATGGTCAGCAATCAGATTCTGATACAAGCACAAAAGCTCAAAGAACAACTCCAGGGCGTCAAAGCCGCCTTAGGAGTACCTTCGGCCTTTTCCTCTGAATATGCTGCCAGACGACAGTCTGCAGCCGGCACCTCCTTCGAAGCCGGCCTGATGACACCAATGATCCAGGAACTCAATGGAATTGCAGGGATGCCCATGTCCAAGAGCGTCATGGATATTGCTTCACCTCTTAGAGGTGCCAATCCTTCGTTACGGCGACAGCTGTATAACCTCAGAGAAGAGGCGCTGGCAAAACGTGGCTCATGTATCCTCAGCAGTCCGGAAGAAGCCCTTGCACCCATTTCCCTTACCGGACTCACCAAGGTCATGGAGGCCAAGTTCGGCTCTTTCAATCCCAGCGATCCTCTGGCAGTGCAGCAGGAGCGGGCAGAGAGAATGCGAAGATTCCTCTCCGACAGAATGCAATATGCAGTCATAGTTCATGAAATGGGCCACTCCATTGGTCTACGACACAATTTTGTCTCTTCGTCCGATGCCTGGGGATACAGGCCTCAGTACTGGCAGCTTCGTACCAGGGACGGCCAGGTTACGAACATCTGTCAGGATCTGACCCAGGATGGCAATCAGTGCGTGGGTCCCAGGTATTTCGATCCTGTCACAGATGAGGAGCAGGACAATCTTATATGGATGTTCTCCCAGTCCAGCGTCATGGACTACCCTGGCGAGATCACCCAGGATCTGCTGGGATTGGGTGCCTTCGACTTTGCCGCCGCTCGCATGTTTTATGGCGACGTAGTGGCGGTACACGCCAGCGACGAATACAATGCAGGGACCCCAAAGGGTATGAGCATGCTCTACAAGATGGACAATTTCGGTGGCATCCTCGGTATCCAACCCGGTCGCTGGAACGGCCTTCAGGAGACCGTAAACGAATTTCACTACAGCGAACTCCAGGATGAATATGGTCTGATAAACAACTGCAAAGCCATCAACGATATCAACGCGTTCAAACCCGCAGTATGGGATGAGGACAGGGATGGCAAGTGGAGCCCACTGCTCGACGGACTAATCGTCAAGGTAAACGGCCAGTACACGCGGTGTAAACAGGAAAAGGTCGATTATCTCACCTGGAAGGCGTTGAGACTGCCTCTACCATCGGAGCAACCTGGTTATTACAGGGGTGGCCCTGCTATCGACCCCGAGGGAAGGACCAGGATGCCTTATGGATTTGCAACGGACTCATGGGCTGATCTCGGAAATCTGAGTGTCTACCGTCATGACAATGGAGCGGACGCATACGAGATTTTCAACTATTTCATCACACAGCAGGAAGTGGATCATATCTTTGACAATTACCGTCGCGGACGCCAAGGCTTCAGTGTTCGACACGCAGCGAATCGCACCTTGGTGCGTTATAATGAAAAGCTTCGTGATGGAGCAAAAGGCCTTGGGCTCATGAAAAACGTCTACGAGGACTTTGCGGTGGAGATCGGATACGACTTCGATACACTGTGGCCATATATAGCAGGGGAATTTTTTGGAGAAAATATTCTCGCTTCAGGAATGGCCTTCGACCATTTCGCGAGACAATTGGCGAGACCCGAAATTGGCGACCACTTTTTCAAAAACGGAGACCCGGTGCTGAGATCTGCCCGTGACGCAATCGCCAACCCTGGACCCACAAAGGTGATCATACCAAACGGTGCCACTGGAGTTTACGGCAATATCGGCTTGGGTGGAAAAGCCGTGGAAAATATGCTCGCCGAGGATCAGGGTGAATACGATCGCGACTACACCATCAACGCCGGCTCCTATTACGACAAGATCAACACTGCCATGCTCATGACCGAGTCGGTTGACAACTTCATCTCCGACTCCAGGCGAGACTTCGTGGACCCACGATACCGTGCGGTATCTCTTGCAGATCTCTTCCCTGAAGGTTACCGACGCTGGCTGGCCAACAACCTTACCGGAGATGACTGGATGAAAGGCCCCAGATTGGTCGCCGATGCCCAGGGCAACCCGGTGGTAGGAAGCGACATGTATCCCCAGGACGCCATTGGCTGGACCTCATGGTGGGGAGATGAGCCCAAATCCTGCTTCCCTGCAAACGGAACAAATGTTTGTTCCACCCTTTCGGGCAAGGATGATTCCCAATTTGACCCCAGGGTGCCGGAACACACGGTGGTGATCGATCCCCAGGTTGGATGGGAACAATACAAGTTCCTCATCGCCTGGACCATGATGTATCTACCGGAAAATCAGCACATGAACTGGCTTGACCTCATGCGCATCTGGGAGCTGGGAGTCGATGCAGATCCTGAATTTGCCAACAGGATAGAATTCCACAACCCTTTGGGAAAGACTTACGTTGCAAAAACCTTCGGAAAGGAAACAATCTTTGGCGAGTCGGTACAGCGAGGAATTGCAGCCAGGGTGCTGGAGTATGCGAACAATCTTCTGCAGCAGGCATACGAAGTCACCGATGGTCCTGACCTGGATGGCGATGGCAACCCTGACTGGTATATTCCCGATCTGGATCCCAATACCGGACTTCCCATCGTCAAGTACGACCCCTTCCTGTCTCACATCAATGAAAACGGAAGTCCGGTTGGCGGAGTTGAAGGTTGCGATGAGAACGATAACACCAAGTGTACTTGTTCCTCCAACCGTTTTTGCATGATGCTCAGGGATTACATCTCTGTCCCGGCATACCTGAGAGAAGCTCTTGACGCATATCAGCTAGGCACCCCTGAAGAGCGCGGAGTCTACTAGCAGTTTATCTTTTGTCGAAAACTAGAACCATCACGATTTCATGTGATAACATTCGCACCATGCTCAACAGGCAAGATTGAAACGCTTGCCTGTTGGGTCTGGTCTGTTTGCCGGACCAGCAAGAGGTGCCATGGTAAAAGAACTTTCGAGAAAAGAACTTTGGTTCAGGCGCAGCATCAAGCTCGTGCTTTTGGCCATCTGTATTTTTGTCATATGGGCATGGTGGCCTAAAAAGCTTCTCATGGTCAGGTGTGTACCTGTACTAAAGGGCACAGTGGAGTCCGTGGTACAGTCCATTCAGGGTGGAGAGGTAAAATCCAGGCACCAGGCTATCCTCAGACCATCAACAACGGGAAAAGTTGAGAAAATAAACGTCGTTCGCGGACAGAGGGTCTCTGCGGGGCAATTACTTATTGCGCTCGATTCTGCATCTCTCAACGCAAGGATAAAGCTTGCAAAAGCAAACCTTCAGGCAGGCATGATCGCATACCGTACGGCCGAACTCCGTCTGAAGACGGCAGAGACATCTCTTAGGAGAAACTCGCGTCTTGCCGCCAAGGGGGTGCTCGCAGCGGGCACACTGGAAAAATTTCAGGCTGAATTCGATCTTGCAAAAGAAGCTGTTGCAGCATCCGAGGCCAAGCTCTCGCAGCTCCGGGCATCGCTGGAACTGGCTCAAACCGCATACTCGGATACAAGGATAAAGGCACCGTTCGACGGTATTGTTGTGGAAGTCTCCGTGGAGATTGGGGAGACAGTCTCTCCCGCCACCGCACTTTGCGAGATTGTGGATGATTCCACCGTCATCATCGAAGCTGCCGTTGATGAGGCAGACGCAGGTCGTTTGAAGATTGGGATGGATGTCAGGGTGGAGACGGATGCGTACCCCAACAAGCCATTTCATGGAAAACTTTCGTATATCTCCCCGGTTGTGGAAAAAGATCTGCGGCAAAACAGGTCACTGAACGTGGAAATCAGCCTGCAGGAAGGTGCGGACAAGTTCAAGGTTGGCATGTCTGCCGACATAGAGGTCGTGGTTTCAAGGAGAGATGACGTACTCTGGATTCCCACCTCATCCGTTCTGAGACGCGGTGAGAAAAAACAGGTATATGTTTTGTCAGGAGGTTTCGCAAAGCTGCGTACCATAAGGTGTGGCCTGACCAACTGGGAGAGGACGGAAGTGACTGAAGGATTACACCAGGGAGAGTTGGTCATCGTAACCCTGGATGCACCTGGTCTTGCTGATGGAGTTGCAGTAAAGACGCAACAGACCGGCCTCAGCAAAGCCGTAGCATATTGATCTGCTTGCCCTGGCCAGGAAAGAGTGGCTGTCGATGATCGAAATCGAGGATGTAAAAAAGGTCTACACCATGGGGGCGGAAAAGGTCCACGCTCTCAGAGGAGTCAGCCTGACAGTGGAGGATGGTGCTCACATGTCCATTGTTGGACCATCCGGCTCAGGCAAATCCACTCTGATGAATGTAATCGGGTGCTTGGACAGTCCCACCTCAGGGACATACAGACTGGATGGAGAACTTGTATCTGAAATGGGCGATGATGCACTGGCAACGGTACGCAATCGCAAAATCGGCTTCGTTTTCCAGACATTCAATCTCCTTCCGCGCCAGTCAGCCGTGGAGAACGTGGCATTGCCACTTCTGTATGCAGGCACCGGAAGACGAGAAAGAAAAGAACGAGCACTCGCAGCTCTTTCAAAGGTGGATTTGGCAAACAGGGCCAACCACAAACCCTCTGAACTCTCGGGAGGTCAAAGACAGCGCGTGGCCATAGCCAGGGCGCTGGTAAATAATCCTTCCATCCTGCTGGCCGATGAGCCTACCGGCAACCTGGATCAGGAGGTTGGAAGAGAGATCATCAAACTTTTCGAGAAGCTCAACGCGGATTCGGGTGTTACACTCGTGCTTGTAACCCACGACAGGGCACTTGCTTCCACTGCTCCCAGACAGGTCGAAATCGTCGACGGGCACATAGTGTCAGATACCGGCCGCTAAGGAATGTATCATGGACATGCTGGAGCAAACCCAGGTCGCCCTAGACTCCATCAAGTCTAACAAGCTCAGATCTTTCCTGACTACATTGGGCGTCATAATAGGAGTCGCATCAGTAATACTCCTCGTATCCATAGGAGAAGGACTGAAGACCTACCTCACGGACATTTTTGCAGGAATGGGCTCCAATCTGCTGTTTGTAACCCCTGGCAAGAGAAACACGAAGGGGGGCGGACACGGGGGCGCTCTTTCGACAGTTCATAAATTGACCGTGGATGACGCACGAGCCCTCGGGCAGCGATCTTATAATATCATGGGTGTTGCCCCACGAGTGGTGGGAGGTGCCGCCATAGAAAATGGTTCCCTGTCCAGAGATTCGGTTGTGTTGGGCACGGATGAACAATATCTCAAGGTACACAACCTCAAGGTCGCAAGCGGACGATTTCTCTTGAAGGAGGACTCTGACGGAAGGAGAAGGGTTGCCGTAATCGGACAGACCATTGCCAAGGAACTGTTTGGAGACACATCTGCCCTGGGTAGAACGGTGAAGGTATCTGATACGCGTTTCAGAATCGTGGGAATCATGAGACCAAAGGGACAGTCACTGGGCATAGACTATGACGAGGTGGTCTTCATCCCTGTCACATGTGCCTTGGACATGTTCAACCAGGAAGGCCTCAGCAGCCTGAGCATAAAAGCAGCCAACCCCACCAACCTTCAACCGGCAATCTCCGACATACGGCAGATTCTCAAGCACAGACACAACAACCGAGAGGACTTTACCATAATAAGCCAGGCCGATCTCCTGGCTACAGCAAACCGCATTACCTCCACCATGACCCTGGTTTTGTTGGGGATCGCATCCATATCACTCCTGGTGGGCGGAATCGGGATAATGAACATAATGCTGGTCTCTGTCAGGGAAAGGACGAGGGAGATCGGAGTCAGGAAAGCCGTTGGTGCCAGACGCATGGATATCATGATCCAGTTTCTGATCGAGTCCATTGTAATCAGCCTGATTGGGGGTGCCATCGGACTTTTACTGGGTGCACTCATTTCATTGGGCATAAGCTCGGCTGTCCCCGAGTTTCCCCCTCCCAAAATCACCCTCTGGGCCGTCATGGTCGCTTTTGGATTTTCAGTTGCGGTGGGCATCTTTTTTGGTGTTGCTCCGGCAAAAAAAGCGGCAGACCTTGACCCCATCAGCGCCCTGCGTTACGAATAGTTGTACGAATAGTAGATAGACGGAATCAATCGTTGGAGTATTCTTATGAAAAAGGCCTCTTTTGTACTTGGACAATCAATTTTTATCATGACAATCTTGTCTCCATCTGCCCATGCAGCACCAAAGTGGGTCCGCATTACGCCATCTTCCGATTCGACCTCATCGATCTATATCACCTGGAATACAGAGTCTCAGGAGGGCTCAAAGGTTCAATACGGCCTGGACCAATCATATGGTTCAGAGGCACAGGGGACCGAAGACGATGTGGGTGGAGCCATGGGCATCGTCCATAGTGCGGAGCTGACAGGATTGACCCCGGATACTCTTTATCATTACAGGGTCGGAGACCAGGCCACTGGCTGGAGCGATGACCATACTTTCAGGACCGCTCCTGCTGATCAGTGTACCCCATTTTCCTTTGGTATTGCAGCCGACAACCGGGGCAATCTCTCAGGCACATCCACATGCTGGGCCTCGGTCTTTGAACAAATTTCAGAACAAGGTGTCTCTTTTGTCATCAACTCTGGCGACCTGGTGATGGACGGTTCCCACGATAACGAATGGAAAGATTTTCTCGACACTTCGGAACCGTGGATGGCAGACGTGGCCCTGATTCCCTGCATAGGAAACCACGACGACGACAGCGTTGATGGTGATGGAGCACTATATAATCGCATATTCACTCTACCCAGAAACAACGTTGACAATACCGAGGACTTTTACTCTTTTGACTATGGAAACACCCACTTCGCAGCGATTTCCATGTACACCTCTGACTTCAATACCCAATATGCATGGCTGGAACAGGATCTTTCCACGACGACCAAAATGTGGAAAGTGGTGTATTTTCACACCCCCGTATACTCTTCAGGATCCCATGGAAGCAACGAAGACGGAAAGACATGGGGATACATTCCCCTTTTTGACCAGTACCATGTAGACCTTGTTTTCACAGGCCATGACCACATATACGAACGATACAAACCCATGCGAGGCGGCCAGGTGGTCTCATCCTATGACGAAGGCACCTGCTACATGGTCTCAGGTGGTGGTGGTGCAGCCATGGACCCCATATACAGCTTCAGGCCAAAGGAAGATGGGCTGGAAGTCGGAGATGCAAAACACCACTACGTGCACATCACCATCAGCAACAACATCATGCACATAAGGACCCAGCGGGTATCGGGCACCGGATGTTTCCAGGGCGGAGAGGGTGTAATCGACGAATTCGATATCGTAAAAACCCTTCAAGACGACCCCTGTGCCGGGTCCACTGATTCTGATAACGACGGATTTTCACCACCCGCAGACTGTAATGACAATGACCCCGATATCCATCCCGGTGCTGAGGAGATTTGCGGTGACGGCATCGATCAGAACTGTGATGGTCTGGACCAGTCCTGCCCATGCGAGGATTCCGATTCGGATGGTTTCGAATCTGCAACTTGTGGTGGTGAGGATTGCGATGATGAAGATCCTTATATCAAGCCCGGTGGTATCGAGCAGTGCGACAACCAGAAGGATGACGACTGTGATGCTGAGACTGATGAATCGGACTGTCAGTCTTGCTCAGATCAGGACGGTGATGGATACATGGCACAAGAGGAGCACTGTCCATCCGGTGACGACTGCAACGACAGTGAAGCCGAAGTCTACCCGGGTGCCTTCGAATGGTGCAACGACATAGATGACGACTGCGATGGACAGACGGACGAAGGTGAAGCCTGTGCAAGCGGCTGCACCGACGCAGATCAAGACGGATATGACGGAAAAACCTCGGCCTGTCCAAGCGGAGATGATTGCAACGATTCGGACGCTACCATCAATCCCGAAGCTCAAGAAGCATGCAACCTCGTGGATGACGACTGTGACGGAAACACCGATGAAGATCTCGGCACCCGGTCATGCGGTGTCGGGGTCTGCAAGGTCGATATGCCTGTATGTGAAAACGGACAAATCCCACAATGTGTTCCTGCTGAACCAGCCCAAGCTACAGAAGCCCTATGCGATGATGGGCTGGACAATGACTGCGACGGTAAAGCAGACATGGAGGATGAGGACTGTAAATTAGAGCAACAGCCACCACCATCCGGTTGTGGATGCCGGAGCTCAAATCATGACAGCTCGGGATGGTATCAGGTTCTGATGCTTTTGGGATT
>JALVPF010000267.1 GCA_027031935.1 Myxococcales bacterium | reverse complement strand
AAGGCCCATCATCCTGCTCTTCGTTTTCGATACCTGCGGGTTCATCCATGGGCCTTTGGGCAAATCCTATCTCCGGTCTGCCGTCTTCATCCACGGGGCCTCGTTCCACGGCAGGTGCGGAGGACACAGAACGTGACCGTGCCGGGGGGGAGGAGAGGTTGACCTCGACTTTTTGACGCCCACGGGATTTGGATGATCTTTTTTTTACGGTCAGGCGACGCGGGTAACCTGATGTTACATAGGACAAGGCCATGTTGCGAAACTGCGCCACCGAAAGGCCGGACTTTTCCAGGAGCTGAAACGCCACGCTGTGACGCAATCCACAAATGGCAACCAGCAGGTGGAGGCAGTCGACAGCCGGTGCACCGGCACCTGAAGCGATCTCTGCGGCCTTTCTCTTCACCGACTTTACCGCATCAGGCGATTCGTTAGACGTCGTATGCACATACTCCAGGAGAGTGTCTTCATCTATTCCCTTTTCGTTCAGAAGGATCTTGGCCCTGTTTTCCAGGGTGAAAAGCCCTAAGAGGAGATGGGCCGTTGTCAGGCGTTGACTGACCTGTGTTGCAATGTCCTCTGCTTCTGCAAGTACCTGTCTCAGCTCCACGCTGGCGTGCAAACTCATGGGGTCTCCATTATTACCTGTGTTTGAGTATATTTTGATAGCAGATGAGGGAATCATCATCAAGTTGATTTCTAGACCGGGCATTTCGCCTTGTCAGCAAGAGCCCATGGTACATGAGTCAGCGCGGGGAAGCTCCATGGCGATAGCCCGTATACTTGGAGGTATAGATGCTCTTTGATAGCTGATTCGGTTGAGATCAGCGGGGGCAGCAGAGTGGGGCGGGAATGAAAGGAGAAGCCTATTGGTACGAATACTCGATGGTCCTGAACTGCTCTGCACCCGGCTGGTCCAAGTCACTTGCTGCACCTAATGGTGTCTTGGTCAGTCCCCCATCTGCGGAGAACAAAAACCTGTAATGATAAGTGCCCTGTACAGGACAATGCAGCAACTCACCCTCATAGCCCCATCGATAGAGGGAGTTGTTTCCGAAATCTCCCTGGTGGGTGTCCACCAAGGTGATCTCCCGCACTTCCGTCTCACCACCTGGCTCGCATCCGAAAACATCCGATTCCACATAGGCCTTTACCAGGTGATCATCTACCATGTGCTGGTCTGTCAATCCTTTCACGTAGACCTGAGCCTGTATTGCCCAACCCATGTTGGAAAAACCGTGGTACTCTAGGGGCTCTGGCAGGTCAAACACGAAGCCGGACCTTGAAGCATAGCGCTGCCACGCACCGGCCCAGTCAATGGGATTTGCGCTTTGGGCTATGTACTGGTGGTAGTTTTGGCCCAGGTTGGAGTCGTACTTCCAGTTGGCCTCTGCTCCCTGGGAAAACCCTGGCTTGCAGTAGAACCAAACCTGCAGGTCCTTGCTGCCAGTGGGAATATCTATGCTCGGCTGGTCCTTGTCCAGGGTGATACACGGAGGCTCCTGTCCCTGGCACGCGTAGCCCCAGGATTCTATATAATTTTCAACCTGGGCTGTTTGAACTTCTCCTCCATCGATGGACCACGAGGCATATATGGTGGTGGAAGATACGGGTCCCTGCGATCCGAGACAATCCTGATTGTCGCGCAATCTCTGTCCATCGTAATCAATTTTCACACTGCCACCGGCCACGAGGGGACCGTTTTCCAGGGTGTCGTACCAGCCGGAGTAAAAATGCCAGACCGGGGCCCGTTGGGCCAGGGGCATGCACACTCCCGGTTCGTCGTCCAGGCTCCAGAGGTTGTCATAGTTCAAGGTGTAGGAAGCTACAGGATTGGAGATACGGTTGTGGTCGAAGACGCGAACCGAGCTGTTTCTAAGAACGAATGGAATCAGGTTTATGGTCGTCTGGTTCAGGCTGGTCATGCTCATGCCGGGATTGGGCGTGAACTGGTCTATGGTGAAAGAATAGCGCACAAAGCCATCTGCTGCTTCGCCTTCTGCCTGTGCCTCGACCTGGTACCAATCCTCGCCGGTCTCGCTGGTGCTGAAAAGCACGAACACACCTTGCAGCTCAGATACGGTGCGTGCGTCCACGTCTATTTCGCCTGTCCAGATGTACCTGCAATACTCGTCCGTGGATGTGCCCAGATCGCAGGTTGTGGTGTATCCAGGTCCATTGGGAACCCGTCCGACATTTCTCAACACCACCTGGCAGTCGAAATCCGGCTCGTCTCCGAATCCATCTGCAGCACCGAGATAGTTTTGCTCCTCGGCAGGGTCAAGGCCCTGGGCCTGCGGTCCACAGGCCGTCAGCAAAAACACCATGAATGACAGTTGGGCTATCAGGATAATGTGCATGAACTTTTTCATGTCTGGGCTCCTGTATTGATTTATATGTCAACTATGTTTGCATACAGCAACATTCATGCCACAGGTATTGTTCTCCAGGTCATATTTTTTCCCTATTCATTTCGGCAGGCTAGAAGGAGCATGTGGATAACTTGCTGTCATGCTTTTTTGCGCTGTAGCGTCATGGCAACAGAAGAAGTTGAAAATTTATATATTTCAGATAGTTGGTTGGAATACGAAATTCATCTCGAGTATATTCGAGGCTACGGTGAGTCTATCTGGAGCAGCCGATTATCAGAAGGGCATTTTCTCCAAAGCCTAGCAGGCTGAAATATATGGAGTTCTCTGTCCATGAGTATGCCTTGCCCGGGAGGATGGACAGACCCTGCTCACAGCTCAAGAGCTTGAATCCGTTTGCGCTGTATTCACTGCCGTTAGGACAGCTTATGTCCACCATGGCTGAACCGCTTTCTTTGTAGGTGCCAGCAGAGGAACTTACCTCGAATCCCCCGTCTGATTGCTCCTTGTAGGAAAGACACGTACCGGATGGACCTCGAATTTCGAAATCCCACAGGTAGGTGTCCTTATCCAGGGCAGTGGAGTCGTAGGGATTGTTGAAGATCACCTTGGTGCCATCTTCATAGGTACACTCAGTGCCATCGTCACTGAGGGTCCCGGAGGTGTTTTCGTCCGGAAGACAGTCCTTGGCCTGGTTTACAGTGCTCTTCCAGCAGTTGTCTCCTGCGAACCAGTCGCAACCTATTTCTTCCTTGCCAGAGTCGTTGCCACAAGCTACCATCAGTGACACAGACCCTGCCAGACAAGCTACCAAGATATATTTTTTCATGAGTCGCCTCCGCTGATTTGCACACCATTTTGCAAAATCGCGCTAGATAAGCAGGCATTTTAAGTAATAATACTCGAATATTAAACGTTTGTCATGGCGGGGTATTCATTTTCCGGCCACTATCAGGGTTTATCTCACCCATATTCTGTGTAGGGTTGAAAATTGCGGACCATTTGGAAAGTTATCCACTTCCCAGCGATGATTCGCATTTGCTCCTATGCCCCAGTGGAGATTGATATTTCCAAGTGGGCCGTAGAAAGGAAAATCCGTCATGGCAGCATTTCCCTTGTCTTGCCAGAAAAATTCTGCATTGAAAGGCAAATTGGCGCTGTGATCGGACATGGGGGTAGATGCATCCTTGATTCCGTTACACCCACCCTGACCCGTGGTGAAGTATTCGATAACGGTAGGCAGACCTGTCTTGAAATGTATCCTTCTCGGGTGATCAGAGGTGATACCGAAAAACAGAACCTCCGTGGGGTTCAGTGCTGCCATAAGCGAGTTGCCGGAGTGGCCCCATTTGTCAGTACCGCTTTCGTCAGGGCCGAGCACTGTTCCCCCTTTCAGGGGTAGAGTGGTGTCACTGGCAACAGGGTCTGGGGTGGTGTTGGCCGCATGCAGGTAGTTGAGTACCAGGGTCCAGCCACCTCCATCTCTTGCCATGTCGCACGAGGCCCAGGTGGTATCCATTGGCCCGTCTCCATCAGGGTCTATTATATAGTCGCCGCTTAGTACATCCGGAGCATCGTTGTGAATCTCCAGGCAGCTTGACCGAAGGGAACAGGATCCATTGTCGCAAACGCCTGTTATGCATCTTCTGTTGCTGCTGCAAGGGTCGGTGATACCGAGAGTGGGGCATGGGGTGGGACAGAATCCACCACAGTCAAACCACTCTTCACCATCATCAATCTCGGAGTTTGTGCATTTTTCCGGCGTTCCCCGCACCCATACCCTGTGCAGGGTGTGGAAATTGGCATTGCCGGGATAGTCATCCACCTCCCAGCGAGAATAATTGGGTGGTCCTATGAGCCAGTGGAAGGTGGCAGCCTTGAAGAAAGTGTGGCTTGTCAAGGCGTAGTCGCCCAAATCGTGCATGAAGTGAGTTGCTTCCGCAGGCAAGTTTGCCGTGTGACCTGCCAGTGCTTGAAAATCGGTGACTATGCCGTCGCATCCGCCAGTACCTGTTTTCAGGTAGTTTATGCAGTCGGCGTTTGTGGTGGAGAAGTTTATACGCCTGTCATGATTGGATGTGCTCCCAGTAAATCTGACCTGTGCAACGTCCATCAATGAAAGCAGGGCATTTCCGGCATGACCCCAGTACTCGGTGCCTGATTCGTCCGCCCCCAGTGCGTTTGAGCCCTTTATTGGCAGCCTGTCTGCAAGAACCTCGGTCATGGGGTTTGTGCCACCGCGGTGCAGGTAATTGAGAACCAATGTCCAACCGCCACCTTCTGTGCTCATGTCGCAGGTGACCTTCATGGGGCCAAGCCCATCTTCGCCATCGACATCGACCATGTAGTCATTATCCACCGCGTCAGGGTTGGCTTCGAGAATCCGGCTGCAATCGCTTACAAGGACACAGACGCCCTGGTCGCAACTGCCCGTATTACAATCGGAGTTCTGCTCGCATGCCTGCGCAGCTTCGCAGCGATTGGGGCAGGTGCCAGCGCAATCAACGTCCATCTCGCCGTGGTTTGCCTCCCCGTTGTAG
>JALVPF010000266.1:27385-37006 GCA_027031935.1 Myxococcales bacterium | reverse complement strand
CGTATCTCGGAAAACATCTCCGCCTGCTTGACCGTGTCTATGCCAAGGTCTGCTTCCAGATCCAGGTCCAGTTCCAGCATGTCCACAGGATATCCCGTCTTGTCTGCCACTATGCCCAGGATCTTCTCCTGCACCTGCTCTTCGCTGTATGCTGCAGCTACAATCCTTTCAGTCTCTTGCTCTGCTGTCTCTGCAGGCTGTTGCGGCTGTGAAGCAGCCTGCTGCCGGATCTCTTCCGGTTTTTCAACAGGTATGGCAAGCTCTTCCGGCTCTGCTCTTGCAGGCTCTGCCGGGGCGATTTTTTCTTTCTCAGTCTCTGCCTTATCTTCAGAAGGGACGGCTTTCAGGGTCTTGTGCTCTACCGTAAGTTGCACGTTCCTTATTCCGCTTATCTCCTCCAGCCAGGCTCTGTGGGTCGCCTCGTCTGCAATTCTCTCTTCACAACCATCTATTCTTTCGGTCAGACTCATGGCCACCTGGGATCCAAAGCCTGCTGCCATGCGAATGGCGTATCTTATGGGACGACTTCCACCTTGGGACAGATCCAGGTCTCCCAGCTCAGGATCCGGTTCACGCAAGTTGGGAATAGGTGGAACTTTCTGGTGCTCTAGCATGCGTATGGAGGCGGCATCTTCTATGCCAACCGCCATGGGATGCCCCGTGTATCCCTTGGTGTTTGATATGACCAGCTTGTTGGCGTCATCTCCGAAGGCCCTGCGGAGGGCTGCGATCTCTGCTGCAGCACTACCACCCCGCGCCGGTGTGTAGGTCTCGTGAGACACAAACACCGCCTGTCGTGCCAACTCGCTTTTGTTCAGACCATACTTTTTCTCCATTCTATCGATGAATCTCGCAACCACCTGCGCGATGTGCTCCGGATCGAGCCGCGCTCCATGATATGCGCTGTTGGCTATTTCTGCGCCAAGCAACCTGGCAAGCGCCCTCATGCCACGTCTTTTGACCTCCGAGTGTCTTTCCACCACCACCCCCACGGCACCCATACCCGGAATCATCCCGTTCCTGCGTCGATCGAATGGAAGGGCCGCCTTTTCAAGCTCTGGTTCAGTGGTAACAGCACCGGTTGCCAAAAGACCGCCCACCAGCCAAGGAGCCAGTCTTTCATTGGTGATGTCATCTGCTCCGATGACCAGAACCCGGTGGCACCTGCCAAGCTTGATCCAGTCCTGTGCCATGGATACCGCCAAGGTCGTGGAAGCACATGCCGCGTTCACCTGAACATTGGGCCCCCTGGCCCCGATGAGTTCAGCCATCTGAGCATGGCCAAAGGACAGGGCCTTGAAAATGAACTTCCGGTCCAGATGGAAACCATCTCCAAGCTCTTTTTCGATTTGCTCGATGCGACGTCTTACCGTATGAAGCTCGCCGACCTCTTTCTCTATCAGACGCAGTTCCTCCAGCCTGGCTTCAAGTCGCTGCGCTTTGGTACGCTGCTCGACCCCCTTGAGCATTTCGTCATAACCAGGGAATGCAGAAGCAAAAATGATGCCTGTAGAATCAGACAAATCCTCGGGCAATCGCCACCCGAGAGGCAGCTTCTTTCCTGTAGAAGCGATTTTGTGATGCATCACAAGGGGGATGCCGGCATCTCTGAGGGCCAACAAGCCGGCACCAATTGCCAACCTGGTGGTAATATCGTATGACTCAACCCGCTCTTGCGGGACACCGAATTCCTCTGCAAGATCGAACGAGCCGCGCCTCCCTGTGAGACGAGCCACCTTGTCCGGCTCGTCTATTACCTCGAAGGCTGGGCCGCCAGGTGCGTCCTTGACCAATCTGACGATGCGTTGACTTGCCAGCCTGTCCCTGTGTTGAAGGTCTATTGGGTCTATGCCCCGAAAGCCTTCCAGCATTCTGCGTGTGTTGTCTTCAGAAAACACCGGGTGATCTTCGCCTGGAAGCCCCATGCCAACACCACTGATCACCACCTCCTGTGCAGAATGGTCTACGGTTTCATTTTCCGAAACCATGTCAGCCACAGCAGTACAACTGTTTTCCTGTTCTTCGACTACTGCCTTCGACCCTGATTTCGGGTATCCTGCAGCCGCTGCCGCCGCCATTACTCCGGCAAGGGACGGATAGTCTCCAACCTTTGGGTGGTTGGCAAAAGCCACCGAGGTATCCTCTTTATCTTGCAGCACTTCGGAGGCAAAAGTTGCCAGCACCTTCTTTGGGCCTACTTCGACAAACAACCTTGCTCCCTTTTCATACAACAGTTCCAGACTCTTTACCCACTGCACGGGAGATGCCACCTGGCTTGCCAACCTGTCCAGGTTCTTTTCCACGTCAGCCGGATTAGCACTGTAAGGACTTGCATCCACGTTGGCTATCAAGGGAATCCTTGGGGCTTGAAAAGCGAGTTTCCCCAAGACCTTCCTCAGGGGCTCAACCGCCGGAGCAACCACGAAGGAATGGAAAGCGTGGGAGACTGCCAGTTCCACCGCTTTAATGCCCATGGACTCCAGTTGTTTCATCACCATGAGCATGGGCTCCGTCAGTCCAGCGATGACAGTCTGGCCCCTGGAGTTGTAATTGGCCACGACCACGCCATCGATGCCATCGATACGCTTTACCAGTTCGTCGGCAGGTGCAAAAACAGCAGCCATCTTACCAACGTCGTCCACCTTTACCCCTGACATCTCTTTTGCCCTGGCGCTCACAGCATGCAGAGCACCCTGGAAATCCAGCATCCCGCTTGCAACCAACGCGGCGTATTCTCCCAGGCTGTGGCCTGCGACCAGGTCAGGAGTGATTCCACGCTCTTGCAACATTCGCATGAGAGCTATATCCGCAGCCAGCATTGCCGGTTGGCAAACCTTCGTGTCCACCAAGGCCATGCGATTCTCTGGTGTGTCATCCGTAAAAACAAACTGACTCAAGGGTCGGCCCAGGGTAGGTGACATTATCCTGTCAGCTTCATCAAAGACATCCCGCACAACCTGCTCTGTTTCATAGAGGTCCTTGAGCATTCCTATATACTGAGAACCCTGGCCCGGGAACATGAACGCAATCTTGCCAGGCTTGTCTTTGCCGAAGTATATGCCTTGTGCCTGCATGGCACGCCAACGATCCCTGGAATTTTCCTCCAATGCAGCCATGGCGAGCTTTCCACGCATGGTCCGCTCCCTTTCGTTAGTGTAGGAAAACACCAACCTCTTGCTCGCCTTGCTGACTGCGTCAGGAGGAACCACAGGATCTGCAGAAGGCGAGGAGGCCAGCGCCGTTTTCAGCGAAGCCTTCAACTCGTCCATATCATTGGCACCAATTGAAACAAACCTTACACCCTTCAATCCCTTGTCGAGTTCAGTCGTTGCATCCAAGGACATCTTCCTACCCCTATCTTCATCAGTGGACTTTTCAGCCTTGAAACTGTCGCCCATGGTGCCCCCACCGAAACCGCCACCTGTGCCCATATGGTCTGGTGAATATTCACCAAGCACAGCATGAAAATTGGTTCCACCAAAGCCGAAAGCAGAAACACCTGCCAGACGAGTCTTTCCATGCTCGCTCTCCCACGCCATTGTCTCGGTTGGTACAAAAAACGGAGAGCTTGCAAACTCTATCTTGGGGTTGGGTTGCTCGAAGTTCAGGGAGCCAGGAATAGTCTTATGATATATGGCCAACGCAGCTTTTATCAAAGAAGCGATACCGGCAGCACTTTTCAGATGACCGATTTGAGACTTGACCGATCCCATGGGAATGCTCGCAGCGCGCGCACCTGCTTTGTTGAAAACCTCGGCCATGGTGTCGGCCTCTACCACGTCGCCCACCGCCGTGGATGTTCCATGGGCCTCCATGAGGCCGATGTCGGCAGGGTTTATGCCAACTTGTTCGTATGCACGCTCCACAGCTAACTTTTGACCAATGGGATTGGGGGCAGTTATGCCCTTTCCCCTGCCATCCGAAGACGATCCTATGGAGTGGATAACAGCGTAAATCTTGTCACCGTCACGCTCTGCATCTTCGAGGCGCTTGAGTATCATGATGCCGCAACCCTCACCCATTACAAAACCATTGGCCCTGGCGTCGAACGGACATGAAAGGTCAGCAGACAAAGCGCCAATCTTGGAGAACTTGACGAATGATTGTGGACTTAGAGAAGAATCCACCCCACCGGTAAGCACCATGTCATACCGGCCTTCATGCAGACCTGCCATGGCAGCCTGCAGAGCAGCCAAAGACGACGCGCAGGCAGCATCTGTCGTAAAGTTTGGTCCCCTCAAACTGAAGACCTGGGCAACTCGTCCTGCTATGACATTGGAAAGTTCGCCGGGCATGGTGTCTTCGGTGATGGGGGGCAGATGGCCTAATGCCGACTTCTTGAATTGATCTACCAATGCACCTTGAGCTTCGGGTGCCAGTGACCTGAAAGCCTCGGATTCTTGCAAGGCCCTGATGAATCGAGGAAGCTGCACTCTCATCGTAGTCAGATAATGCATCTCGCCAGCCAAGGCGTTTCCCAGCACCACTGCACACCTGTCGGAATCAAAAGACTTCTTGTCATATCCGGCATCCGCCAAGGCACCACCCGCCGCCGAAATGGCCCATTTCTGAACCTCATCCATGGATCGTGCAACCATGGGTGGTATTCGGTACCGTATGGAATCAAAGGAAAAGTCCTTTATGAACGCACCGATCTTTGTATAAGTCTTGTCAGGTGCCTTGGGATCAGGATCGTAATAGTCTTCCGCACGCCAACGATCCTCCGGGACCTCTGTAATGGAATACTTTCCTGTGCGAATGTTTTCCCAAAAGGCATCCAGATCAGGAGCGTCTGGCATTATGGCATCCATGCCGATGATGGCAACAGGAGTGTTCTTGTCATTGCTCATGCTTGTCTCCTCGAGAAGGCCCTGTCCTAAAGGGTATCTATGAGACACTTGGCTACCGTATCCAGATCCGCCAACTGTCCCACCAGGCCGTCATTGATATTTTTCATTCCGATACGTTCCTCGAACGCGCGCAGGTCATCACCGGACAATGCATCAGCTCCACAGACCACCTCGATACCTTCCCGGGTAATCTCCGCCGCCACCCTCCGACTCCAGAGTCGACTCATGGCAACAAGGCAATCTGCGGACAACTTGGAAGAGTCGGGCTCACCAGACGCAGCCTTTCTCGCAAAAGCGCATGCCACCTCGGCCCTGGCCATCATCCAGCCAAGCTGGAACAATACGTGTTGATGCCTCGTAAGTCTGGAAACCCTGCTGACCTCTAAGGTTTCTGCCAGAACCCTGCACGCCGACCCAGCCATCATGGCACCTGTGCCTGGCTTGAGTCTCTCCAGGTTGACCATCTCTTCCGCCATATCCAGATAATAACGGCCCCTTGTCTGCAGATGGCGGCGCCATCCCTCCCTCGCGATAGTCCGCTGCAGTATCTCCGAGGTTCCTTCGTATATGCACGTTATGCGCACATCTCTCTTTATTTTTTCCACAATGTAGTCATGTATATACCCATAACCACCGTGAGCCTGTATGGCTGCCTCGGCCGCTGCGTTTCCATATTCAGTGGCCACCAGCTTTGCCACCGCACCCTGCGTTGCCAGATCCGGCTCGCCGGCATCCAGTCGCTCGGTCAACTGTTCAATAAACGCGCGGGCAGCCTGAAGAGCTGTGGCATGGGGAACGATCAGCTTGTGGGTCCAGGCCGGCTTTTTGGTCAAAGTGGAGCCATCCTGAACTCTTTCAGCACCATATTCCAAGGCACGCCGCAAAGCAGCCTCTCCACTTGCCAGGCCAAAGGCAGCCACCATGACCCTGGTATAACCAAACACCCTCTGCGCCTGGGCAAGGCCTTGACCCTCAACCCCGCCTACGAGGTTTTCTACCGGAACCTCGACGCCATCCAGGCTCAGGCTGGTGGTGTTGGATGCACGAATTCCATGTTTGTGCTCGGAAGGTCCAGGCTCCAGACCAGGAGTTCCCCGCTCCACCACGAAAAAGCTTGGTCCTCCCGGAGCCATGGCCAGGACCGTGTACAAATTGGCCAGCCCTCCGTTGGTGATGAACTGCTTGGACCCGTCTATGCGATATGCCACCGTCTTTCCATCTCGCACCACCGGGACAGCCTTGGTCCGAATGGAGGCCAAATCAGAACCGGCGGAGGGCTCGGTGACAGCATAAGCAACCAACAGCCCATCCTCGGCAATCCTTGTCATCCATTTCTCTTTCTGCTCGTCTGTCCCTCCTACCCTGAGAGGATCGGTACCCAAAGAAACCCCCAGCAAGGACGTGGCCACACCGAGATCCACTCCTGCTACGGTCTCACAGATTCTGAAAATAGCCTTTGCTCCGCCACCCATTCCACCGAAAGCTGTTGGAATGAACGCCAGATGAATTCCCACCTCTGGTCCCATGAGCTCATGAAGAATATCCGTAGGACAACGCTCCTGTTCATCCAATTCCAGAATTGTCTGGTCGTCCAAATTCTTCCTGGCAAACCTGTTCAAAGTATCGAGCACTAGTTCCAGTTCTTCTCCGTTCATCTCGGGTAGCATAAAAAAACCTCCAACCTATCTGATTGTTATATAGAATTCCGCCTGATTATTCCCTCGGGGACCAATAATAAAATGAAGACCTCAGGACCAGCACTTGCAACATACATGCCAATTTCCGGAACTATTTCAACTACTTGATTTTCTGGCAAACGGGATGTCTTGGGTCGGCAATGTTTTTCACACCCATTCCATGAAATCATCTTTTGATATCCCATACAGAAGAAATCTTTTATGGAGCAGAGCCCTAAGCCCCTCAAAAAAAAGAGCTATCCTACATTGTTACATGTGTCAGTACATGTGCGAAAAAGTGGTGGCAGGCGTGTCTTTCGGTGCCCAAGTACAAAGATCAAAAATTTACACAAAAAACATGGATTGGGATACCATTGTTTCATGGCAAAAAAGAAGGACATCCCGAAGTTAGCACCCAGGCCGGTGGCGCTCCTTGAAAAAATAATCTCAGGAGATACAGGGGCTTGGCAGAGTTTTGTGAGAGCATACTCAGGGTTTATTTGGTCCATTGCCTGTCGCTACAGCCGAGGGGACAGGGATCTGGCTTCAGAGCTTTTCCTTGCAGCGCTGGAAGGATTGCGACGACCCGACACCAAGGGTCAGGCTTACTACCGCCTTAGAAAATATCTGGACTCTCTGGACAAGTTCGGAAAGCGAAGCAGGTTCACCACATGGCTCGCACTTGTCATAAAAAACATTTTCCGCGACTGGTTCAGGCAAACTCAGGGCCGACGATGGATCCCCAAGGAGATCCTGGAGCTTGACGAAAAAGCCCAGGCCCTTTTCAAGGCACTCGTATTCGACGCCCTCACTCAGACACAGGCACAGACCAGGCTGAAGTCTCTCTGGCCACACATGGGACCAGACGAATTCGACAGCATATTGGAAGAGGTACAGGAGGTCTTCAAAAAGAAAAGTCTCTGGACCTTATATCGTGAATTACTTCAAAGACTTCCCCCCAGTCCCCTGGATCACACTGGTGCTGGCGATGGTGGATATTATCCCCCCGACTCCAGGCCCATGAGCCGACCCGACCTCGCCCTGGAGATCAAACAAAGACACCAATTGGCCAAGCACATACACCAGATGCTGATGGCAGCCATAGAATCCCTGCCACAAAAACAAAGAATGGTGCTTGAGCTTACCAGCATACAGGGCTTTACCGGTGAGCAGGTGAAAAAAATCATGGGCTTCCGCCACAGGCAAAAAGTCTATGATCTACTTGCGAACGCAAGACAAGGTCTTAAAAGACACCTGGAAAAACAAGGTATTGACTCTCAAATCATCTCTGAGGTGACAGGATACATGGAGCATGATCTCAGGAATCTTTTTTCACCCACAAGCACCAGATCGCATCCTGGCTTCCGTCAGGACACCTATGAAAGCAAAAAAAAACGAGGAGGTCTCCAGTGACTTGTCCCAGTGTAGAAGAGTTGGCAGCATTGTATGATGGTGTATTGCCGGAAAAACGGGCGACTAGACTTAGATTGCACCTCTGTCAATGCTACAGATGCTCCCGGGAGATAAAAGTTCTGGACACACTCATGGGCATGAAACCAAACATACAGGCACCACCTGATACGATCATGCTCAAGGCTTTGCAACTTGAGGAATCCCCACGCACGACAAAGAAAATACCACGTTACAGGTCCTTGAAAAATCGAAAAAAACCATCCACGAGAAGATAAACCCAATCTGAAAACATAAACCTTTCCCCAAATCTGCCACCAAGCGAGGTGGTAAATCAGGGCTGTAATTGAGGCCAGATCCGACTCCTCCTTCCGTCTTTAATAGACAGGAGGCACCAGGAGTCATGAAAGCCGCACGCGTCTATTTTGCACATGCAGGGATCGTCATACTCTTGGCTTTGTTCGCAACAACAGTCTTGTCCGACAGCGGTGTGTGGGCGATGGAAGACAATCCCCTTCATATTTCCGTACCAGGAAAAAGCACCACCCTGCCCGCCCATGTAATAACCACAGGCAGCGATGGAAGTATAGAGGTCATAAGGCCGAGCTGGACAAAACTCAGCTCGGCTCTGGTGCTGACAGGACTGCACATGTCACCATCTGGACAAGTGATGGAGGCTCTGAAAAAAAATGACTTTCCAAAAATGGCCACCATCTACCGACAAAGGGTGCTCACGGGCCAGGACACCCCTGCAACCAGGCTCGGGCTTGCCGCAGCTCTTTGGCTAGATGGAGACCTGGACGACTCCCTTCGGGCATATTCATGGGCGAAAATCAAAGATCCCAAAAACCCCGATGTTCGAATGGGAATGGCGCTGGTGATGATAGAACTTGGCGCAACCGACCAGGCAGTGCTGGAAATATCCCCTCTCCTCGACAGCCCCGAACAACGCGCTGCCGCACTCAACAACCTCGGTACCATTTCCAGGACAAACGACAACTACCTGCTGGCGAGTGAACAGTTCTCAATGGCACTGCTCGCACACCCCCACATGGCAAGCGCTCAATACAACCTGGCTACCACCGAGATGGATTTGCAAAATTTCAAGCAGGCAGCCGTCGAATACAGAAAAGTATCAGAGCAACTTCCAGGGTTTACCGAATCATACTTTCACGAAGGGTTGGCACACATGAGGGCAAACGAGCCTGTGCTTGCAGCTGTTGCTCTCAACCGCGCAAGAGAGCTGGATTCAACCAATCCCGCCATCGCCCTTGCCCTGGGTTTGACGGACCAAGCTCTTGGCATGGATGCGCAGGCTGCACCCCTGCTCGCACAAGCCCTGAAAAACAATCCTTCAGACCAACGGGTTCATCAACTGTTGGCAAACAGCCTCCTGCGCTCAGGTCAGGAGGGACGAGCAGCCAAGATCCTTCAACAGGCATTCGCATTGGTTCCAAGAAATTCTGAAGAATATTTTCATCAGGGATTGAAGATGTTCCTTTGCGATCGTCCTGACCTGGCATCCCGTCTGTTTTTCAAGGCCCTGTCCAAGGGGAAAAAAGACCCGGAAGTCTTCTTCGCCCTGGGGCAATCCTTGCTTCAGGCAGACAAGGTCGATGCAGCTATTGAATCACTATCGGTGGCATCCAGACTTTCACCGGATTCTGCGGATATTCATTTCGCAC
>JALVPF010000266.1:0-27375 GCA_027031935.1 Myxococcales bacterium | reverse complement strand
TCGAGCCGCCAACAGAAATGAACAAGCCATACGCGAAATGAACACGGCAACAGCACTGAAGCCATCGGACAAGGACATGCAAATACTCTTGATGAATACCCTGAGGGACACAAAAAAATTCAAACGCTGCGCCTCGATTGGATCTTCTCTTTTGAGCCTGCATCCAGAGTTGGTCTCGGCCAGGTTTGAACTGGCATTTTGTCAGGCCATGGGAGGAGAGTTGAAACAGGCAAGAGAATCTCTCGAAAACGCAATAAAATTGGACATGGACGGGACGGAGATACACAGCCTTTGGAGACACCTGGAATCCATGATCAAACACAACACCCATGAGCCAGGTGCTTACCTGCTCTGGGCGACGATACAGGATCAGAGGGGTAATTGGGACAAGGCAATAGAGGCCTATGAAAAATTCATTCTGTCAAAACCGCCAAGGGGATGGGTAGTCAAGGTAGTAGAAAAAATCCGTTATCTGTCTTCCGCTGAAGTATCTCCGGCTTCTCCCTGAAGCTCTTTCAACAAGGCCTTTCGGTGTTCCAGAAAATGTTCTAGAGCCTGCCCCTTGAGTTTGCGCCTATAGACCTCGAACACCTTGAAGGGGTTAAGGAGCCTTCCGCCTTTTCCATGAAGCTCGTAATGAAGGTGGGGAGCCGTGGAGTGCCCGGTATTTCCGGACTTTGCAACGATGGTTCCAGCCTTGATCCTCTGGCCAGGTTTCACCAAAATCTCGCTAAGGTGCAGAAACAAGGCATCTATTCCCTTGTTCACATAATGCAAATGCAGACAATTTCCATTACGTCTCGTTCTCCAGTTACGCCTCATCACCCGTGCATCAAAGGGAGTGCTTACCGGTGTGCCTATATCGGTCTTGAAGTCCACACCATGATGACGCCTCCCTCCAAGGTTCATGATTTCCGTGATCTGCTCGTAGTCATCTATGGGCGAATGTTTGAGGCGCTCTTCAATCTCAACCCCCTTTGCATCGAAATAGCGTCCATATTTTGCGCCATTGGGCTTGAAAAAGATCGCCTCAAGGGTTTTTCCCAACTTTGAACTTTTGTACACCAAGGCCAGTATTCGATATTTTCCAGGACCCTCCGCAGGCTCAAAAGATACCGAGACATGGTCCCCCTTGAGGACTTCCCTGGTAGCATCGAGCCACCAGACCAGTATTCTGCCTATCTGTGCAGAGAGAATATCAGCATCACGCCCTGATAATTTGCTTGCAAGGGTTGAATACAGCGAACCGCTTATGGATGCACTCAAATGCCTGACAAGGGATTTGTCATTCACATTGCTGTCTGTAATGGAATCCTGGTTTTTCTCCCGCTTCTCCGAATCCGTCCGTGTTTCGGCCGTGCCATTGGAAGATGTCGCTCCAGGGGGTAAGCCACCATCAAGAACCTGTTGCTCCAACTGGGTGTTGGTGCCATCTTTTGATGATGGCTTTTTTTCCGCAGCAGTTTTCCGCCCCAACCAGAAGCCTACACCAAGACCCAATATGGTGCCCAGAAGTAACATGACGAACAACTGCGCGCGCGTACCCTGTCGGGAAACAGAGGAATGTAGATTCAAGAAAGGAACTCCTGAAAAAGGGGTAATAACGACTAACCTTGTGCCTGTACCACCCGGTTGCGACCTTGCTGCTTGGCTTGATAAAGAGCCTTGTCTGCCATTCTAAACAACTTGTCTGGTTCCACGAGGTCCGCACCAAGGTATGCGACCCCACCGGAGATTGTGATCTCACCCGCTGGTCTTCCACCCAATGACGCGTCCTCGATAGCCTTTCTGAGTTTTTCGGTTACTGCCAAGGATTCCTCTGCGGTTGCACCACCCGTCAACAGGACCACGAATTCTTCACCACCGTACCTGGCAACCATGTCCTCTGCCCTGACCTTGTCCCTCAAGACTGCAGCCACATCCTTCAAGACCTTATCGCCAAGCTCATGACCAAAATTGTCGTTGGCGTCCTTGAAATGATCAATGTCAAACATTATGAGCGAAAGCCCCCTGCCGTTTCTTCGGGCTCTGGCAACCTCTTGTTCCAGACGCATTTCATAATGACGCCTGTTGAAAACCCCCGTCAGTCCGTCAAGTGCTGCCATCTCCTTGAGGCGGGCATGAAGCCTTGCCTTTTCAATGGCAATGGCTGCCAGGTTTGCCAGGGTTTTCAGGCCTCTCATTTGCTCAGGGATGATATCATTGCCGTTATAGCTGTTATCAGCCAGGATCACCCCCAAAACCGTCTCTCGGAGTATCAAGGGTATGGCCGCTATATGATTGAACTCCACCGGCTCTCCTGCGCTGTCATCCAGAGGGGGATAGATGGCTGTCAGCGTATTGGAAAAAAATGGTTCCTTTTCCTGGGCACACCGAGAAATTATGGCCTGAATTGGGACATCCTTTTCATCATCAGAAGGAGGGGGGTTGGTGGCAGACAGAGGAACCACCAGACCTGTCAAACGCTGGGCCAATTTTCTGGCGCCAGGATCCTCGGCACTTGCGTCGAACTGATCGAGTATCTGTTGAAGGTCCAGCTTCTGCTCCGCCATCTCTTCCCATATGCGATGAGCCTCGGCCTTGTCCGCTGGCCCCACTGCAGTGGAAGATCTCAGCTCTCTTCCTCCCTCGTCAGCAAGGAACAAAAAGGCCCTGTTCATTCCCAAGCCATCTCCATGGGTAATACCCGTGAGAATGATGTACAGGACCTGGTCAAGGTCCAATGTGCCCAGCATGGCTTTTGTAACCACAAGCTGGAAGCGAAGCTCTTTGAGCAAAGGGTCCAATTCTTGTGCGACCATTTCAGACTCCCGTCTGTATTGGGTCTGAGATTACAGCGTCAGAGGATATCCTTGCTGGCTGTTCATGTCCAGCCAAAATAAAATATCCAGGATTTTCCACTCCGTGGGTCGAGTCCAGAAATTCCGACGCCAGGAGTGCTGGAAACCTATTTCCTCAGAGTAGCGGTCAATCTTTTGGGATGCAGCAAGAGATCGAGCGCGTCGTTTATATTGGCCACCAAAACATCCGATGTCTCCAACAAGTCCGATGCCATTCCCTCCGGTCCCAGTACGGCAATGCCCAGAGCAGCTTCTTTGAGCATGAGCACATCGTTGCGTCCGTTACCGATTGCGACGGTGTTCATGGAGCCAACCTTTCGTACGAGTTCCACCTTTTGCTGATCCTGATTGCCTGGAGCGAGAATTTTCAAAGCACACTCGAAGGCGCGGGTTTGATCCCTGGCTGTGCCAAAAGTGTCAGCCGTACAAATATGAAGCCTTGTACGCATGCTCAGCATAGGCAAGCGCTCGTCCACACCTTCTATCAGTTGCCCCTCAAATCCCAGACAGCCATTGAAGTCCATCACGACGTGTTCGATCTGACGTCTACCCCATCCAGGAATATCCAGCTCTATCATTTTTCTATCTCCTGCGTCTCCTCAGGCCGAGCAGTACAAAAAGCGCGAATGGCAGCATTGTTCCAGCACCGGCATTCGGGTTTGCCGAACACCCACAACCACTGGAACACTCCAGGTCTTCGTCTATATTCCCGTCACAATTGTCGTCCCTGCCGTTGCAAACCTCCTGAGCCCCTGGGTGAACATCAGGATTTGTGTCATCACAGTCATCGCCACCACAGGTAGAACTCAGAAATGTGTCATTGTCCGAATCCTCGCAAGGTTGCGAGCACTCGCCATTAGTGCACTCCATACCAGAATCGCACTCATGGGCACACTTACCACAGTTCCTGGTATCGGATTCCAAGTCGACTTCGCAACCGTCACTGTCGTCTAAGTTGCAGTCAGCGTATCCTTCGGCACACTCGCCCATGGAACATGCTCCAGAAGAGCACACGCCCCCGGCATTTTCATATTCGCAGGCATGCCCACAATCACCACAATTTTCTGCATCGGACGAAAGCTCTGCCTCGCACCCATCCGCAATATCCCTGTTACAGTTTCCATATCCTTCATCACAAGAATCGGTAGTGCAACTACCAGACCTGCACACAGCATCCGCATGGGGCAACTGACACACAGCCCCGCATGCACCACAATTCTCCATATCGTTGTTAAGGTAAGTCTCGCAACCGTCTGATGGATCGGAGTTGCAATCACCGAAAGCGTCATCACATTGAGCAACCACACACTGACCTGAATCACATCCGGCCTGTGCATGGGCAATATCGCACTGCTGGCCACAGGAACCACAATGCAGGGGATCGGAATTCAGATCCGATTCACAACCATCTGAAGCATCGGAGTTGCAGTCACCATAGCCGTCATCACATTGACTGATGCTGCATTGGCCTAACAGACACTGGGCAATGGCATGGGCTTGTTCGCATGACAGGCCACATGCCCCACAGTTGTCAGGATCGCTCGCAAATACCACCTCGCATCCGTCACCTGCGTCTGTGTTACAGTCGCCGTATCCATCGAGGCAATCACCCATCACGCAGGTGCCGGCTTCACAGGAGACCTCGGCGTTCATGGCATGGCAGTCATTGTCGCAGGCACCACAGTTTTGGATATCCGAGTCCAGATCACGCTCGCAACCGTTTGCCGGGCTTCCATCACAGTCGGAAAAGGTTCCATCACAGGTATCAACCTGGCAGGCACCAGCAACACATATAGCAGACGCGTTGGCGAGCTGACAGGTGTTTCCACAAGCACCACAGTTGTCCATGTCCGTCGAGACATCCGCTTCGCAACCATCTGAAGCATCCGAATTGCAGTTTGCCCATAGATCATCGCAGGATTCGACCACACAGGAGCCCGCCTGACACCCTGCGGTAGCGTGCTCGAGGGAACAGGTCGAGCCGCATCCACCACAATTGGCAGGATCGCTCGTGGTGTCGACCTCGCACCCGTCCGCCGTGTCCGTATTGCAGTCGGCCCAGTTTGGGTCACACTGACCCATCACGCACATACCAGCGCTACAGGATGCACCCGCATTATGGAAAACACAGGGGCTGTCGCAGGCACCACAATTGTCCACATCCGAGGTGGTGTCTATCTCACAACCGTTGTTGGCAGATCCATCACAGTCAGCCCAGTCGGTGTCGCATGTTACGATCTCGCATCTTCCATCTGTGCATGCATGCTGGTCCACGTTTGGCAAATCACAGTCTGATGCACTCTGACAGCCAGGATCGCCCACGAGTTCCAGGGTGAGGCTCCAGCTGTTCAAGGTGCCCACATCCGAAGCGGCATCGTCGTATACGAACAAAACCCAATCTCCCATGGCCTGTTCGCCCGAGACCTGGGGCAGGTCGTAGTCGGCCACCAGGTCGTTGTCCGAGCCACCCTCTCCATCATGAAGCACAACCTCGGTACCTGCGGGAGAAGTGACTGTAACGTGCAGGTCACCAATATAGGTATGAGTGATATCCACGTGAACCATGGCGCTGAGAATGGCTTTGTCTTCGTTTACATGAATTATGGACGTGATACCCGTAAGATCATCATCAGGAATATCCATGGGAGTATCAGACGAATCATACACAGCCTGATCGTTCCACATGTCGCGAACCGTGATGTTCACCGTATCAGGAGCACTATCCAACTCACCATCGCTGGCTACCACCTGGAAAGTCAGCACCGTGTCGGCATTCACGCCAGGGGCGAAAAACGATGGGGTTGCCGACCACTGATTTACCATGGACACGGCAGGTCCAGCGGTCTGTGTCCAGGTAAAAAACAAGGTGTTGCCATCAGGATCCGAAGAGCCACTTGCATCCAGCTGCACCGTGTCGCCTTCAGACACGATTTGATCCGCACCTGCGTCCGCAGAAGGAGCATGGTTGGTACCGGCAGTCATGGGAACATCCACATCCGCGGGAGAAGATCCCACCATCACGTCCCTTGTCTCCGGCAGGTAACCGGGTGCGCTGAAGACCATTATGTGTTCCGTATTTGGAAGGCTAGCCCGACCAAACCTTCCACCGGCATCGGTCTGCAGGGGCCACTGCCCGGAGGAAAAGGGGTGGTTTGCAAAAACATAAGTGGCCACAACCGGTTGCAGTGTGTTTGCATCATAGGTATGCCCGGTTACGGCAGGGCCGTCCAGGGTCTGGTCCAGGAGATATCCCCATGCAACCCGCTGCCGAGCTACTGTGGTGTCTCTCCAGGTAGAATAATCCGGCTGGAATCCACCGGAGTTGAGTTCGAAGGTGAAGGCTACCGCGCCTGCTGCACCGTATGCATTGTCGTCTGCACCGCCTGGAGCGTGATAGATGGCGTCTCCGGATGCCCCGATCTGCCACTGTCCCGTCTCACCGTTGTCGTTCTCCACGATATCATTCAAGGCACTTCCCACGCTCCTCAGAAGTGCTTCTTCGTCTGTAACCCCACAACCTGAAGACCACATGATGTATTCGCCATAGGAATGGTAGTTGATGTAATACATGGGTCTGAGTTCTTGCTGTAGCGCTGATAAAGTCTGGGTCTCCATCTCGGAAGCAGCAGAAGATCCGTGATAGACCTCCGAAGAACAATAGTCATCCGAACCGTCACAGGCCCGGTAGTTCCACTCGAAATTCCTGTTCAGATCAACACCCACGTCTGAACCGCACTCGTGGGATCGATTCTTCCTCCACCAGTTGTCGGTGGTAAAAACATAAGTGGAGCCATCCGGGTTTACCTCGGGAATGATCCAGATCTCCATCTCGTTCACCCACCGCGTAACGCGAGGATCTGTTCCGTAGTTATCGGTGAGGTAGCCCATGGCATCCATCATCACCTCGGCAGTCATGACCTCCCGCGCGTGTATTTGACCGTCCATCAAATAGGTGGGCTCATCCTCGTCCACGTTTACATTATCGGAAATCTTCATCGCATAGATGGTGCCGCCTTCGGGCAGACCGGTCTGTAGAGTCACCTTCATGGCGATATCCGGATGGGCTGCCACCACCTGGTCCATGTATGCCGACATCTCGGCAGGATCATGGTAGTCACTCAGGGCTCGTGCCTGGGCTCGTACATCCAAAGCCCTGGTGGAATTGATACGGTCTGAATATTTTGCCACCAGTCGATCCCTCACCCCGGGTTTGGCGAGAATATCCACAAAGCCCAGACGATGATGTGAACCTGTCACGTCCACGTCCAGCTCTTTTTCAAGTTCTCTACGAAGTTTTTCCGGCGCTACCGTGTTCAACCTGGTCCAGACCCTCCCATCCGATAAAGCATTTTCCGAAGACTGGAGATTGCCAATATCCCTGTCCGAACATGCCGGGAATACAAACAAGGCCACCAACATCAAGCTCATGGGAAATCTCATCTTGCTCTCCTTGCACCCTGCAGATAGTGTGTTTGACTAACTGGCGGGAATATGAATGTCTATTATCACGCAGAGATACTAAAGGACTGGAAAAAAAACTTCAACATGAACCCGTTGATATGAAAAAATCCACTGCACAAACTACAGGCAATCCAGGACGCCCTGCTCCAGACCTGGAAGCAACACCATGAAATCCCGAAGGTCCTCAGGGAGGGGATCCGTCAACATCAGTTCATCGCCGGAAACCGGATGCTTCATCTCCAACTGTGCTGCATGCAAACACAATCTCGGCAGAGCGTATCGCTCCCTGTATACCTTGTTGATGTGCCCCTTTCCATAGGTGGTGTCACCCAGTATGAAGTTTCCGGCATGGGACAGATGTCTGCGAATCTGATGTCGTCTGCCCGTATACAACCTGGCCCTTACCAGACTTGCATAATGGGTGTCGTCTATCTTCATCAACCTGATCCTCTCAAATCCTGTCCTGGCCTCCTGCTTTCTTCCCGTCTCGCGGTTAGTAAGGGGTCTGTTCATTTCCAGTTTTCTAGGTATCTTGCCCCTTGTTACAGCCAGATAGAATTTTTTCGTGTCTGGCCCGTTCATCGCTTGCTGCACCAGCTTGGCATCTTGACTGGATCTGGCGAAGACAACAATTCCCGAGCAAGCCCTGTCCAGTCTATGGGCAGGGTACAACCATTGGCCGCCCATCTGATCCCTTACCATCTGCAACAAGAAGGTACTGTCTGTAGACTCGCGGCTCCTGTGCACCAACAAGCCACCGGGTTTTGACACAACCACCATATGCTCATCTTCATATATGACAGGTATCAAAAGCTTCGCCCCTTGCTTGCTCCAAAGATTCCAAAGATATTGGGGGGTTCAGGCCATTGCCTTGCCCAGAAGACGAGGCACCAGGGGTTCTATAAGGTCCCAAACCCTTTCCTTGGGTTCTGCCTTCCATTTCAAACCGAGAACCACGTCCAGGGGATATACTCCAAGCCCTTCTGCATCCACGCATCGGCCGGTCGTAAGGGCACCGGTATCCACCGAATCCAGCGCGCCGGGTTCAGGCCACTGTAAATCCGACAACACCCTTCGATATTTTTCCAGGTACTCCACCTGCTCGAAAGAACCGAGGCACCTGAACCCATTTACAAATGACAGCGATGCAAAGGTCAGCAAGACGCCTGGACAGAAAAGCCCCATGTCCAACATGAGACAAAGCTCATCCGGGTCCAATGGCACATTGCCTCCATAGCCCACAAGCTCATCACCTTCGGCAAGCACCTTGTTGAAATATCGTTTATGGGCCTTTACACCCATGGGAGTATAAAACCAGGTGACAGGTTTTCCAATGGCCGCCTCTAGGCTCTGCCTGATATGCGGGTCGAACAGCAAGCGGTGCATTGGATGGTCCGAACGAGGCAATACATTACGAAGATACGAAGCGATGACCTCGTTCAGATCAAAATACCGCATCTGTTTTCTTCTCAAGGCCTTTCGGGTCGAAGCCTGACTGAATGCGAGGGCAAACTCGCAGAAGATATCGTTGTGCGCCGGGACCAGGCTTTTCAAGGACGGTCTCAACTGCTCGATGACATCGTACATCTTGTCCGGCACCGGGGCACGGAATACCAAAGAGTCTCTCAGGCCGGAAGACAACATGGAAATTCTATGGGAGTCGGTGACTCCATCACGCATGCGATCCGCATCAGCTTTTTCAAAGGCCCTGAGGTCTCTGGCCCCTGCCGCCAAAACATCTTTGATATCAAACCGTCTGCTGAAATTCAGACACCCGGACCAGGCCGAATTGGAAAAAGGCACACCGGAAAATGCGCCCACCAGGTATGGATCCCGCTGGCTTAGTCCGGCTGTGGCCATACGATGTACAGCCAGGAAAGTGGGCCCTTCCGATACGGTCAGGTGAGTTGCGGTCTGTAGCACCCTGTGTTTTTCAAGATATTCCACGGCAGAGTTCATCATGGATTCAGGCCACTGGTTTGCCTCGAACTCTTCCATCAATGCCTCTTTCAGCTCCATTTCCATCTCCACTTGGGGACTGTGTTCCCAAAGAGAAGCCGAGTACTCTTTCAGCGGCATGGGTCCGATTCGTTCCATGATGGAGGCAAGCCTCTGACGGCCGCCCCTGCGAATTTCATCAATTTGTGCTTTCATGAACACCTCAATATCACAAAATCAATGGAGTTGAAAATTGGACTGACAATCATCCAGCGCCTACACTGAAGATACAATGGTTTTTTGCAAAGGACATGGTTGATCACGGGATGAGTACCACGCTGGCAATAGCTTCGGTAACAACTTTTTTTCTCTTGGGATTGCTGATTCTTTTCTGGAGCCTGAAGAAGCGCACTTGCAAAGAAACCCAGGCTCTTTTTCAACACATGGATAACCCTCCGCATGATGATCCCATGATCTTCACCCACCAGATGATTGAGGGCCTTGACCAGCCGGCAAAACGCTACCTCGCCCATGTCCTGAGCGAATCGTCTACCTGCCACCAAAAGGTCGAGTTGTTCATGGATGGAAAAGTTGCACTGGGAGACAGGACTCTGCCGACAAAATCCCACGTTCTGATCGCAAACCGGCGGGGATATTCTCTCAGCGGTTTTTCACCTCCGAGGCTGCACCTGCAGGAACATTATCTGGGCGACAAGGGAGAAAAGATTTGGACATGGATGCAGGTGTGGCCCGTAAAAAAGCACCAGGGGGATGACACCACCCGATCCCTGCGACATAAATTCGCCTTGTATCTCATCTGGCTTCCTGCTTCCCTGCTTCCCCAATCGGGGACCATCTGGGAAAGAGTGGATGAAGACCATGCTGTGGCCAAACTTCTGATTGACAACGAGCCCATAGACATCACCCTGAACATCGACAAGGACGGAAGGCTCAAGGCAGCATGGATAACCCGCAGAGTCTCCATGGAAAAAACAATTACCTACATGATAGAAGTGAAAGAAGAAGACAAATTCAACACCACCACCATACCGAGCAAGGTCAGATTAAGCTGGAAAGACCCATCGGGACAGGGCGATGACAAGACTGCCATGCTTAGCGTGACCAAAGTCTCTTTCGGTTGATCCTTTCAAGCGATGAAAGGGATGATAGCTCTTCTTTCGCTGGGGTATTCCTTGAACTTTTCCTGGTACCACCTGTGGACCGCAAACGCCCTGGGGGCCAGGTTTGCTACGGTCCAGACAAAAAAACTCAAAGCGCCGAGATTATAACAAGCCAAGGCCCATCCTCCCCATTGAATGATTTCGCCCAGGTAGTTGGGAGCACTGACAAATCTGAACATGCCCCCAATGGGGATCTTGTACCCGGTCTCCCCCGGTTTTCTAAGGTTTATCAAAACGTGATCCGAATGCTTATTGATTATGAACCCTGTCCAGAAAAGCAAAAAACCCATGATGAATCTTGGGTCCATCAACCAGCTGTCCACATAGTGCGGCCCAAGAAAAAACAGCCAGCGCCCATTCATATAAGCATTTACCACATTGAATACCACTGCCATCAGCACTGTCAGCACAGTGGTCTGCCGCCTCTCCCCCCTGAGCCTGAAGGGAAAGATAACGGTCCTGTGTACATAGTGAATCTGCCACATGACCAGCAGTACCAGCGGTACAAGCTCGAATCTTCTGTCACCTGTCCACCAAAAACCCAAGATCAGCAGCACAGCTGGTGCCTCCTGCAGCACCCATCCCCACCGGCTGCTCATGGTAGGACCCCAGCCCTTTCGCGTAAATCGTCCATAAGGAGCCTGAACGAAAAACAAGAGGATAAAGACCATGACAGCGAGACCTGTCCAGGCATAGGCAATCCAATGATAAAATTCAAACTCGTTCATGAAAAGGGAGTATAAACATTGCTGAAAATATTGCCATGATGAAGTTTGACGATTCAATAAACACGTTTTTTATGGTATTCATTACATTCATGGAGAGAAAATTTTCAACTGGTCCTTTCCCGACAATCCTGCTTGGTTTCTTGCTTGTCAATTTCTCGTGTGATGATTCAAAAGAAAATGCTGCATATTCAATGTCGAAGATCAAAGGTCATGATTCACCTTCTGCAGACATGCTCATCTCCAGTGTTGAACAAGGGGCTTACGGAATGACCTTGAACATGCTCTCTCGCGGAGCGGATCCAAACGCCCATGGAAGAAATGGACGAACAGCGCTCCATGCCTTCTTTTCCGGAAAAAACTGGCGGCAAGACAAAAACCTCCTGGACCTTCTATTCAGGAAAGGGGCTAATCCCAACTCCGTAGACTCCCACGGCAGAACCCCTCTTCACTTTGCAGCAGAACAAGGCAAGAGCAAACTCATTGACAAGCTGATCTACCGCGGCTCTCGGGTCAATGCCCAGGACGATCAAGACATGACACCCTTACACCTCGCCGCACAATCGGATAGCACAGAGGTTGCAAAAATATTGTTGGAAAATGGGGCTGACATCGAGCGCAAGGACATGCATGGAAAAAGCCCATTGGCCGTGGCAGCTGAAAACAGGCACTGGAATGTATCCAACCTGTTGTTGCAGTCAGGCGCAAATCCAATGACAGAAGACGAATTTGGACAAAGTCCAATCCGGTGGCTGTCAGAAAAATGCATGAAAGAGATAGACGAGCATGGAGATGAGGCCGAGTGCCTCAAAATACGTTCACTTAGAAACTCCACTTTGAACTTGGCTGCAGCCAAGGGCAATGTGGAAGCGACAAAAACCATACTTGCGCACACCGCCAATCCCTCAATTCTCTTCAAATTCGATGACAACATGGGCGCCTCCGGCACGGCCCTGTGTGCCGCAGTAACAAACAATCATCCCGGACTGGTTTCCATACTTCTGAAAAACGGAGCAGATCCCAATGTGTCAGACGCCAATGGGTGGACCCCGCTGCATCTGGCCATATGGAAAAACCTACCGGATATAGCAAAAGCCCTCATGTCCCATGGCGCAAACCCTTCTGCAATAACAAGAACGGGAGAGAGTGCCTTTATGTTGGCAAACGGCAAAAACAGAAACAAGCTCCTGAAGATCCTTAGAGAAAAGCACTAGATTGGCAAGGCACAGTATTCAGATAAAAATCCCAGAATCTCCCCTTTTGAATCAGATTTCCCGGATCGCTCGTGAGGTCACGGAGATGCAAAGAATCGTCCGCAGTCGTGGATTCACCACGTCGAGGACAGCTTCTGCAGCATCAACACAGAGATCGCAAACGAGGTGGGAAATCTGGGAGATCCATGTTGATTCCATCTCTACGCTCATGATATTTTCCCTCTTTCTACGATGGTGGCCAGAGGAACAATTTTGTACCTCATGTCATTGTCGCAGTTAGCTGGAGGGTGCGGTTCATGCCAACCGAGTTGACCGCAGAAGAGCTTTCCTCACTCACTGCGCTCTTGACCTCCCATGGCATCTGTCAACAGAGAATTATCACCACTCCTATGGAGTTAAAGGATTTCCAACGAGACATGGGCGAACCACCAAGGGTTTTCTCTCATCTGCTTTCCTCCTCCATGCCCCAGGTACTTATACAACCGCAAACGCCGAAGGAGCTTTCCGTAAGCATCAAGCTTCTTCACCGCAGGAAAATTCCATTCACTCCCAGGGGAATGGGTTCAACCGGTTTGGGCGGCGCTGTACCTGTAGCGGGCGGTGCGGTCGTAGACCTCTCCAGAATGTCCGGAATCATCTCTGTAGATAAAAAGACCGAGGAGATCAAGGTCCTGGCAGGAACTACCTTTCATAAAATACAGACTGGTCTTGCTAAGTACGGACTAGAGCTGAAATCCAGGCCATCCAACGCCTTTGGGACTATAGGTGGTTGGGCATCCGGGGGCGGGATGGGCCTTGGATCCCTGACCGCAGGACCGATCATGAAACAGGTACGTGATGTGGAGGTGGTCTATCCTGACGGCTCTCTCGAACTACTGACCTCTTCGGCAAAAGGATTTGAGGACTTGTTCCAAACCGAGGGTCAACTGGGAATCATTGCATCCCTTACCTTGCAGGCTCAAAAATGCACTCATATGCCGCATGCAATTGCCCTGTCAGCCTCGTCTGTGGGCTCTGCCATGGAGACTGTCCATGCCTTGTTGAAACACAGTATTCCGGTCAACGAGCTGACACTCCTGGGAAGGACGGAAGACCACCCGGCGCTGTCCGTCGAGCCTGGTCGCCAACTCCTGTTGGCCACATGGACCAGTCCTCCCGGTTCTGTTCATATACCAGACTCTTCGGTCATATTACCCCAAGAGCTGGCAAATCATTTATGGAATAGACGATTTTTTCCCATGGACAACGATCTTGGCCCGATTTTCCTTGCATCAGAAGCCATTGTGCCACTGGACAAGGTCGAAAGTCTGACACGGGCCGCCAGGAAAAGGGCCAGGAGATTTGGACTACCCCTGCTATTGCATGGACACGTGGTCGCCACACAAGACACCCTGGAGATGTTGGTCTTGTTCATGTTCCCCTGTGATCCCGAAAGGGAGTGGAACCACCTGATGCTTGCACCATTGGCTGCAATTCTCACATCCATAGCAAGGCGCAAGGGAGGACGGCCTTACGGCATCGGTATCTGGAACACCCCTTTTGCCAAAAAATCATTTGGGCCCAAGCGAATGAAAAGATTGAAAGAACAGAAACGCATCCTGGATCCAGACAATCTTTGCAACCCGGGAAAGTTCTTCAGAGTTGGAACAAAAGCAAAAACACTGCCCCTTGTGATGTCACGGGGCGTCTACCCCTCCATGCTGAGTATAGCCTCCGGTCTTGGGCCTGTACTAAAGGGCAGATCGTACCAGGACAAACATGCTAATCCGGCTTTTGATCGCTGCGTGTGGTGTGGGGCATGTGTGACCACATGTCCTGCTGTGGCCGTGACTGGATCGGAATCGGTTTCTGCAAGAGCCAAGCTGAGTATCTTGAAAAGGATACATCAGCATGAGCATGTCGCTGACGAAGAACTCGCCAGCTCCATGCGTTGCCTTGCTTGTGGCCAATGCCAAGAGGTTTGCGCACGCGGACTCAATCTCCTGGATCAATGGGAAGATCTGGAAAGATTTGCTCGCAAGCAGTTGGATGATGAAAGCTTTAAAGACTGTGTCACAAAATTTGCGGCACTTGTGGACGCCAAGCGAGACAAGGCTATGGGTGTGGCGTTGCCCTGAGCGGAGAGCACTGGAACGATATGGGCGCCAAATTCGAAATTCACACCAAGGTAACAAAAGAGCGACATACACCCATGGGCAGATACTCGGTCCTGCGTTCGGACAGATGTATTTCCTGCGGTGAATGCGTAGAGGGTTGTATCTACGATGTGCACAAGAGAGATCCACAAGATCCGAGACAGATGGCCCAAGCGGAAAGTCATCTCTGCAGAGCCTGCCTGGTGTGTGTTCAGCAATGTCCCAGAAGAGCCCTCGAGGTGGTACTCAATCCTGAGCTGGAACAGGTCGGAATACCGCCCTTTGATGCAGACTCCATTCTGACCATCTGGCAAGAAGCAGCAGAGGGCAAAATCCCGGTTCATGGTGCTGGATACGGAGGCCCTTTCAGAGGACATGGCTTCGACGGAATATGGACAGACATGTCCGAAATCGTAAGACCGACGAGAGATGGTATCCACGGCAGGGAATTTATCTCCACCGAGGTGGACATAGGCAGAAAGCTCGCCCACCTTGCGGGCTTATCCTTCGACGAAGAGGGGCGCTTGCTCTCGCACATTCCCCTGACCAGGGAGATACCAATTCCAATGCTGTTCGGACGCCCTCCTTTGAGCAAAAACGGGCTAAGATTGACATCTGCCTCTGTCAGAGCGGCTATGGAGCTTCGCACCTTTTCCATAATGGACCTGAATCTGGCCCTGGAGCTTGGCGCACCTTCGTCCTGGAACCCGGACGATCCAATGGACGCAAGAGCCGTGCGGTACCTGAGAGAAAACAGAAATCACGCTATCCTTCACCTTGACGACACGGTTTTCGGACCAGATGGAGCCCTTGAATACATCACCCCTCCCGAGCACCCCTGGCTTCCCAAAACCCCTCTGTGGCAGTGGGCCTCTGTTGTCGAGCTTGACGACGGCCCTCATGTCCTGGACAGGGCAGAGGCGCTCAGGGAAAAAAATCCCGATATCATAATTTTCGTTCAGGTGCAGGCGACTTCAAATTCCCATGACCGGGTCGTGGAACTGGCGGCAGCCGGGCTCGACGTGATTCACCTGAAATGTTCATGGCAAGGCGGTTGGCTCGGGGATGCAAAATCCCTGTCGGTGGTCGATGCCATAGAAAAAACGCATGGATACCTGGTGGCCGCTGGACTGCGGGAGCAGGTCAGCCTGCTTGTCTCTGGAGGCATCGCAAAGGCAGAACACATCCCCAAGGCCATATTGCTTGGCGTCGACGCGGTAGTCCTGGATGTAGCCCATGTGGTCGCGGTGGGTTGCAAAGTGTGCGGCCAATGCCGCATTTCGGAAGGTGTATGTAGCAGAAATATCGACTCCCTGGATCCCAAGTGGGCTGTCAGAAGAATGGTAAACCTGATGGCCGCCTGGCGAAATCAGCTCCTGGAAGTCCTGGGAGCCATGGGGCTCAGGGACGTAAGAAGGCTGCGAGGCGAAATTGGCAGAGGACTATTCGCAGACGCCCTAGAGGATCAGTTCAACAAGAGACTCACCCCCCTGTCCAGGTCGGATGTTCCCCTGGAAATTCCAGCGAATATACCCGAACCAAAAGAAATCATGAAGGACTCTGACAAGAGGATGCGACGGATCTTTGGTCAGTGGCATGTGGAACGTTCTGAAAATTGCACACAGTGCGGTCTCTGCACGAAAGTTTGCTCCTCAGGTGCACTCTTGTGGCCTGAAGGTTTGAGAAAACAAGCTCCTCCCATTGACGAGGCATGCCTGGGGCCATCATGCACAGACAGGTGTTGGGAAAAATGTCCGACAGGATCCATCTCCATAGAATCGGACAAGCGCCTGCAGGTTCAAGCAAATTATCGATGGACCCAGGAACTCATAACTCAGACCTGGAATCGTGCACAGGGGCGTTCTGCTGTGTCCGTGGGAAACATCAGCTCCACCGGAGAAAGCGCGGGTGGATTCGACAAGCTGCGACTTATCCCTGCAGGTGAGCAACTGGATTTGAAGTCCATCGATCTGAGCCTCGAGTTGAACCGCAGACAGGAAGGTCCACAGATCAGGTTACCCTTTCCCATCTACGGTGGTGGCATGTCCTATGGTTCAATCGGAATACAGGTTATGCTGGGCAGGGCCAAGGCTGCTACACACCTAGGGACACTTACGTGCACGGGAGAAGGTGGTTTTCCTCGAGAGCTGGTACCTTATTCGGCCAATGTCATCACGCAGGTTGCCACCGGGTATTTTGGAGTCAGAGAGGAGACCATTCAGAGGGCTCCCATCGTGGAGTTCAAGTATGCACAGGGAGCAAAACCAGGGCTGGGTGGTCATCTGCTGGGAGACAAAAACACACCCACGGTAGCAAAGCTGCGAGAGGCGGTGGAGGGAACCGCCCTGTTCAGCCCATTTCCATTCCACTCTGTCTATTCCATAGAGGACCACAGAAAACACGTGGACTGGATAAGGCAGATCAACCCGGACGTGCTGGTGTCGGTCAAGGTCTCCACCCCTGGTGATGTGGATATGGTTGCAGTGGGCTCCTATCACGCAGGAGCGAACATCATCCACATGGATGGCGCTTACGGCGGTACCGGCGCAGCACCGGATGTTGCAAAGAAAAACATCGCCATGCCCATAGAGCTTGCTTTGCAAAAGACCCACATGTTCCTGCAGGCAGAGGGAATCAGAGACGAAATAGTACTCATAGCTTCTGGCGGAATACGAACTCCCATGGATGTCATCAAGGCTGTGGCCCTTGGTGCAGACGGAGTTGCCATAGGTACAGCAGAACTTGTGGCCATATCCTGCGTCTTGTGCAGGAACTGTGAAAAGGACAGGGGTTGCCCCAGAGGGATTGCCACAACGGATCCTAAGTTGGCTTCCATGATGGATTCGGATTGGGTAAAAGCCAGGATAGTCAACATGTACCGCTCCTGGGAACAGGAACTGAAGTGGATTCTCTCTCGTCTTGGCATAGGCAGCATTGCGGCCTTGAGAGGCAGAAGCGATGTTCTTCGAGTCTGCGTGGAGCCGGGAGCACAAAGGTGAAAAACTCGTCTATAACCGCCCGTCAGATGATACGATCGCGCCTCGCCTGGTTGCGCAAACAGGATAAAACCAGACCTCGTCAAGAGGACATGGCCATGGAGGGTGGTTGCGGGGTAATAGGAGTTATCTCCTCGAAACCCCAACCGGGCCGCCACCTTTTACAGCCCTTGACCCAAATGAACAACCGCGGCAACGGCAAGGGAGGGGGCATAGCCGTGGCTGGATGTTTTGACGACAGGTGGGATCAGTTCGCGCTGCAGGTAGCCGTGTTAGACCAGGGGATAAAAGAGCAAATCGCGCGGGATTTCATAGAACCACATTTTGAAATCCTTCACATCGAAGAACAGGCTCACATGAAAAATCACCTGGATGCAGGACGATTGAGTATACGTCCCCCGGATGTGATGCGCTTTTTTGTCAGGGTACGTCACGATGTACTGAAAAAATTTTGCGACGAAAATGATTTCCCCATGGGCACCGAAGCCGAAGATGAGTTCGTCAGCCGAAACTCCTTTGCCTTGAACAAGGCCCTGTATGCCACGGGCAAGCCACGGGCCTTTGTTCTCTCTCATGGAAAAAACATGATGATACTCAAGGGGGTTGGCTTTGCCGAGGACATCATGCGCTACTATATGATGGATGAAATCGCCGGCAAGGTCTGGATCGGCCACCAACGATATCCCACGAGAGGAAGGGTGTGGCATCCTGGCGGGGCTCATCCATTTTCAGGAATGAACGAGGCACTGGTTCACAATGGAGACCTGGCCAATTACCAGGCCATTACCCAGTACTTGGGCCAACAGGGCATAGAGCCCCTTTTCTTTACCGACACTGAAGTTGCCATACTTCTCTTCGATCTATACAACCGTATCTTTTCCTATCCATTGGAGTACATCTTCGAAGCACTGGCTCCTACTACAGCGAGAGATTTCGAACGCCTTCCAAAAGACAAACAGCGGGTCTACAGGGCCATCAGGGCAAGTCATCTCCACGGAAGTCCAGATGGACCGTTCTTTTTCATAATCGCAAGAACCCTGCCAGAGCAAAGAACGCTGCAGCTCATAGGGATCACCGACACAGCCATGTTGCGCCCCCAGGTCTTCGCCATTCACGAGGGAGAAGTTCAACTGGGCCTGGTGGCCAGTGAGAAACAGGCCATTGACGCCTACCTGAAAAGTGCTTCACAAAGCGATGGACAAATCGCTCCTGCAGCCGACATATATTGGAACGCAAGGGGTGGTTCTCACACGGACGGTGGTGCTTTTGTATTCAAGGTCGGTGCAGATGGAAAGCTCGTATGCACTGACAAGTTTGGAAACCAGGTACGAGGTCCGACACAACGGCAACAGCCAGCATACCCGGTTGAGTTTCATTCTGCTGAAAAACCGCACGGCCAGGGTTCCATAGTGGATTGGGCGACCGTACTGGAGGCCGCAGGCCCCAGGGCCGCGTTCGAGCAGGCTGCCAAGCGTGTTTCGGAGTGGGATTTTGAACAACTCGGACAATCTCTTTCCAGCGTAATCAGCTGGTCTCAAAATGATTTTCACAACCTGGAGCCAGCGCTGGAATTTTTAACGCTCCTTTTGGATCAACGCTACAACACCGGAGAAAAAAAGCCTTCCTCCATGAGGGTCATGTGTGAAAGTGCTGTCGAGGCAATATTGGAAAAACTCCCCAAAGTGGGTCGTGACCAGGGTCAGGTATCTGCTCGTGTGACCAGGCAGAGCGCTGGAAAACTTGGTCCTCCACCCACCGGCGGCCGCATACTGGCCATAGACGCCAAGGACTTTGACGAGGAAGGCAAGGGTTCTGTAGCGCGCCTGCTGGTCAGGGCATACAGGTTAGGGTGGAGAAAACTTATCGTATACAGGTGCAAGGGAGACAGGTTTCTGGGATGCGGTCTGGGACCGAACTCCGATTCGGTTCGGATAGACGTCTATGGTTCCAGCGGCGACTACCTAGGCTCAGGGTTGGACGGCGCGCAAATTTACGTACATGGCGATGCGCAGGACCAGGTGGGGCAGATACTAAAGTCAGGCCGAATAGTGGTGTTCGGCAGCGTTGGACAAACATTGCTGTATGGAGCAAAGGGAGGAGAGGTCTTCATCAAAGGCAATGCCGCCGGACGGCCCCTCATTAATGCGGTGGGCAAGGTCCGCGTGGTCATAAATGGTACCTGCCTGGACTATGCTGCCGAGAGCTTCATGGCTGGTGCCACCACGGGTGGCGGATTCTTGGTGATCAACGGTGTGACGACCCTTGACGATGGCAGAGTATACGGACTGGAGACCAAGTATCCGGGATCCAATCTTTTCTCTCTTGCTTCCGGGGGATGTTGCTACCTCAACGATCCCTACAAGACCGTCAGCCAGGGCCAGTTAAATGGTGCCAGGTTCGATCCCTTCCTTCAGGAAGACTGGAACGTATTGGAACCATACCTGTCCTTGAACCAGGAGATGTTTCGAATACACACCAGGCACGATCTGCTCATGGTTGATGGTGTACTCAGATGGCCCAAAGAGGTGTTCAGGAAGGTGGTCCCTGGGAGCGCCCCCGAACCGGTGGAGTAAATCGCCGAGGGTGAGACTTACGAAAATCAGTCAAACGCCAGTTCCAGTGTCTTTCTAGTGATAAACAAGTGAAGGGGATTATCAGGAAATTCCCTGAACCCATATTGAAGATAAAATTTGCGAGCTTTATGGTTCTTGGCATCAACAACGAAACAGTACCAAGCTATTTCACTTGAAAGACAACGATCAAAAGCATCCATGAGAAGATGCTCACCCAGGCCCTGCCCCTGTACCTCTTGTGCTACAGCGAGGCGTCCCAACCTGACTGCCGGAACAGAAGGATATCGTGGAAGTTTTTTTGCCAACTTTTCCGGGATCAAATCAAGAACTACAGATGACATGGAGAGAGTGTAAAAACCATAGATGGAAGAGGTATGCTCATCCAAGGCAACAAATACAGTAGTAACCCTTTTTTTAATGTCCTGTAGTGCCAGGCTTTTGAAATATGAGTCCAACGAAGTGTTGCCACAGGTGAAATTTTTCCTGGAGATTTTTTTATCGAGAAGAACTATGGAAAAATGGACTGCTGACCGCTTGCTCATGGATCTGTTTTAGCCTTGTGACGCGAAGCTGCCTGGCGAAGTTTCTTGTTGGGCTTAGGGGGGTGAAGCAAGGACTCGGCAAAAGCAAGCTGATCAGCCAGGTTGAGATCGATGAATTCATAATCTCTGATCACCTCTTTCGCCTTGGCCGTAGTGGCCGACAAAATAAACTCGGTCAGGCTCTGGCCCTGCAAGGCCGCAGCTCTTTGAAGCATTGTCTTTTGTCTTGCAGGAATACGCGCTTCCAGCCTCGCAATTTTTTCCGCTTTGGTAGCCATTGGCAATCTCCCTATTTACACAATACGGCAGATTGCCGGAAATGTCAATTGTGAATGCTCCCCTTGTGATAGCCGAATGAAAATGTCACAAGATCTGCATTCAAATTGGTAAAATTGCGCCAACAGCTAACAGGCTTCAACTGATGGATTTCTTCGCGTGAGATATCTCTCGGGCGAGGACGCCTATATGTTTCCTCTCCTCGCCAATGATGTGATCGATCTTGTCCCGGCCTGCCCCTGCCGGCACCATCTCCTTGACCCCCAGATAAAAGACCACCGAGTCCTTCTCCATGCCTATGGCCATTTTCAGGATTTCCACCACGCTCTCGGAGCCGGTCAACATATCGCAAGGATCAGCCTTTACATCGAAGATGTGCCCATCGGCAAAAGCCTGCAAATAGGCTGCGGCCTCATCTTCCGGATCGAATCTGGCCGGTTGTTTTTCGGAAGAGCGAAGGTCTTTTCGCATGTCAGCAAAGGTCTTTTCGTGTTCGTCCTCCATGTCGGCCAGCTCTAAAAACATCTTCTTGGCCTTGTCATCAGAAGTGTTCTCCACTGCCTTGCGGTAAAACCTCGCTCCGTTTTTCTCTATGCGCTCGGCGATTTCAAAAATCTCGTCAGCGTTGAAATGAACTCCCATGTTCGGCTCCTTTCGCGTTAGAAAATCAGCCAAAGGCTACACGATCGTCACTCAAGAAACAACACTTCTGTAGTGGAAATTTCCGGGGCTATCTGGCGTCCAGCTTTTCAAAACACGGAATGCACAAGACCTGTCCCATGAATCGCCTTGTGCGTGATTCCATCGTGGACTCCTGACACCTTTCACAGACAAGGCTAGGCATGGATCTGGTGGGGGAAGGTGGCGGCGAAGAAAGACTTTCAAAGAGCAAAACCTCTTCAAGTGGATTTTCAAGAATTCCGTTTATCCTCTCCTGCCGTTTTTCATCGAGCAGCAACGCTTCATCCTTGTTCAATCCCACAGTCTGTTGTTTTTGCTTTAGCCTGCTCACCACAGGATCGCTTTCCATCGCCGGGCGCGCCAAGATCCTCAAGGCCTTGCCATCGCTGCGTCGCCAAAAGGAAAAGGCCATCTTTCCATAATCTCTATGGATCAGGTTGCCTTTTCCAAAGGTACATCCGCACAAAGCCTGAATTCCATCAACAGCACACATATCTGTCTCGGTAACACACACCAGTTGCTCGTCTGAGGCATGAGGCCCAAGCAGTTTCAGCACCTCACTGGCAACCCGAACACCAAGAGCCAGTCCCGGGCAGGAGTGTCCATGAAATTCGACCGCCTTTTGCATTAGTTCATGAATATGGCTCATTACTTTTCCCCCTCCATGCGCTGTATCCAATCGTGGACAAGAGAACAGAAACGCTCCGGCTCCTCCTCGTGACAATTGTGAGCAGCGCCTTCAAATACAGCCAGCTCCGAAGGCCCGGCGAGTTCTTTTACAAGATCTTCTCCCATCTTCACACGGTGTGCCCTGTCTTGTCCTCCCCACAGCACCAGGCTCGGTTGAGAGATTCTTTTGATCATGTCGCTCCCTGGACTGTACTCATGGGCAGCAAGACCGATCTTCGTGGCCGCATCCCAACCTCCATCTGCATCCAGATGCTGCAACAAACGCTTGGTGCTCTCCTGAACCAACTCCTGTTTCCTGCCACTTGAATAAACTGCCCTGCGGACCATACCAGCGATGAACATCCTCCCCAGACGGCTTCTGAAAAAAGCGCGCATGGGGCCAGGCCAGATCTTTGCGATCCTTAGACCAGGAGGGGGTAATGGAGCATAAACAAAGGGCGAGACCAACACGAGTGCATGAACCTTTTTCGGATGTCTCAACGCAGCATGCATGGCCACCGCACCGCCGAGGGAGTGTCCTCCGAGGATAGGTTTTTCGAGCTTCAGCTCATCCATTATCTTGACCGTGAAATCGGCGAGCCAGGGGAGACTATATGGAGCCGAAACCGGTTTTTCGGAATATCCCGAACCCGGCATGTCCACGGCGATTACCCTGCCAAACGGAGACAGGCCATGGAGCATGGGCTCCCAAATGGCGCTGGACGCAAGAAACCCGTGCAGAAACACCAATTCGGGCGCTCCTGTGCCCTCTTGCTGCAGGTGTATGCGAATTCCGTCAACTTCTATGAAACTTCCAGGAGCGGGAGGTCGACTGGTTCTTTTTTTCATGGTGTTCTTTGGCTGTATGTTGTTGTAGATAAAAAGCCAGCTCATCCCTCCTGTATCTGGCTGGTGCCTAAATGGGATTCGCAGTGGGGAGGATTCTTATCTTTTCTCAGTTTCAATATGGTCTCATAGGAAACAGGATACGGAGTGCCTGGTGGAATCAGGTCCACCGTCTTGGCCCTGAAACACTTGTCCTGCATTCTACAGGAATGGAATCGTGATCCCCAGTCAGCACTGGCTCTCATTCGATCCCAAATGGTCTGGAGAGGCTCGTCGCAGACATTGCCGAAGGTGATGGGGGTGAAGTCACAAGGGCATACATCTCCTGCTGCTGTGACATAGATCTGATAAAAGCCGGCAAAGCACCCTACCCCCTCGGGAGAATTGATCCACGACTGGCCCATGACAGCCGGACCTGAAGGAGACGCATTTTGTGCTTTTATCATCTCCTTGAGTATCTCCCTGTCCTCTGGTGTCAGCACCCAGTCATCACCGTGCATCAAGGCACCAGTAGGCACGGCATCGAAACAGAACAACTGGTCGATACCCACATCTTCCCCAAGAGCCACCATTTGCTCGAAGGATCCCTTCTTCATCCCAAATCTCGAGATATAGGTGCTGATACCCACCAACATGTCGTTGGCCTTCAAAGTCTCGATGGCATTTATGGCGCGGGCAAAAGCTCCGTCGAAGCCTCTCCTGCGATCATGCGTGGCGGGGTCGTTGGAATCAAGACTAACCAGCGTGCCAAAAAGGCCTGCGCTCTTGAGTTCGGGCGCCAATTCGGCAAGCCTGGATCCATTGGTGAACATGCTCACTGCCACCTTGGATTTATCTGTCTCGTCAATCAACTTGAGAATCTTCTTGTATAGGGTGGGCTCCCCTCCTGAGATGACAAAGGAGGCTCCTCCCATGTCGATAAACTGATCCACCAGATCCCGAAGCACCTGGTAGGACATGGGCTTCTTTCCATGGGTCATGTAGTTCTGCGCAGAACAATGCTCACAGTTCATGTCACAGACATCGTTGATCATCACAACCATGTTGATTGGTCGCGCCTGTTTTTTCAGTACCATGTAATCAAAGCCCACCTTGATCACCCTTGCTCCAGCCTCAGAGCCTATGGGCGGCTGGGTCAGATCATAAACGGGCATATCGTTTACCAAGGCGACGGGTTTCATGGGAGCTATGTTGGTATTGAAACGTTTCAGATATCCGGCCAGGATTCGCTCTGACCACTTTCTGGAACGCTTTACAAAAGGATAGCTTACTTCATGAAGATTACCACGCTTCAGGTGTTCGAAGAAGTCCATCTGTCACCTTCCCCGGACGCGCTACCTGAAGCTCCACCCACTCCCCCTCTGAGACTGCTTTGGCATCAAGCCATTACCTGGGATTTACACCAACAACGATTTTTTCCCAAAAAACCAGCCTCCTGACAGGGGACAACAAGATTCAGCGTCCATTGCTAGATAATCATTGCAAGAGTGTTTTCGTCAAGGGTTTATTTTAAAATACTGCTTACATTTCAATAGATTGTAACACAATGTAAGACCAAGCAACACAAAAGGCCCAAAATCTCCCACCCTCTGGAATCAGATTTCCCAGATCGCTTGTGAGGTCACACAGATGCAAGGAATCGTCCGCAGTCATGGATTCACCACGTCGAGGCCTCACCTCACCGAAAAAGATTCCGCAGCATCGACACAGAGATCGCAAGCGAGGTGGGAAATCAGGGAAGGCTCCCGGACCTTGACAAGTTGCCAAAGCAAACCTACTCTCCACCAAATTTGGCTGAGATTAAATGATTTCAGCCTGCTGAAACAGAGAGAGGAAGCAAATGGAAAACGCCCTTTTCAGTTTTGTATATGACGGCAAGGTGGCACTCGAGGTCTTCCCCCGCACAACTCCTCGCAACCTGCTGCTCGCCCTGTTGGCCACCATGTCTCCGGACAGCGCATGGGAGGGGTGTGTTGTGTTCAAAGGCGAGACACCGCTGGATCCACACACTGTCTGTATAGGGACCAAGGGACCGGGCGCCGACAAGGTTCAGCAGCGTCTTGTTGAAGCCATGGAAGCCCGAGGAGTGACCGTACTCGAGGTTTATGAAGGTGGTCCGGAGGAATTGGAAAAAATCGCCGTGGTATCCAATGGCAAATGGTCATGAGGTGTGTCAGTCACCTTTTTCCAGCAAACTCATCATATCGGTGCCGGTCTTTCTGAAAAGCTCCAGAAGGCCCAACTGAAAATCCAGCTCTCTGACAGCCAAATCCATCTGCGCCTGCTGGCTGGTTCGCCTTGCATCTGTTACCTCCAGGGAAGAACCGGAACCACTGGCGTATGCAAGCTCCGCCAACTTCAGTGATTCCATTGCCACCTTTGCCTTTTGTCTGGCCGAATCCACCAGCACCTGTGTCTTTTTCCACTGCCTGTATGCCTGACGCACCTCCAGGCTTGCCTGAAGTTCGGCATTGTCCTTGTCCAACTCTGCTCGATGAACCGCCGCGCGTAGCTGGTCCAACTCTGCATACCTCGTGTGATCATATATGGGTACACTGAGGGTCAAGGCATAAAACCACCTGCTCTTGTCAGCATCGGAAAAGTCGCTGGGATCCGTCAATTGTTGGTTCAGCTGCCAGGACAAGCCGAGAGAAGGAATAAAGCTCATCCATGAAGAGGTCAGTTGCCGCTCGGCCATTTCTGTCATGGCACGCTGCAACTTTATGTCTTCGCGTTGATCGAGGGCCTTGGCCTCCAGTTCGGAGAGCGAATCGGAGGGAGGGGTCATGCTCTGTGCCTGCTTTGGTCTTACCATCGTCTTGTATCCCATGAGAGTGCCCAGAGCATCACAGGAGTTGTCAAAAGCGTTCTGGGCCGAGATCAGGCTCTCCTTGGCTGCAATGAGTTCTGTCTCGGCCCTGAGAACGTCCACTCTTTTGCCGGTACCATGGCTATAGCGCAGCCTGGCAACTGCCTGGTGTCTCTCTATGGCTGCTATATTGTTCTTGCTGATTTCTATCAGAGACCTGGCAGACAGGGCGGCAAAATAGGTCTGGGCGACCGTCAGCAAAAGAGTCTGCCTGACGTTCTCAACACTCAACTCGCTGACTTTTTCTCCTTGACGAGCAGCCCAGACACCGAGCCAGGCCCTGGCGTTTATCACCGGCATGGTCACCATGAGATTTCCACGAAGATCGTCCTGTCTTCTGATTATCACCTCTGGCCCACCACCAAGCGCAACAGAATCGTGGTGATCGTTGTGAGTGAACGTCAAAGTGCCGGTGGCCACCGGGAGCAAGATTGCCCACGAGCTTTTCAACTTGGCTTGCGCCTTTTCTATATCGGTTCTTGCAGCCTGCAGGCTGGGATTGCGTTCATTTGCCACCTCGAGCGCCTGAGCCAGATCCACCTGCTTGAACTCTTGGGCTCTGGACGAATCGGTGTCCTCCGCTGCATGTGCTGGCTGCAAAAGGCAAGAGTACAAAAACACCAGAGCAAGACAGGTATATTTCATGACTCACCCTCTTTGGCGACTCGTGGAACCTGGCTGTCTTGGGATACCTCAGCGTCATCCAGGGGGAACATCCAGAACCAGAATCGCCTGATGTTGTGTCTCATGTTCTCCACGATCACAAAGACCGATGGTAATAAGACCAGTACTACCATTGTTGAAAACAGCACCCCGAACCCCAGGGCCACGGCCATGGGGATCAACACCCTTGCCTGTACGGAAGTCTCGAAAATCATGGGTGCCAATCCGCCAAAAGTTGTAAGGGAGGTTAGAATTACCGGCCTGAACCGCTGCTTGGCGGCGGAAATTGCTGCTTGCACCGGCGAAAGACCCTGCTCTTTTCTGAAACGATTGGCTGCCGAGACAAGCACGAGTGAATCGTTGACAACCACACCGCTGAGAGCAACCAGCCCCATCAGGCTGACCATGGACAAGGACATTCCCATGAGCAGATGCCCCAGTACCGCACCAACGAATCCGAACAGGATCGCAGGCAACATCACCACCAGGATGGGTTGCAAAAAACTCCTCAGGGGAATGGCTATCATGGCAAACATTACCAGAAGAGCGATCATGAACCCCACCTTCAGGAAAGCGAAGAAATCCTGCATGTCCCTCTGTCTTCCTGCTCGCTCAAAGCCAAGTCCCGGGTATTTTCTTTTCAGGTCGGGCGCGATCTTTTTGAATATGGAAGCCATGATTTCCTGGGCGTTTGCCTGCTTGTCATCCACGTCGGCCTGTATTCTGATTATCCTCTTTCCATCCACCCTGGTGATGGATGTATAGG
>JALVPF010000265.1 GCA_027031935.1 Myxococcales bacterium | reverse complement strand
TCCGTATTTTGTAAAAACAAACTGGAAAAGTTGAAGTTTTCTGGCTCTGAAGGCTCCTGCACAATTGAGCAGGAAATATTTCCACATTCTTAAAAAACGCTCATCAAATGCGGGTGATATTTTAGCTATCCTTTCCCTGTTTCTCTCAAAATTTTCATGCCATTTCATGAGTGTTTTATCATAGTCGGGCCCGAAATTGTGTAAATCGTCCATGATGAACAGGCGTTCGGCAGCGCTGCTTATTTGTTCTACCGACGGGATTTGACCATTGGGGAAGATGTATTTCAAAATCCACTTGTCTGTCGGTCTTGTTACTGTGTCTCCGATTGTGTGCAACAGAAAGAGTCCTTCTGTCTTCAACAATTTGTTGACTATTTTCATGTAAGTCAGGTAGTTTTTTTCGCCAACATGCTCGAACATGCCCACTGAGACTATTTTGTCGAACTTGCCAAAGGTGTTGGCTCCATCGATTAAATCCCTGTAGTCTGACTTGATGAATTTGACTGGTAATCCTGCACACAATTTCTTTGCATAGTGTATTTGAGGATCGGAGATGTTGATACCAACGACACTGCATCCTCTCGTTTCTGCCATATATTTTGCGAGGGATCCCCAGCCTGAGCCTATATCGAGCACAGTATCCGTTTTTTCTATTCTTAGCTTGTTACAGATCAACTCCATCTTGTCCATCTGAGCTTGTTCCAGACTGTCTGCCTCTTGCCAAAAACCGCATGTATAGTTCATCGAGGGGTCAAGAATGTAGGCAAAAAAATCGTTACTGAGATTGTAATGATGCGAAATTGATTTGTGGGCCCTGATTTTGTTTTGCATGTTGAACACTTTTGCCCCGGCCCACATAAGCAGTTTGTCTAGATTCAGGGTGTGTCTTTTCGGAGCTTTTACAAGCTTGTAAAACAATACATCCAGTCGATCGCAGTCCCAAAGTCCATCCATGTAAGCTTCGCCGAAACCTACACTCCCATTTCTGAACATCATTTCGTATAATTTCTTGTCATGAATGATGATACTATCCGCTTCAGTACCGTTGATGGTAATATCTGCTTCCTTGAAAAAATCTGCGAACATTTTTTCATAATTTTGAATCACTTGCATTCTCCCGGTGGACTTTTTGTCTAATTGGAAATCAAAATCTCTAATTGATTCATCAGTCCTCGTCATCGATCAGCCCGTCTGCCGTCGATGCTTGTTGAAGATTCTTTGGTCTGTTTTAAAAATTACAAAGTTGACATGGAGGGCAGTCACCGATTCAGGAACAGAAGATAATTGTATCCAGTTTCGTCAAGGAGCAGCAGACTGTCGGATGCTTTGGTCAATGCACCGAGTCGCTTCATCTCTTCTGCGTCCCTGTATATCAAATCCCAATCCAGAATGAATTTGAGAGGCCAGATGTTGTCTGTCCCGGCCTTCATGTTGCCGATGACCAGAGTGCCACCAGGTTGAAGCCTGTTGAAAAGGGCTTTGACCAGCTTCTCTGCGTGGAACGTGGGGAGATAGTCGAAGAGGCCCACACAAAGAACCACGTCCTGCACTGGAAGTTCCACCTGCCCGGAATTTTCGCTGAGCAATTGAGCATAAGAGACCTGCTGATAGTCGGCCAAGACTGTATCCATCTGTTCTGCAAGCGGTGAAATGCGTTTTTCGGCGTCTTTCAGAGCACGAGGATCCTGGTCCATCAAGGTGAAGACGACTTCGCGTTCAGGTTCGGTCACAGATAGCACCTCACTTACCTCGCGGGCTGGACCGCAACCAAGACTGGTAATACGAATCTTCTCCGAGCCCTGAGACTTGAGGGTGCGAAGGATCAACTCCTTTACCAGGGTCATCCTGGTTGCCACGGGTTTGCCCACCTCGAGGCCGATACGATGACAGAGTTTGCCATAGGCGTCGTCTCCTTCCATGCTCCAGTCATACACGTAGTTCATGATACCGTAATCACCAGGATACCCTAGTGGTTTTTCGTAGCTACGGCGCCATATGGGGCCGTCCATGAACTCCGGTGTCAGCACGGCTTCGGTGTAGCGCTTGTAAACACCTACTGCCTCTGCATCATCCAGCACCGGCTTTACGAGTTGCCAGCCCTTATTCCACAAGCGGTGCCATTGGGACAAGAAAGAATCCTCGCACAGCTCGTATGCCCTGGATGTAGCGTCGGCATCGTTCGTCTCAATCCGACGGAAAGTCTGCTCTATATTTGCAGTGGTACGTCGATAAGTTCTCAAGAAATGAACCACATCTGAACACAGGCTTCTATATGCTTCATCGATGGAGCCTGCCCTGGCCTGTGTCACGTTTTCTATCCCGCGCTGCGCAAGCTGCCTGCCGTGGATGGGTATGAGTTTTTCCATGTCCAAAGCCGAATCCTGTAATGCAAGCGAGATGGACTTCTTGCCATGTGCTTCGGTAACCTCCTCCACCAATGCATCCGCCGACAGTAAGGTCTCTGTTCCCATTTTTACGGTGACGGGAACAACCTGGCCGTCGGTGACTCCAACGTCCTTGTGTGAAGTGAACGTGAGTCTATCGACTCCTATTTGTCTTACAGGATGGAACATTCCATCCACTGCAACCTCCAGGGAGATTTCATCAAACAATTCACCCACGGCAATCTGACTTCTCGGGAATGATTCAACTCTATTCGCTTTAACCACATCACTAATTTGTTCATTCATTACTCGAAACCTTCTTTTTAATTCTGTAGAATTTTTTTTGTCTAGGTGCACAGTGTGACCGGTTCTTCGGATATGTCGTGAAAATTTTCATGATTTTTAATCAAATACGTTCTCCTTTCTTTATTTTTTCAATTAAGCCTCTCTAAAAATGTTTCACTGTCTATTGACGAGACATGCCTATTTAAAAAACAAAAGGACAAAGTCAAGCCTTAATTGAAAAGATAGTGGAAATTTGTATTTTGATTTTGCAAAAATCTTTATTTTTCCGGAAGAGTGAAGAGACAGGATCTCCAAGGTTTATAGATTCAAGGCGCATTGTATCCATGAGGATGGGCTTGCAGGGGTGATAGCAGGGAGCAGAAAAATAATCCAATTGACTTGACGGCCTCATGCGGTATTGTACGCGCGGACTCGACCTGGAGGATGAGAATCCATGGTTAGCGCCGATATGATCATTTCGGTAATAGGTGGTCTTGCACTTTTTCTTTATGGCATGAGGGTAATGAGCGAGGGGCTGCAAAAGGTCGCACGAGACCGTTTGCGGCAAGCCCTTGGCGCCATGACCTCCAACAGGTTTTACGGGGTGGGCACCGGGCTGATGGTCACCAGCGCCATTCAGTCATCATCCGCCACCACCGTCATGTTGGTCAGCTTCGTAAGCGCCGGCCTGATCACCCTGAACCAGTCCATGGGTGTTATCATGGGGGCCAACATAGGCACCACGGTCACTGGGTGGCTGGTGGCACTGCTGGGCTTCAAGGTGAAGATCTCTGTCCTGGCCCTGCCTGCCATATCGATTGGATTCTTTGCCCGGTTTTTCGGGTCAAAGCGTTTGGGTGACTGGGGTGCGGTGCTTCTGGGCTTTGGCCTGCTGTTTCTCGGCCTGGATTTCATGAAGCACGCGTTGGGAGATCTCAAGCACTCTCAGGTCATCATCGACTGGATGTCTGCAACCCGCGCAGATACCATCGGGCCCAGGATTCTGGCGGTGCTCATCGGTGCGGGCGTTACCATAATAATTCAGTCATCTTCAGCAACCATGGCTATCACCATGACCCTTGCTGTGCAGGGATTCATAGATTTACCCACCGCATGTGCCTTGATCCTGGGCGAGAACATCGGCACCACCGTTACCGCAAACCTGGCTGCCATCGGCGCATCGAGAGCGGCCAAAAGAACGGCGAGAGCTCACTTTCTCTTCAATATCATAGGGGTAATCTGGGCACTGGCTCTGTTCATGCCCTTCATGCACCTCATAGACTGGATCGTGCCTGGCGACGCATTTGCCAGTACCCAAACATCCAACCTGGTGGCAGCCGATCACATGGCTGCCTTTCATACCCTGTTCAATATTATAAACACCCTGCTGTTTCTTCCGTTCACCCATCAGCTTGCCTGGCTGGCTTCCAAGATGGTACCCAATCTTTCAGAGGGAGAGCAGGAAGAGTTCAGGTTGATGTACCTGGATACCAAGATCGTTGATGCAGCGCCCATGGCCCTGCAGGCTGCCAGGGGTGAGCTGGGTCGCATGCTCAACGAGGTGCGGGAGATGTTCAGGAAGGTGCTTGACCTCATAAGCCGTCCAACTGAAAAACTTGGAGATCTGGCAAACGAGATCCAGGCATCGGAACACCTGGTGGACAGGCTGGAGACAGAGATAGCCTCTTACATGGTGAGCGTCACGGGTCAACCTCTGTCGGAGGAACAGAGCCGTGAGGCCGCCGGGATTTTATCTGCAGTCTCTGACATAGAGAGAATGGGTGATCATTGTGAATCCCTGCTCAAGCTGGCTAGGCGCAGGTATGAGAAAAAACTGGAATTTTCCGATAGAGTCATAAAGGATTTGCAGGAAATTGGCGCTGTGGTCAACGAGTTTCTGGAACTTCTTGCCAAGCACATCGTACATCCCGAGACCAACATCATGCCAAGGGCCAACCAGCTGGAAGAGAACATCAACGAGATGCGCAGAAAGATGCGCAAGGCCCACGTGGCCAGATTGCAGGAAGAGGGAAAAGAAGGCGTGGCTGCAGGGCTGGTCTCAATCGACATGCTCACCAGTTTTGAAAAAATGGGAGACCACGCCTACAACGTGGCACAGGTCCTTTCCGGTGTCAGGTAGGACGGTCAATTGGCAACGAGGGGTACGAAGTAGGCGGCCCCAGGTATAGTGGCTGCCCGGATATTGTCGGACCAGGTATAGCCATCCTTTACACCCATCAATGGGGTCAGACCCAACTGTGTCGGGATCAGGTACACGCCGTTGGCCGAGGTAGCAGCGCCATCAAACGCTGTGAAGTAAGCGTTGGGGTAAAGTACATTATCAAGGGCACTGCCATCACCCTTTACCACTGTGGCACCTTCCAGGGGAACATGGTTTGCATCCGTTACGACACCGATTATGTAACCAACAGCATTTTTGTCCAGACCATGGATCTGGTCGAGAGCTGCCTGCAACTGGTTGTTTATCACCATGGCTGTGGCAGCATTTTCGCATTCCTTGTCCTCGCCGATTAGGTAACCAGCAATACCAGTGATGGTGGGAAAGAAATTTCCACCGGGACCGTCGAAGCCAGGATCATCTACCAACAGCAGCAGGCCCAGGCTGACCGTTGAGACGTCGAAGCAGCTGAGGTGGAACACGCCAGTGGCAGCAGCAGAAGCCTCGGCTAGGTGGGTGTCTATGTCCCCACTCAAGGCGGTCAGGGGAGCCATGGCTGCAACACCAGCCTGAACCCCCTGCCTGGAAGCAAGGTCCATCGCTATGCCGTCTACTGTTATGAAAAGATCCTGTCCCGGGCAGCAATCGTCAAGGACACATGTGCAACTGCTTGGATCGCAAGTAGTTCCGGAAACACACTTGTCTTCACATCTTGCTCCGGTGCCACATCCATCGTCGCCACAACACTTGTCAGTGCAATTTTGTTCGTGATCGCACGGGATGGTTTCACATTTCCCGCTTGTCGGATCACAATACTGATCCTCCAGACAGTCATTATTTGTCGAACAACCATCCTCACATCGACAGCTCGTTGGGTTGCAGTATGTTCCGGAAGTGCAGGTGTTTTCGCAAACTGCACTTTTGCCGCATCCGTCGTCGCCGCAACACTTGTCAGCGCATTGGAGAGTGTGATCGCAAGAGGCAGATGGCTTGCAGCTTTCGCTGGCAAAGTCGCAATATTCATCCACGGAACAGTCAATATTTGATGAACATGGACACTGGCAATCTCCCCATGCCGATCCATCGCTAAGACATGCCTGGATGCCTTTAGCGTTGTTTATACATGCACATTCTATCTGTTTACCTGGTTCACATACATTCTGCTTGCCCTGCTGGCCACCGCATCCGGGAACAAGTGCAAGGGAAAAAGAAAAAAGGGGAAACAAAACAGCTACTTTCTTTTTCATGACCATGAGCATACTCCTTTTTGGATGTTCTAAACCCTTTTGCTTGTATAGCACAAAAGTCAGGCAACATGTGATCACAAAATGTTGACTGATAATGCTTGGAATATCGCACGGGCTTTCGTGCAGTGATCATCCCTGAAAGGGATTTGACACTTCTACGCCTTCGATGATCTGGCCTGAGTTAAGGTCCTCGGTCAACAGGAAAACAGCATGAGCTTTGACGGCTGCCTGAACTATCATTCCGTCCCAGTAAGAAATCTCGTTTCTCTTTGCGATTCGTATAGCCTCGATGGTGTCCATGGGATCGTTGGAGATCACCTGCCAGGTGAGGTACGGTCGTACTATAGCTGTGATCGCTTCCCAAGGAAGGTTTAGCTTCTTGCGCAAGTTGACGATCAACTCTGACAAGACCTGAGTGCTCAGGCAACCGGTCCTGGCGATCCAAATTCTTTCAACTACTTTTTTTGCCAAGTTCCGTTTTGTTCCCGAATCGAGATCCATGGCATAAAAGAGGATATTGGTGTCGACAAAGACACGGTCATTACCCAAGTCGGCCGTCATAGATTTCCTCTCTTGGCAGGGCTGTTCCACCGAGATTCAGGCCTTGTTTGATGTCTTGCAGGGCTGTTCTTTTGGCGCGTTCGTATTCTTCGTCTTTGGCCACCAGGTCTTCAAGGTATTGTCGAAGCAGTGCTGACAATGATGTCCCCTTCTTGGCTGCCATCACCTTTGCTTGAAGAATGAGCTTTTCGTCATCGATTTTGATTGTGATGTTTGGCATGACATTCTCCATCTGGCACAGTCGCACATATAGTGTGCAGCACAGTATTACTATACGGTATTTCAAAAATTTTTTCAATTAGACCATTCCAGCCGATCTCAGGCCTTTTCGGTCGCGTTCGCAGATCAAAAAATTCGCTTAGCCAGGCTGGATGTTTCAGTAACACTTTTTGACTGAACGCCTGTGGAATCTTCTATGGGGAGTCTAATGGGTCCAATGTTCAGGCAGTAGCTTCCTTCTTGGCTTTTTTCGCCAGTCGTTTTTCTTCTTTCCTTTGCTTCTTTTCCAGTTTTTTCAGGTGCTTGTCTATTACCTTGGCGTAAGCCTGCTTGGGCCTTGCACCCACAAAGGCATCGAGTACCTCGTTTCCGTGAAAGAGCACCACGGTGGGGATGGATCGGACTCCCAGTAGAGTGGGAACTTCCTGGTTTTCCTGTGTGTTGAGCTTGACCACCTTGAGCCTGCCTTCATATTCCTTGGCAAGTTCTTCTATGATGGGGCCTATCATCTTGCACGGACCGCACCACGGAGCCCAGAAATCCACAAGTACCGGAAGCTCCGATTCCACTACTTCCTTGTCAAAAGTCCTGTCCTTTACGTGAATCAGGTTCGCCATGATTTCTCCTTTTTATTCTATTTTGTCTTTTCGGTCCTTTTCTTTTCAGTTCCTTCTATTTGATTTTACGCAAATTGGATGCCATTGTCTCTTTTTTTTGAAACTCATTGAAATTCTATGGTTATTTCTTTGTGGCGAAGGAGGTAAAGGCGGAAAATGATGCAGGCAACAGGGGATATTGCAACATTAAGTGTTGCATGCAACACGATGATCAGCTTTTCAATACTATTCTTCCATCCACTGCTGCGGCTCCATGTCCTTCCGAAAGAACCAGCAGGGGATTCAGGTCGAGTTCAGCGATATGCTCAAACCTGGCGATGAGGCGAGCTATGGAGTTGATGCCTTTTACTATGGCTTGCAGCTCTCTGGGAGCTTGGCCTCTGGCGCCTTTCAGTAAAGGAAAGGCCCTCAACTGGTGGATCATTTTTTCCGGTTCATCCTCCTCGAATGGTACCAGCCTGATGGCCACATCCTTGAACATCTCCACGAATATGCCTCCAAGACCCACCAGCACTATGGGTCCAAATGTCTCATCTCTTCTGGCCCCAAGGATGATCTCCATGCCATCTTGTACCATGGGCTGTGCCAGGACCCGCAAAGGTGCCCCGGCTCCAGCCTTGGCAGCAGCCTCTTGCATTTTTTTCCATCCCCCAACGACTGCCTCTTGGGTTCTGAGGCTCAGGGCAACACCCCCCACATCGGTCTTGTGGCTGGCCTCGGCCGCGATGAGCTTGAGCGCTAGAGGGCGTTTGAACTCGGAAAGCACTTCAAGGGCTTGTTCCACATCACTAACCACACGGTATGGAGCTACTGGAAGATCTGCCGCGCGTAAAATCTCGAGGCTTTCATCCAGAAGCGGGTTGCGGTTTTCAGACAAGCATGTCTCGATGATCCTGCTTATGCTGTCTTCGTCGCAGGGACCTTCCTGTAACTTTGGTTCAGAGCGGGAGTTGTGGTCGAAATCACGAACCAGGGCCAGGGAGTGAATGGCGTCTTCAGGATTGATGTAGACCGGATGGGGAAGTTTTTTCTTCAGTTTTGACATCTCTTCTTCGTCAGTGGATACGCACACGGCTACGGGTTTCTGATACTGAAAGCTCATTTCTTCTATGCGCTTGAACAGTGCCAGGCTGCTGATGCCTTCTAGGGCAGATACATAGGTGTGCAAAAACACGACCCCATCCACATCCGGCAGCTTGAGGGTCTGTTCCACTATGTGTGAGTAGACATCGAAATCGAATAGGTCTCCAAGATCCAGGGGATTTGTCAGTTTGATCACGCTGGCGCGAAAGTGGGACTCGATGGAACGGAGAAACTCCTCAGGAAATTTTACCAGGCTGAATCCTTCCTTTTCACATGCGTCTGCAGCTATGACCGCGTGGCCTCCAGATCTGGAGACCACCGCCAGTCTGTTCCCTTTCATCCTTGGTAGAGGCAGAATCTTCAAGTAGTTGACCAGGGTGTTGGAATCGTGAAACCTGGCTATGCCCACTTGCTCCAGTGCTGCTGACACCACGGCGTCATCGCCGGAAAGGGATGTGGTGTGTGACTGGGCGATCTCTGCTGCCAGCTCACCCGTGTTGGATTTGTGCAAAAGAATGGGCTTGGATGTGCGCCGTGCTATGGACATCAATCGCCTTCCATCCGAAATCCCTTCCAGGTAGAGGCAAATGATATCCGTCTCGTCATCGTCGATGAGGTATTCGAGGAGGTCGTTTTCGTCCACGTTGAGCTTGTTGCCTATGGATGCAAATTTTGAAAGTCCCAAGTTCTCCGACGCCATGATGTTGAGATAACTCAGTCCGACTCCACCGCTCTGGGACACAATGGAGACCCTTCCTCGGGCAAATATGTCCTTGAGTCCGGCAAATGGCACCACCAGGCCATTGTTGACATCTACCACGCCTATACAGTTTGGTCCGATGAAGCGAATGTTGTACTTGTCAGCAATTCGGACAACTTCCTCTTCGATGCTTTTTCCTTCTGGGCCGTATTCAGAGAAGCCGGCCGTCTCGATTATTACCCTCCGGATGCCCTTCTGCCCGCACTCTTCCATCACTCCCGGGACGAATCTGGATGGGACCAGCAAGACTGCCAGATCTACCTGGTCAGGTATGTCAGCCACCGATTTGTGGATTCGTCTTCCAAAGGCGGTGCCCCCCTTGGGACCCACCTGGTAGATGATGCCATTGAATGAAAACTCGTGGAGATTGTTGACAATACGTCTTCCAAGGTTATCGGGTGATTCGCTGACACCGACCACTGCAAGGGTGTGAGGCTTGAAAAATCCAATCATGTCTTCTCCTACTTGGTGGATGATGAAAAAAGTTTGTCAATATCACTTTCGGAAACGGACCCAGGTCTGGTGATTACGTATTTGCCATCTTTGAAATCCACCACAGTGGATGACCTGTGGGATTGGAGATCTCCTGCATCCACGAATATTTCCACGGATGAGCGAAAGGTCTTCCTGATCTGTGCAGGCGATCCTGCTCCGGCTTTTTTTTCCTTGTTTGCTGAAGACACCAAAAGGGGTTTTTGAATCTTGCCCAGCAATCTTAGGGCCAATTCGTCATCGGGAATGCGGACACCCAGTTTGCCGTTAGCCTTGCAAAGTTGTTTTACGACCTTGCCTGGAAGTTCCGGATTTGCAGGCAGGAGTAATGTCAAATTTCCGGGCCACATTTTCCTTGCGAGAAGATCTGCCTCTGCTGGCCATTGGCATGAGACCTCTTTAAGCATTTTCCTGTCCTGAACAAATACCAAGGATGGCGCTCTGGTTGTTCGTTTCTTGGATTGCAGGAGTTTTGTTACAGCATTTGTATCTTTCAGGTTTGCCACTATCCTGTAGCTGGAATTGAAGGGAAGGCAAGCCAGGCCACCGTCTGCAATCACCCTCGATACCTGTTCGAGGATGTCATCATTGTCCATTTCATCTATGTGTATGGTTTTCATGGGTGAGTTGGCCTCCTGATGCAGTTTGTATCATGCAATCATTTATTGAAGAGATTATCCAGTGCCTTCAGTGCATGGGAACGGGTCTTGACTTTGGAATGCCTGGAGTCCTTGCCCTTGCTCTTCATGCTCAAGGAAATTCTGGCTCTTTGTTCATCCACCTGCAGCACTGTGACCCTGACTTGCTGACCGACTCTGAGCACTTCAGAAGGGTGATGTATCCTGGAATCGGAAATCTCCGAAATATGTACAAGACCTTGCTGTTCCAGACCCAGGTCTACAAACGCACCAAAGTGTGTGAGATTGAGCACCACTCCTCCGAGTTCCATACCTGCTCGCAGATCGCAGATAGTACGCACCATGGGGTTGAGGCTGCCGGTTACTTTTGCAAAAGATGTCTCTGATTTCTGTGCAAGCAAGAGCATGGCAGCCTTGCGTGCATCCGTCAGGGCAAACCTTAGAAAATCCTGATCCACCCGATCCAGGTATTCACCAAGTCCAAGCTCGTCAGCTTCGATTCCTTCTGTTCCCCTGACGGGATCTTTGTGCCTGCGTGCAAGAACCTCTGCTGCAGCTTGCTTGATGGGGCCTGCAAGATCTCTGGCCTGCTTCATTACACCCGAGAAATTTGCCGGTTCGGAGGGGATGACATTTTTTTGCAAGAGGCCCATTATGCCCCTTAGCGAGCCCTTCGTTCCAATGCGAGCCAAGGCCACACTTCGGGTGTCGTTTTCAGAAAGCCACGCCACCAGCTTGTCCAGTTCCCTGGCATCAGTTCGTTTGTGTATGGCTTTGAACTCGTCATCCACAATTGCAGCAAAGGCATGTTTTCCATCCATGAGTAATCCTGCTACCGGCCCTCTTGTGGGTGGGATGCTCAACATGGATAGCAGTGCCTGTGCTGCTTGTCCGATAACTTTTTTTTGTGCTGCTTCTGCGATGGTATCCAGCACAGGTTTTTCCATGGCGCGTCGCATCTCGGAGAGAAGCTTCCGGTCGAACTCGGGACGCAAAAAACTCGCAATATCCAGCTCATCTACAATAACCTCCAGCCACAGTAATCCGGCAGACACGCCACGGCTGGCCTTGAACCACCTGTGAGGAGGAAAATCATCCAGGGCCTCCGTGTGCTCTGCCAGGTCTGAAAATTCATCGCTCAGGGGGTCTTGTGGCCTGAGCATGTGTATTCGGGCCCGGCCGTGTGACAAGATTGAAGCAGCGGTGGCGGTGGCAGCAGCGAAAATGTCGCCCAAGGCTATGGGATGACCCTGGCTGGCCTTTGCTGCCCAACGCAAGGCTTGCAACTCCAGAACATTTCTTATGGGATATTCGGCAGGGAGTTTTTTTGCCTCCGACTCCATCCGTTCGAAACGCCAAGCTGCCGAGCGGATTTGCAGCAGGTGCCTGGGGTCCAGGGATGCCCGCGAAATAGTCTCGTTGTTGTGAAGTTCATCCAGGCTCTTGCCTTCCATTGTCTCGTCTTTGATGAACTCCAGGATATCCGGCTCGAGGCCGAGGTCTAGACCTTCTGCAGCAAGCACCTCGTGGAAGGGTCGGACTGCCATGTTTAGACAATAACTACAATTGGCGATTATGGCAATGGAAGGTTGAGCCGGAGATTCTAGAAAGAGCTGCCGTCTGACTTGGTACCGGCAGAGAAAGGCGTACCCAGATCCGAATGCAGTATCCACTCGGCCTCTGGATCTCCGTCTGTTGCTCGTACCATGGATGAGTCCCATCCTCCAAGGTCCCTTCCATAAGCAAATGAGTCGACCACGGTGCCGTCAGGAGCGATGAGAGACACCGTGTCTCCCCTGTTGTTCAGTCCCAGCATCACGTCTGCTGTGTAAGTCAGGGCAGAACCGATGGTCTTGGGTGGGTTGCCGCCACCGAACACGACGGCTGCTTCACCTGACATGAGGGTGGCACCTGCCGGGAAGGTAAACCTGGTGCCGGTGCTGTCAGCGATCACCCAATCCTGCAAGTTCACGAGTCCGTTTCCGTAATTGTAGATCTCCACGAACTCGTCCTTACTTGCGTCCCGTTCGCCGTCCTGGTTTGCATCACCGGAAACATCCGAAGGGGGATCCGCCAGGATTTCGTTCAACATGACAGTGGGTTTGTCTTCCACAGGTGGCTCTTCTTGGCAGCTGAGGTTTTCAGGAACGCAGGTTTTCCACTGCATGGTGTAACCTGAGGCGACGTTCAGGCATTTGTAGCCATCCGGGCAACCATCGTCGGCGGTGCAAAAAGCAAAACAATATTTTTCACCGTCTTCGAGTCTTGCACACTTGTGTCCCTGGCCACACTGGGCGTCGGAGTTGCAGGGAGTGCAGTAAACGTCCGGGTTGGCATAAGGATGCAGATGGGGATTGTCGTCGAGTCCGTGAACTCCGTACATGGTGTTGAACCAGTAAGAGTTGGTATCTAAGTTACGCAGCAGTTCACCATAGGTCTCCGGTTCCTGCACATCGCCGTTCCACTTGGTACCGGCGATGGCGGTGATGAAATCCTCCACCGATGCGGGGGTCGAGGCGTTGGAGAAGCTGGTGGTAGTCAGAATATCCAGGTTGGTACGGTTTGGCTTGTTGGGGTTGTCCCAGAATGCCTGCCCCAGGGCATATGTCTCACAACCTTCTGCCATCACGACCTGGTAGACATCGGAGGGCATGTCCAGGCCAGGGATTTCACTGTCGTCCAGATCTCCTTCGTCTGTCTTTCGCCAGTTGGCGAGGGCAAAACCGTAAAATGGTCCTGAGTGCCCGGAGAATGCGATGACTTCCTTGGTGCGAAAGTCTTCTCTCATGTCGTCTTCCAACTGCTTGCCGCCCGAGTAGGTGTCCGGGTCCGTGTCGGTTCCAGGCTTGCCCCAATGCAACCATATTTTTACCAGCAGGGCTTTGCCGTTGGCCTGAATGGTTCGGGTGAGGGGACCCGATGTCCTGGTATAATCATCGTAACTTTCCACAGGGGATGTGTAGCCTTTTTTGATCAGCCAGTCATAGACGTCCCTGGAGTGTTTCAGGTGGTAATCGTTGTGGTAGTCCCATCCAAAATAGATAGCCATGGTCACGACGCCATCTGCGTACAGAGCGTTATAATCGATCCACGAGTCAACAGAGCGTGGTTCTGCCCAGATGGTCAGGGTCACAGTCTCGAGACGGCTGGGATCAACCTTGGAAGGATCGAAGTCGCTCCATGGAGAAGAGCGATACCATTCATAATTCGTATCCAGTCGCGCCATCTGCGAGTTGGATATCTTTCCTATGGTCAGGTCGAACTTGTGCTTGCCGTCTTCTGTGGGTGTGGTGGGCAGGACTTCGAGGAGATCCATGGGGCCACCGAGCTCCTGGCGAAACCTGAACGAGTAAGTCAGCCCGTCGTCCTGAGCCTGTATGTCCATGTCTTCGTAGGAGCCGTGTGTGGTGAGGCTGTCAGAGCCACCATATTCGCTCTCGGAGTGAGAATCGTGCGGTTTGACGTACTGGTTGAGAAACCATCCAATGACAATCTGTTTTAGAGGAATAAGCTCGTGTACTCTTGCGAGTTTCACGTCTTCTGGTTCATCCAGTAGATTCTCTTCGATGGTAACCGTGGTGGTTCCCTCCAATACATATTCCTGAGCCTTGAGGGACATGAAATTGTCAGCCTTCTCGGGCGGTACCACAAAGGCGTCTTCTTCTTCACCTGGCTGTCCCGTACATGCGCTTGTCAACAAGGCAGCGCACAACAGAAAAAATCCTGGAAATAGAATTTTCAGTGCTTTCATGAATGGTTCTCCTTGTCC
>JALVPF010000264.1 GCA_027031935.1 Myxococcales bacterium | reverse complement strand
TGTTGATGTCAAGGCGATGAAGGACGTGAATGCACCCAGGGTTCCCATCATTCAGCATCCCGATGTAAGACGAAACCTCTTGACCATGAAGAGCTTTTCAGAAGGCATGAGAGCCATGCTGTATGCTGCGGCTTTTTACTCGGACATGTCCGAGCACTCCGAGGACGAGTCGGAAAGAAAGACCTTCAAGAACATGCTCGACCTGTCAACTCCCATTTGCAAGGCCTACTGCTCCGACTGGGGCTTTCACATGACGGAAATAGGCATTCAGGTTCTCGGCGGTTACGGTTACACACAGGAATACCCGCAGGAACAGTTCTGCAGGGATTGCAAGATCGCATCCATATATGAAGGTACAAACGGAATACAGGCGCTGGACCTCTTGGGACGCAAGGTATCGAGCAAAGGCGGCCTGGTGTTCATGACCTACCTGATGAAGATAAACGACTTCATCAACGAAAACGAAGAGCACCCCGTGGTGGGGCCATACGTGAAAAAACTGGCCGAGGCCAGGGACAAGCTGAGCCAGTCCGTGATGGGATTCCAAAAAGCGGGAATGGACGGGGATTTCTACTTCCCGGTTCTCAACGCTACGCCCTTCCTGGAGATGTTCGGCCATATCGTGATGTCATATCACCTGTGTGCCATGGCTGCCATAGCCTCCGAAAAGCTAGACAAGATCTTTGCGGACGCGGGAGCTTCGGATGACGAAGCTAAAAAGAAACTTATCGAAGACAACCCGGAGGCAAGATTTTATGATGGCAAGCTTCACTCCATGAGGTTCTTCGTGGACACTTACATTCCCAAGGCCATGGCCATATCCGAATCCATCTCGGCCGGCAACAGGAGCCCCCTGGAAATAAACTTCCCGATATAAATAGATCAGCCCCTGAAGCTCATTCATCAAGGGCGTCGAAAATTTCCTTCAGATTATCCAACAAACCCCGGGAATGTGCATGTCGTAACAATCTCGACATTCTCTGCTGAGCGTCCATCAGCCTTGCGCGCATCTGAAGTATGATTTCAGCTCCGGCTCCGTTTACCTCCAGCTCGTTTACCAGCACCGAATACACTCTCAATCTTTCGTAGTCATCATGAGCGTAGACTCGTTGCCGGCCCGGTCTCCTGATGGGAACAATGAGCTCGAGTTCTTCCAGACGATCCAGCACGCTGCCATCCAGAGCCAACTGTCTGCAAACCATTCGCCTGGTCATAAATTTTTTGTCTTCAAATGCCATACCTCGATCTACTCGTACCTTTTCAATTCCTCAACCAATGCTTTACCTTTATCGTCTAACTTCTTTGGAACACGTATCTTTATGCGTACAAACAAATCTCCTCTTCCACCTTTCTTGGGAAGCCCCTTTTGGGGAAGCCTCAGCCTTTGGCCACCCTGAGTTCCTTTGGGGATGGTAAGATCCACCGTACCTGTCAAGGTGGGGACCGTAACTTTCCCACCCAGTGCAGCCATACTGAAGGCAACGCTCACCTCGGTGGTGAGATTACTTCCATCCCTGGTAAATCGTTTGTCATCCTCGTAGACAATTTCGATAAGCAGGTCTCCTGAAGCGCCACCCCTGATGCCAGGAGCACCTTTTCCCGACAGACGGATCTTCTGACCTTCCCTGATGTTGGGAGGGATCTTGACGGTGAGTGATTCAGTCTTGCCCGTACCGGTGGTGAGAGTAATCCTGTGTTCGCCACCCTTTATGGCATCAGGCATGGAAATGGCCAAACGGGCTTCAGAATCTTCTCCCTTGGTGCTGCGCCTTCTCCTGCCTGATTTTCTACCGAAGCCACCTCCAAACATGCTCCCGAGTATATCATCCAGATTTATATCCCCAGAGGACGAGAAATGAACTCCTGATGGACCCTGTCCCGTAAAACCTCCCTGGCCAAAACCGCCACCGGGAAAGCCCCACGAAGGTCCAGAACCAGGTGGTGGTGCGTCCTTTACTCCCGCTTTCCAGGCTTGATGGCCCACCCTGTCATACTTGGCTCGAACCTTCTTGTCCGACAAGACCTGGTAGGCTTCACTGATCTCCTTGAAACGCTCCTCGGCCTTTTTATCTCCGGGATTTACATCAGGATGGTATTTGCGTGCCAGCTTTCTGTAAGCGGTCTTTATATCCTTGTCGCTGGCACTTTTTTTTACACCCAGGATGTCGTAATAATCTCGCATGGTCTCAGATTTTGTCTTTGATCAATGGATTCATTGAGTTGAAAGTTGAATTTTTCTGACATTTGGTCCGGTTCTAAGGGGCAACAAAACCGTCAATACCCCATGCTCCAGAGAGGCCTCTATGGAATCTACATCTATGGGCTCATTCAGGGTAATCACCCTTTCGAATGGACCGTGTCTTCGCTCGATTCTGTGATAGACAGCCTCTCTTATCCTGGTGTGCTGGCTCCTGTTACCCCTGATTAAAAGTTGACTATCCCTGAATTCGATATCCATATCCTTGCGCAAAACGCCAGGAATTTCGGCTGTTACAACGATTCGTTCATCATCGCGATATACGTCTACCGCTGGTTCCCAGTAATTTTGCTGGACCTGGTCATCGGAGAGATTGCCCAAAAAGGAGCGTTCGAAAATCTCATCGAAACGCTTCCTCAGCTGCATCAATTCCTGCAGTGGATTCCATTCGTCCCTGGGCATAATCTTTCCTTCCCCAAAAAAGCTGACACTTCATATTAGCAAAGCAAATGTATGCTCAACATGACTTCTTGTCAATTGCTCCAATCCTACAAATTCCAGGGCCCAACACTTCGCCCTGCAAAAAAATCCGGCCCTGAATCCGCCTAGGAAGCAGGGCCGGTACATTCATGCTTCAGTTCTCACGAAATTCAGCGTCGATCACATCGTCATCATCGGTCCCGGAGCTCTGGGCTCCCTGTTCAGTCCCCCACTGTGGTTCTGGTCCATATCCAGCTGTCTGGCCGCCTGACTGCTGACTGTAGATGGCCTCTCCCATGCGCTGGGAGACCGTCTTGAGTTCCTCCAGAGCGGCTTTCAATCTGCTCAGGTCCTGCGAATCCAAAAGTTCCTTTACCTCCTTGAGCTTTTGTTCCACCACGGAGATGGTGTTTTCATCCAGTCTTTCCCTGTGTTCATTGAGCAGTCTTTCAATCTGAAAAGAAGTGTGGTCGGCTTCGTTCCTCAACTCCACAGCTTCCTTTCGCCTCTTGTCTTCGGATTCATAACGTTGCGAATCCCTGATGGCCTGCTCGATCTCGTCCTTGCTCAGGCCTCCTCCATTGGTAATGCTTATGTGCTGCTGTTTGCCGGTACTCATGTCCTTTGCCGAGACATTCACAATACCATTGGCATCTATGTCGAACGACACCTCGATCTGAGGCGTTCCCCTGGGAGCAGGCGGGATGCCGTCCAGGATGAACCTGCCAAGACTTCTGTTGTCACTGGCCATGGGACGCTCGCCCTGCAGCACATGTACCTCCACCTGTGTCTGTCCATCCGCTGCAGTGGAGAATATCTCGCTCTTCTTGCAAGGGATGGTGGTGTTACGTTCGATGAGCTTTGTCATCACGCCTCCCATGGTCTCTATTCCCAGGCTCAGCGGGGTGACATCCAGCAACAGGACGTCATCATATCCACCCGATAAAACAGCTCCCTGCACTGCAGCACCCAGCGCCACCACCTCGTCAGGGTTCACACCGTGATGGGGTTCCTTGCCGAAGATCTCCTTTACCATCTTCTGGACTGCAGGGATTCTCGTGGAACCACCCACCATGACCACTTCGTCGACCTCGGCGGGCTCGAGCCCAGCATCCTTCAAGGCCTTGTGGACCGGCCCCCTGGCTCTTTCCAGAATGGGACGGGCCAACTCTTCCAACCTAGCCCTGCTCAACTTGAGATTCATGTGCTTTGGGCCATTCTGGTCAGCGGTCAAAAATGGCAGATTTATCTCGGTCTCCAGGGTTGAAGAGAGTTCTATTTTTGCCTTCTCTGCAGCCTCACGCAGCCTCTGCATGACCATCTTGTCACCCAGTACGTCGATACCATGCTCCTTCTTGAACTCGCCTGCGAGATATTCAACCAGAACCTGATCGATGTCATCACCACCCAGGTGGGTATCGCCGTTGGTGGAAAGGACCTCCACCACCTTGTCACCAATCTCCAGGATTGAGATGTCGAAGGTACCTCCTCCAAAATCGAACACGGCTATCTTGCTGTCCTTGTTCTTGTCCAGTCCATATGCCAGTGCTGCTGAAGTAGGTTCATTGATGATGCGCATCACCTCCAGGCCTGCGATCTTTCCTGCATCCTTCGTTGCCTGGCGTTGGGCATCATTGAAGTAGGCTGGCACAGTGATTACGGCTTTTGTCACCTTTGTGCCAAGGTATGCTTCGGCAGCTTCCTTCAACTTGCGCAATACCATGGCCGAGATCTCTTCGGGTTTGTATTTCTTTCCCCGAACAACCACCTCCACCATTCCATCGCTACCTTCCACGATTTTATATGGCACCTGCGAACGCTCGCTTTCAACCTCCGCAAACCTTCTCCCCATAAACCGTTTTATGGAAAAAATAGTGTTTTCGGGGTTGGTCACCGCTTGCCTGCGGGCCACCTGACCCACTACCCTCTCCGAGTCCTGATTGATGGACACAACCGATGGTGTAGTGCGATTTCCCTCTGAATTCACTATCACCTTGGGCTTGCCATCCTCCATGATTGCAACCACGCTATTGGTTGTTCCAAGATCTATTCCTATTACATTTGCCATGGGCACACTCCTCCTTATATAACATTGATTTGTTAGCACTTTCCCCTTTTGCGTCTTCTCTGTTTGCCTATAAAAAGGTAAGTATCATTAATATAATGTCAAGACATGGAGCGTGTGATAACTATATATGCATGAGTTCTCATCCGGGTTCAAAAGGTACTCTCTTG
>JALVPF010000263.1:1781-4919 GCA_027031935.1 Myxococcales bacterium | reverse complement strand
ATGACTGGAATTGGGCTACCAGTTCTTTATTAGGCAAGAAAGTTTTGGTATAAACTGATTGCGAAAGGAAGCAAATATGAATCAAAAAAAAAGGTATTTGATACTGGCAATGTTGTTGTTTTCCACGGGCATACTCGCATCCGGATGCATTATCAGGGCCAGGGTTCCTGCCAGGGTCGTGGTGGGTCCACCCGTAGAATATGGCTATCAACCCATGCTGTACGAGGGATATGTGGTCTACTATACAGACGACGGCATACCCTTCTACTGGTCCGGCGGATCCATGGTATATCTGCCGGTGGGTGTCAGGGCTGTTTATGTGGATCATTGGCGTGCTCACCGTGCTGCATACATAAGATGGCGAAAGCACAGGGGGCATTATTACAGGTCCAGGCATTACAGGGGCCGGCACAATTACAGCAGCGCACGGCATCACGAAAGGCACGGCAACAGGCCGGTCCTCCATCCAAAGAAAAACGGCAAGCCGGTTTTGCACCCGCGGAAGGAATCAAAGCCTACGCTGAAACCCAAAAAGAAAAAAAAGAAAAACAAGCCCGTCTTGAGACCAAAAGACTGAAATTGAAAATTTCGCTTTTCCAGATCTCAAAATGACAAACATTGCTGTTTGCTTCGTCAAGGCTCGTCATCCAAGGTCACAAAGGTTCCATGTCGACGACAAGGCATTCCAGCGCTAGATTTCCCACCTCGCTTGCGATCTCTGTGGCTATGCTTCGGAATCTGTCCTCGACGTGGTGAATCCACGACTGCGGACGATTCCTTGCATCTTCGTGACCTAACAAGCGATCTGGGAAATCTGATCCTAAAGGGTGGGAGATTTTGGCCTGCCACTACTACTTGACGTATTCCCGGATAAAGGGGAGAATTTCAGGATAAGTAATGTTTTCAGCCATGTGTCCTGTTTTTAGGCTGAAAGGGGAGGTGCCATATGGGGGGCCTGGAAATAAAAATTCTCTTGGTAAAGCGAGACGGATCTGAGACGTCCGCTTTTGCTGCACGTCTGGAGCGCCTGGGTTTTTCTGTCGAGACGCTCAGCACATTTTCCCATCCAGGTGATGCCGAGTTGGCAATATTCTACTCCGAGGTGGATCCGGAAAATATCAGAAAGGCTTCGGAGTTTCGCCAAAGCACCGGCAACTGGTTCGTGCTGATGGGCGTCACAAAACCAAACCAGTCAGCACAAGAACTTTTTCTCGCTGGTTGTGACGTGGTTCTGGGCCTGGACTTGCCAGATGATCATCTCCAGGCTCAACTGCAGGCTTTGATAAAGACATGCAGAGCAGTCAACGGACCATTATCAGACCACAGAGACTACCATCGAATTTTTCAGGCTATACGCCATCCAATAATGGTCATGGCGCCGGATCACACGATCATCGCTGTCAATCGTGAAGCTGAAAAAGATTCAGGAATGAGCGAGTCAGAACTAATCAACAAACGCTGTTACAATGTCTTCCACGGCAAACAATCACCTCCGACAGGCTGCCCACTGTTGACCTTGCTGGAGAAGGGAGATTCAGAACCGAAAGATATGCTCATGGAGTCTTTGAATAGAAGCTACATTGTCTCGGTCACTCCCATACTGGACAGAAACGGTGAAGTTGAGAGAATCATTCACGTATCTACAGATGTTACAAAACGCATCGCTACAGAACGCGAGTTGGTACAGAGAGAAGAAGATTATCGGCTTCTGGCCGATACGACGGACGACATCATCATAGTATACAAACCCGATGGCGAAGTAACATACATGAATCGTTCGGGACTCGAGTTTTTTGGAATGGAAAGTGACCAGGTGCCTGGCACGAGAATATCAGATTACATACCCGCCGAACACTTAGAATCCCTGGTCAAGACCGAAAAAAAAATCGGCAAAAAAAACCTCTGCTCTGCCTTTGACATCGAAGCAATTGACAAGTTTGGCCAACGGACAGCACTGGAAATAAAAAGTGTACCCATTGTGCAAAATGGTACAACCAAGGCTATTTTACTGACAGCCCGTGACAATCGTGAACGCAAGAAGATTCAGCAACAGTATCTCCAGGCACAAAAGATGGAAGCGGTGGGCAGATTGGCTGCTGGAATCGCACATGATTTCAACAATCTGCTCACTGCAATCCTGGGAAACTGTGACCTGGCCCAGAGAGATATTCAATCTGGTGGAGATCCCCAGGAAGGATTGCGTGAAATTCAATGGGCTGCTGAAAGAGCTTCTGCCCTTACCCAGCGACTGCTTGCCTTCAGCAGAATTCGCCCCAGCATTACTCGTGTCTTCGACCTGAACGTGGCACTCAAAGATCTGGAAAAAATACTGCGGCGAGTAATCGGAGAGGATATCGACCTTGTGGTCAGGGGTACCGATCACGCACTGACAATACGTGCCGATCCGGTCAGATTCGAACAGGTGATACTCAATCTTGCGGTAAATGCAAGGGATGCCATGCCAAACGGGGGCAAGCTATCGTTCCGGCTGCGCACCATAGACCTGGACGAACAGAGCGCCCTGGCACATCCAGGTATCAGACCAGGCAGGTTCCATGAACTATCTGTGTCAGATACGGGAACAGGAATGACCGAGGAGGTCAGACAGAAAGTCTTTGAACCATTTTTCACCACAAAGGAAGAAGGCCGGGGAACGGGTCTGGGTCTGTCCAGTGTAAAAGACATCCTCCAGGAAACAGGCGGACAGACCCTAGTTTATTCTGAACCAGGCAAGGGGACCACCTTCCGTCTTTTCTGGCCTCCAGCTGACCAATCCGCTGACCAAAGCGAACAAAGTGAAATTGAACTATGTCCAAGAGGGCATGAGACCGTACTTCTGCTCGAAGATGAAGGTTTGGTCAGAAACATGGTCAGAATCGCACTGGAAAGAGCAGGTTACAAGGTCATTGAAGCGGTGGACGGAAAACAGGCCATACATAAGGCATCGAACCACAATGGCACTATCGAACTGCTCTTGGCCGACATAGTGCTTCCAGGAGATCTCAATGGGCCTCAGGTTGCAGAACAACTGAAAAATTTCCATCCTGAAATCAAGATCGTTCACATGTCAGGGTATTCGGGTGATGTCATTTTTCCCAAGGGAGATATCTCGCCCAACCTTATTCAAAAACCATTCAG
>JALVPF010000263.1:0-1771 GCA_027031935.1 Myxococcales bacterium | reverse complement strand
TCAGTTTAAACGAGTTGCTTTCCACTCTTCGGCGGGTACAGGATTCCTGAAGGACCCCAAATCTGGTTAGAAAATTTATGAGGTTGCAGCATCTTCGTAGGCCCGCGGCAGGCGTAGCTGCCCGTAATTCCGGTTTCGCGACTCACCATCCACCGACAATGACAAGAGTAATGCGAGCCTGTCGAGCTTGCCGAGAAGCCAAGGGTAGCTAGCCGTAGACAGGGCCGTACCAGAAGCAGGTTTCGAAGATCGCAGGCGGGGTGGGAAATCAGGAAGGACAATCTTTCATTATTCAAGGGGGTCTGAGAATAATGAATCGTTTTGCCTGTCATCCCTTTCCTTCTTGACAAACGCACGTGGTTTCAGACTGTCGGGTAGAAGCTTGAACAAAAGGGGCAACAAGACCGCTCCACCTGGCAATGTAAAAATAGCCAAAGAAGGGATGGATCGCATGACATCCACAAGCTGGGTACGGATTTGCTTCCACTGTTTGGAATCCAGCTTTTCTCCGCTGCTGGCTTTGACCAGGAGTTCTGCCAGGTCACCCTTGGAACGGATTTCCTCCACGATGAGTTCCAGGTTTTCGGATATGACTCTCTGAACCCTATCCAGCATCCTCTGCCTGTAGTTGAGCACAGCCGATCCCACTGTGAACATGTCCAGGTAATCCTGATGCTGTTCATAAAATGAAACCACCCGGTCTTCCACCTCGGCCAGTTCGGACACTGGCACACCCAACCAACCTGCCAGGTCTTCTATGTAACCCCACTCCTTTTCGCTCAGGTGCCCGTCCAGCATGGCCCCAAGCAAAACCTGCTCCAACAGAAAACTTCTCATCTTCTCATCCTGCACTGCAGCAGCGATAGCCAAGGACGAAGAAGGTTTCCTGAGCATGTTCAGCAGTTCCTTCCTTGCTTCCCGTGGCAGGTTAGCAGACTTTATCTGCTCCATCATCACCTTGAGCGAATCCACTCCAAGTTTCCGATCGGCCATGGTCAATCCCACAAGGGCTTGAAGGAAAAGTTTTCGCTCCTTGTCATGAAAGTCCCACACCCTGCTCAGAGATTTCACATCGACCCCACGCTCGAAGTAAACAACAGCGAGCCGGCAGAAAGTCTTGGCGTCTCCATAGGCGAAGGAGTTGTGCATTGGCAGACCTAGCAGGGGGTTGCCAGCCATGTAGGCACGCTTTCGCACCTTGCGCCCTATCCTGCGCCCCATACGTATGATATCCGGTGGCAGCTTTCCCACTACTTCCACAGTCTTCGTCCTGTCGTGCAAACGCCCTGCCAAACGCACATCCCTGCAAAACAGGGCATACACCACCAGGAGTTCCACAAGGCGGACATTTCCTTCGATACAGTGGCTTACGGTGCAGCCCACCTCCAGGGCCAGCAATGACTGTACCTGCTGCAATGCCAGAAAAACGGCTGAGCGTTGAACAGAACCCTTCGCGTCCTTGCTGTCGGCTCGCAAATCGTTCACAAGAGGGGTTCCGTACACCACTCCCAACTCCCTGAGTCTATGGTCCAGGTAACGACGCACGAACTCGTTGGAATCGAGGCCTGGATTCTTGGCTCGAAAGTCATCTATGCGTGCGTTCGCAGCCTCGAAAGAAAAGCCGGTGATGGAATCCAAAAGCAGGTTTAGTAACCAATCGTTTTTCACAACATACCATGCCTACATGGAGTATTATCCTAGGTCAAGTCCCTGACACGTTTTTCAATGCCACTGCCAATCGTCAATCCATTTTTGATATATTGCATCACGG
>JALVPF010000262.1 GCA_027031935.1 Myxococcales bacterium | reverse complement strand
ACCTTCGTAAAGAAAAACTATGACAGCTCCAATCCTCTTCCTCCTGCACCTCCCCCTCCTGGTAAAAAACCTGTATGAAACACGCAAACCCGTTCCTCTTGCCCCTGGCGTCATGAAGCACCAAAAAAACCTATGGAGTTCAAGGCAACATCGACTATGCCCCCTGGCCATAGGCCAAGGGCGAGAATCAAAAGGGACACCAGCCAGGCGGTAACAGTCAAAGGAAAAGATACAAGGACCTCGGCCCCCTCTTTCAATGGACGCATGAACATGGCCACGATGAGGCCCAGGCTCATTACAAGAACAAGCCCCAGGCTCAAAGCAACAACTATGGCGGTGCCGATCCAACCGGCTGACAAGATGGACTCCATGAGGTAGAGCCTGGAAAAGAATCCAGCGGTCAACGGCATTCCTGCCATACAAAGCAACGACAGTCCAATTGCTGTAGCAAGCCAGGGGTGGGAGCGAGCCAAGCCCTGCAGGGCACCCACGGTCGCTTTCGACTGCGAACCTTCCGCTGTAGACACTGCGAGAAACAGACCGGACCAACTGACAACATGGACTCCGAGAAACACCAATATGGCAGCAGTTGCTCTTTGCAATACATATGCATTGGCACCCACCATGCTTCCGGTAGCCGCCAGGGCAACCAGCACCAGCCCCACTTGTCCCGAGAGCAGACAGGCGATCAGGCGTTTCAATCGTTTCTGTACGAGGGCCATTGAGTTACCCACCACCAATGCCGTGATACCAGCAACATGAAGAATATCCACCCACGACAGATACCCTGGTCCGGAAGTTCCCACCGAACCCAGGGCAACCAGCACAAGCCTTGTAAAAGCCGCCAAGCCACTAGCCATCAAGCCACCGGTAAAAACCAATGATGCTGGACTAGGCATGCCCTCAGCCAGATCCAGCGATGGCATGTGCAGGGGCACAACAGCCAGGAACATGCCAAGCCCACAAAGGACAAGGCTTATGGAGACCACGGAAATGGGATCCTTGCCGATCCAGTCGATCTGCCCAAGATACGCACCGATACCATCCAAAGTCGTGGTTCCGGCGCGACTAGCAAGCAGGGCTGCCCCCAGGCCGAGAAAGCTGGCACCTATTGCATAAAGAATCAAACCCTTTAGTGCGGCCTCACGGCCTCCGCTTGCATCATTGACAGCAGCGATGCCTAAAAGGGGCGCCAAGGCGACCGTATAGCCTGCCAGTAAGGCTACGAGATCCAAAGACATGGTCACAAGAACCAAGCCGGATGCCGAAAGGAGCACCAGCCCCGTACTACCGCTGATCCAGGTTAGTTTCGAGTGCCTCACCATCAAGAGAGAGAAAGCCACTCCGGCAAGGACGAACACCTGGACAAAGACCGAAAAGCCATCCTCCACCAATCCACCGTCAGCGACCACCACCGAGAGATTTTCTCGCCAGCACAGCACGGACGCTACCATTGCCATGCAAACAGAACTCAGCGACAGTAAAAAAGACAGCCTGGTGCGATGCGGCCATCGAATCTCCACCGTCGTCACCATCAGGCCCGAAAACCAAAGGATCGCCAACACTCCGTATGCGCCGTAGATTGCAGGGAAGCTCATGAGTTGGCTCCAGTTGCCCTTGATTCCGATCGGCTGACCGCCACATCCCCCTGGCTGTCGTATCCTGAAGTGACCAGTTTTGGAAACAGCCCGGCCAGGACGATGGCAAGGGCCAAAAGAAACAAGATGGCCACCTGTCGTTTCCTGGGCCACCTCTCCCTGGTCCAGACCTCGTGATGGAAGCCTCCACCAAGCACCCTGCGATAGGCCCAAACCACTGAACAACCGGTTACAAGAATCGCCGCTGCAGTAACAGTACTGATGGCCATGTTACCCAGGTAATGGCGGACAAAACTGAAAACGCCAACAAAACCTGCAGTGGCTGGAACCGCGGCAGCAGAGGCCACACCCGCAAACGCAAGGCCAGCAAACATTGGATGAGATCTCCACAGGCCGCTAATGTCAGACACCCTTTGGCTTCCCCTTGCATGGGAGACAACACCTGCGAAAATAAACAAGGAGCTTCCCGCAAGGCCGGAAGCAAAAATCATCATCAACCCGCCTTGATGACCAAGCGGATTATTGGAGGAAAGGCCGGCGAGAACCAGCCCCATCTGGGATATGCAAATATATGCAAACAGTCTCTTGAGATCCCTCTGGACCAAGGAACCCAAGCCCCCTGCCAGGGCCGTACCAAGACCAAGCCACATGAACCATTGGGATAATCCTCCCAGACCGGGGCCAAACAGCCTCAGGAGAATATGTTCCAGTCCAAAGCCACCCAGAGGAAGGACTCCCCCCACCAGTAGCACACCAGCAGCCGTAGGAACCTCAGCTGAGGCAGAGGGGAGCCATGTGTGAAGAGGAAACACTGCCATTCGAACCAGAAAGGCACCGGCTACCAGCCATACCACTTCCATTGGCAGATGAGCCAGATCATGCAGACTTTTTTGCAACACTAGCAGGTCAAAGGATGCAGGTGATCCTGCCAGCTGCACCAGCCACAGAATGCCCACCCACATCAACACGCTGCTTGTCACGGAAATGACCACAAAATGTGTAGCCGATGCAACGCCGGCCCCACTGGAATCCCTGCCCAAAAGGAAGAAAAAGGCGACCAATATCAGTTCCCAACAGGCAATAAACAGAATCAGGTCCCAAGAGACCACTACACCCAACATGCCGGCTTCGGCCAGCAGGAGGCACACCACGTGCGCCCGGTTCCAGCTTCTGTCCCTGGAAAAGGTTCCCACGCTACCTGCAACTCCCACAAAGGTCATGAGTCCTGACATCATCAAGCCTGTTGAATCAAGCCCCAGGTGAAACGAAATCCCCATACTGGGAATCCAGGAGGTATTGATCTCCACCAGCATCTGTCCGGTTCCACTCAGGGACATTCGCAATACGACCCAAATGACCAGCATGACGATGGAAGACACCCAACCGACAGCTATTATGGAGCGTTGCCAGGTGCGAGGGATCAAACTCGCCACCACCGCACCTAAAACAGGCAGCAGCGGAAGCATCAACAAGAGACCTTTAAGCGCTACCTCAGACAAAACCACCTCACCTGAGCATTATCAACATTACAAGCAGCGTAGTAAGAACAGCAACCAGCGAATATCTTTGAATCCGCCCATTTTGCAACATTCTCAAGGCAAAGCCCACACCCTCGACAGTCTTGTATGTGGTGCCTATAATCAAAGTGTCTATTATGGCGTCACCGAGCACTCGCCATATCACGACACCCAACATTTTGACAGTAAACACAGGAACCACAACAAGGAGTTCACCAATTCCAAGGCCCGTCTCGGCAATCCACTCCATGACACGCTGAGGTTTTGTAAGCCTGCGGCCCAAAAAACTCAGTCGTTTGCGTCCAAGTATCCACCACCCTGCCCCAAGGCCCACAAGCCCGGCAGCAGAAGCGATGGAGGCCATCTCTAGACCGGGTAATTGTCCCACCACCGACCAGCCATACACAGCCATGGCGGCAATTCCCAGTCCGGCGTTCACGATCCCCAATACAGCAGGTGTAAACACCATGGTGATCTCTATTGGTCGAAGATCCGATGAAGATGCTTCATCGGATCTGTTTATCAAGGAAAAATATAGTCTGGCACCTATCCATCCTCCAGCAAGCGTACATGCACACACAGACAGCATTACCGGCCAGTACCAGCCAGTACCCAGCGATGAGGACATCAACCTCCCCATACCCACCAAAGCCAAGGATGGAGGTAAAAACCATGCCGTAGCCAGCACCATGAACACACTTCGCACCCTGCCTTTTATTCCATTTCCGACCACTGCCCGCACCTGTGCCACCAGGCCATCCAGAGAACCAACCGTCATTGCCAGGCCCGCCATGGTCAAGGCCTGTGAGGTCACCAACAAAGTTGCAGCTACAGGATCATCAACGGCAAAGGCTGAAATAGCCAAACCACCCAACATGACAAACAACCACCCCAGTATGCCCGCTGAACGCTGCTGCTGTGTGCCTGATACGAACCCCAAGACAACAGCAGAGATGCCCATGACACCTAAAATCTGAGAAGCGCCTGGATAAAAATGAAGCAGGTCCTGCAGTCGGACCAAAAGAAAAACCGAAGCAAGGCTGGATGCCGCTCCCAGGATCAACGCAGATGCAGGCGCTGGAGCATCAACGCTGTCACGCAGCCAACCATGGAAGGGAAACTGGCCGGCCCGGATGACGATTGCAAACACAATCAATACCAGGCTGAACTCAGGCCGACTGTCTAGCCCCAGCAATCCGAACAACAACAACAGACCGGAAGCCCGCTGGAAAAGCAACCAGCGCATCCCGGTTCTTTCCCCTCCCCTTTCCGACTCCCAAAAACCAGCGAGAAAGGCTACCGACAGAGCCATTCCCTCCCAACCTACCAGCATTCCCACTGGAGACCAGGAGACAAACAAGACATTTCCAGAAGCAAGCAGAAGTTCCATCAAAGCATAAAACCTGTGCCGACCTGCAAACCGGCTCACTGCACCAAAGGAATAGATGAATGTGGCCAATACTGTGGAGGAAAGGACCAGAGTTGCCCATGCCCCGGTCAGGTCAAGACGAAATGAGATGACAAACTGCTGCCCGGTCATCCAGTCTATCGTCATGATTTTACTTTGTGCTGCCGAGCCCCACAGAAAAAATACAGAGGCAAAAACAGAATGGACCGCAGGCCAAAGTGCACCGAGGAAAGCCATGAGGCCAAGAAATCTATGCTTGACGTGAGCACCGATGACGGCCAGGAGCAGACCAACCACCAAAGGCACAAGCCACAAAAGAGGATGAAGCTGCGCCATGTGTCCATAAAAATTCATTTCAAGTTCAACCTCAATGTCTCATGCGGTCGTGTTCATCGATGGCCACGGCTCGTTTGAACCTGTGGAACGAATAAAGCACTGCTGCGGCCACGAGGGAAAACGAGACCATACAGCCCAGCACAACCATTCCCGCTGCCTGAGCGCTGCTCTCCTCCGGACCCTCCAGAACCGCACCGAGAGACAAAACAATGCTGTTCATCATTATCAATGCACACACTGATGCAACCGTACCAGACCTCCTGACGAGCAAACCTGCCAGGCCCACCGTAAATTGAATAATCGCGATGAGCAACACATGACCTACTGGAATCATGAGCCATCCTCCGGAGTATTGCCCCTGGACAAGGCCACAACCACCACCCACAGGGTAACAGCACCAGTCACTATGACAAGCCCTGCCATCCAAAGCCCGAAGCTGCCTCCCAACCATGGTCCTCGGGTAGCAGGTTCCAGTGCAAGTGAATTGGACAAGGCCCACAGGAGCAGACTGCCCATCCACAAGCTCACAAAAAAAGCTATCAACCGGGTAATACTCAGTCGAGCCCTGCCGGGAGGACCGAGCCGCATGCGACGAGGTCTGAGCACCAGCGTCCAGACCATGGCAAATGCGCCCAGGATGGTAATCAACATCTCCGTGGCGAGCAAGGATGCCTTCAAGGTGAAGATCATGACCGTTGTGACACCCATGACAACCACCAGTGCCTGGACAGACCTGGCTGGTCTTTTGGCTGTCACGGCGGCGATGGCAGCAAGAATCGTAATGGAACCCAGTATCCAAAACACGATAGGGGTCAGCATCTGATCACCTCGCTAGAGTTCATCATGTGTATTTGAAGGACAGGCAGAGTGTCAACCAGAATCTACAATGATAAAGACAAGCAGGAACTTGGCAAACTCTGGTGGCAACAACTGTAATATTGTAAAATGAATTGCATGGGCAAGAATGGAGCCATCATGAATTTCATCTTTCATCTTCTGCCAATGATATCGGCCCCTGCAATAATGATGACAGCACTTGGCATGTTCGGCTGTACCGGGCTGATAATCACCTCGGATGGAAGGGACAGCGCGGTCGTTGATGGGGAAAATATCGATGAAACAGGCGCAGATGCAGACGGTGGTGACATAGGCGGATTCGACGGGGACTCAGGTGGACCCGACGAGGCTTCGGACAGTGGCCCAGACGGGGACGGCTCAGACGGGGACGGAGGTGGACCTGACGAGGCTTCTGATAGTGGCCCAGACGGGGACGGAGCTAGCCGTCCAGATAATGGGCCCTGTCCCTCCCAATTACAAAATCGTCTACAAATCCATAGCGTTATAGTTGAGCCAGACCGCATAAACCCATTTGCTGGCGATTCATTCTCTCACCTGACACCTCCCATCATTTCTGAAACATCCCAGGGTTCCATGGTTGCCTGGCAGGATACCTCTAGCCAAATCCACGTCACTCCCCTCGATGTAATGGACAACAGGTCTGCGCCTGACATCAAGGTGGAAGGCAACGAGCTTCGTGGTTTCACGACTCACGAAAATGGTTTTGGTCTTTTGTTCCAACGAGGCACAGACGAAATGGCCATAGTCGGTTTCGACACCTCAGCGCAGGTGGTTTTCGACGTGACTATAATCGGTAACAACACACACGAGCAACAAGGAGACAAATGGATACGGAGAGAATGGGGTGATTACGGACGCATGGATTTTTTTAATGACAAGTACGCAGTTTACTTCGGTCATACCATGAACTGGGGTGACCAGGGAATACACCAGGGCGACCTGCTCTGGTACTTTGACCAGCAGGGAAACAAGTCAGGAGGCCTGTGGGACTGGGGATGTAGCCACAGCCTGGACGTACGCCTGACCCACAACTCCAACAGATTGGCCCCTGTTTGTCTCTCTGATTGCTACCCCTCAAAGGCCATATGCTTCAATCACACAAATGCGGTCATCAGCCAGGAACCATCGGGAAACTGCTCTGGCAGCAGTTCAGCCAGCTTGGGTGGGCTTGTGGCGACAACTGATGGATTCCTGTTTGTGTTTGCATCTGATAACGAACGCCCATCCCACGACATTGGCTTTGTCTTCATTTCCAACAAGGCCGAGATCGGCGATATTCACTGGCTGACCGATACACCTGACGTGCAGGAATCGAATGCACACCTGGCAAGATATGGCGATGATTTTCTGGTCGCCTGGCAGGGTTCAGGACAGCACCTTGCTGTTGTGGATTCCACCGGTTCTTTTATCATGGGCCCTGTTGAAGTCTCGGCCGGATTCAGCCAGCAGACGGACTTCAAAACCTTCAGGACAGGAGACGTAATGTGGGCTGATGGAAGCGGTTCCGAACTGCAGATCAACAGGGTTCGTCTCTGCCAGTAGCCAAAACAAGCCGCTCTGCAGTAGTGGCCAAGCGCGGTTATCAGATTGGTTGCCCATTGTGTTTTCTTGCTTCGGAAACAAAGGGTTTGTTTCTACTCGACAATCTCGACGCCATGCCAAAAGGCGATGTAGCCGGTGATTCTCTTTGCAGCGTCCTTGGGCTCCGGATAATACCACGCAGCATTTTCGTCAACTTGACCATCCACTTCAACATGGTAGTAACTCGCCTCTCCCTTCCAGGGACAGGTGCTTTTCATCTCGCTTGGGCTCAGGTATTGCATCTTTACGGATTCCTGAGGAAAATAGTGGTTGCCCTCCAGCAAAATTGTCTCATCGCTTTGGGCGATGAGGGTACCATTGTATTTTGCCTTCATCTTGGCTCCTTTCCTTTTGACAAAATTCCCCGTACACCAAATGAAAACTAGGAAGAACACCCCAAATCACTTATACCGGATTTACTGCACAGGGCAATGATTGCCTTCCGTCAAGGAGCAGGCCCTGTCTAAGACACAACCTCCGTAATCCACATCCTCGTATTTTTCGCACTCAATGGCAGGACAGGCGTCATTTTCACCACATGGTTCAAGAGTCTGGGTACAGACGTGGCAGTCTGCGTCCGTCTGGCAAGGCACATCGAGTCCGCTCAGTGACAAGGCCGTACACTTGTTGCCCAAACCGCAGGTGTCTATAAAGCAGGTATTTTGCTGGCATGGGTTGAGCGTATCGTGACAAGGACAGTAACCCGTATCCGCGCCTTCGGGCTTCAGGCAAGGTAGATTTCCAGGACAATCGACGGCCTGGTGACAAATATCGCTCTGTTTGATCCCAATGACAGGCCCGCACTCGAAGCCATTTGGGCAAGGCTGGCCATCCGAACAGGATGGAGCACAATACTCACCGCTGCTCTGGGAGAACTCATCATCGGAAAATGGATACATGAGACATGAGTTTTCCATGGAGCCACAAGACAGAAGGTCACGACTGTCGCATGCCTTGCAGTATGGAGCCTGTTCGCTGTATGCATCGGAGCAATTTCTGTCGGAACACAACTGCATGAAATCACAGGATTGTTCTGAGCGACAACCCTCCATGCAGCTGTGATCATCCGCGCAATACTGCTCGGGTAAACAATCGTCGTCCTGCGTGCACTGGAACACACACTGATTGTCCAGGCACTTGTTCTTTTCCAAAGCCAGACAGTCGTCATCGACCAAACATTGGACGCAGGTGCCGTTTTGGCCCAAGTCTTGAGCACATAGCATTTCCACCGGGCAATCCTCATCGACCTCGCATCCTGTAACGCAAGATCTGTCCAAACAAACATTTCCAGGTTCGCAGTCGGTCTTTTTCAGACAATCCACGCATGAACTCGTGGCCTCGTCGCAAACTCCCTGAGCACAGTCCCCATCGTCACGGCAGCCTTGCGTGCATGATCCTGAGACGCAGATGTTGCCTTCGGGACAATCACGATCCTTTCTGCACCCTTCGACGCATAACTGCTGTTCACAAATATATCCGAAATCGCAATGATCGTCCCTGCTGCACTCGACACAGGTATTCGTCTGTGCATCACATGTCCCCACATCGCAATCCTGGTCACTGGTACAATGTTGTCTACACAGATTATTAACGCAACTCAGATCCTGCTCACAATCTGCATCCACGACACACTGTACGCACAGACCATGTTCACCCTGGTCAGGTGCACAAACCATTCCTTCCAGACAGTCTCTCTGGCTTTTGCAGCCATCAGCGCACTGTCCCTGAACGCAGATTTCCCCCACATCACAGTCATCATCGGACTCGCAGTCCGAGCCCATACATTCATTTTCCACACACGAAAGACCCTGTTGGCAATCACTATCCTGCTTGCATTCTACTTGTATGCAGAGTCCCTTTTGACAGATTTCCCTTGATTTGCAATCGGCATCCGATCCGCATGTGCCACTTCGTACAGTTGATGTACAGGCTGATGCAATCATACCTGTAAAAGCAAGCACAACAATGAAACGGGACGTACCGGGCATGGCTCACTCCTTTGCTTACACGATTTTCAGGGGATAAATCATACCACATGTCATATGAAAACCTGAACCCCGGTTTTCAGGTCTACAAATTGACGATCTACGTTGCGGTCTGTTAGCATAAGCTTTGCAATGAATCGGAACTGGCTAGATTCAGTAGTCATTGCGATGCAACATGAATCTGCTGGAAAAAGAGGTACGAAGCCCCATGAGTTTTCCCGAGGAACAGCTACCGAGGGAGTTTGGAAAATATCACCTCATAGAAAAGGTTGCCACCGGGGGCATGGCTGAACTCTTTCGCGCAAAACTATACGGTGCAGGTGGATTCGAGAAGGATCTGGCAGTAAAAAAGATCTTGCCTCAGCTTGGCCAGGACCAGGATTTTATCCAGATGTTCATGGATGAAGCCATGATAACGGTTACCCTCAATCACGGAAACATCGCACAGGTCCTGGATTTTGGAGAGATAAACGGAGAGTACTTCCTCGTCATGGAGTATGTCGACGGGGTCGACCTGCAGAACCTCCTGAAAAGAATCACAGAGGAAAACGAGCCCATCCCGACAGAACTTGCCGCATATATTGTTCAGGAAATATGTAAGGGACTGGACTATGCCCATCACAAGCTAGGAATAGACGGACAGCCCTTGAACATCGTCCACAGGGATGTAAGCCCTCAAAACGTAATCATCTCATTCGAGGGGCAGGTCAAGCTAGTGGACTTCGGAATAGCACGGGCAGCAAGCAGAATCACGTCGACACAGGCCGGAGTCGTAAAGGGCAAGATGGATTACATGAGCCCCGAACAGCTCTTGGGCAAGGGGGTTGACTCCAGAAGCGACATATGGGCCGCGGGTGTCATATTTTACGAGCTGCTGACCCTCAAAAAACCCTTTATGGGACAGACCCCACAGGAGACGATGGCAGCCATAACCAGGGGCACATACAAGGCACCTCAAAAGATAAACAAGCAGGTAGACCGCAAGTTGGCAGCCGTCTTGAAGAAGGCCCTGGAGAGCAACACTAAAAAGCGCTATCAGACCGCTGGCAAGATGGCCCAGAGCATAGCCTCGTATCTTCACTCCACAAAGAGAGCACCTTCTCCCCTTGCCCTTGCACAGTTGCTAAGGCAGAGGCTGCCCTATGCAAAACCCCGCACCCTCAACCCGACACCTGTGGAGATCAAGCACAGACAGGAGCATCAGAGATCCGCTCCACCTGCCACCCCTGTGCCGGAGTCTCCGACTGCAAATGAATCAACATCTGTCCCACCGGCTGTATCTGTGCCGGAGTCTGCGGCAAGCGCCGGGAATGCATTTGCATCCGCCCCGGAACAAAAACATAGAAACAGAACCACCGCTCCCGAGTTCCCCAAGGCGGGATCACCGCCTATACGCAACGAGGCACCTGCAAAAGAGTTGCAGGTATCTGAGCAAAAGTCGGCAGTGGCAGCAGATGGAGGCGAAGCCATCTCCTTTTCGGACCTGGGCCTTCCTGGTCAATATGAAGGTGAGCCCCCAGGCATGAGCAAACAAGCCTCGATCCAGGAACAAGAGTCACTCGATTTTGATGATGCAACGCTTGTGCAACCAACCATCATTGAACCCGACGATACCACCGAGCCGGATAGCAAGTCAGAGGCGAGTCCACCTGAATCCCAAGAACCCATTGCCGAGTTGGCGGCGGCGGCTGCCCAGATTCTCTCGGACGCTCCAGTCCTGGATATTCCTTCTTCCCGGGAAAGCGTAACAGAACAACCAGCCCCTTTGCAGAGCAGGGATGACAGCCTCGCAAGTTATGATGAAGATCTTCACAACGCTGCCACGACCCTACGCAGCGCAGATGAGGTACTAGGAAATAGCGATGGAACCGACACGGCAAACAAGCCGCAACAAGTGATAGAAGAAGAGCAGTGGCTGGAGCATACCCCTGAACAGCAAGGCCCGGACTTTGACGACGAGGCTCCGTCACAGGCTAAAAAATCTTCCGGCGCAATAAAAGCCATGCTCGTCTTCATATTGGTAATTGTCATACTGGGTTTGACCCTAGCTTTTGTCTGGAACCCATTCGGCCCGGGTTCGCAAAGCAGTACGTCCCTTACACCTGTGGCGATCAAACCTATAGGCCACAAGCAAACGGACCACAAACCAACTCCACCTGCGCAAAAGCCGAAATCTCCTCTTAATAAACCGAATCATCAGGAGAACAAGCCCGACAAGGACCTTGAGGTTGCCAATGCAAAGCCTGCAATATCGCCAGTGCCCGCACAGGTCAAACTGGATGAGCAGGACAGGCAAGATGAGGCCAAACAGGGCAAGGATGTCACGCAAAAACCAGCCAAGGCCGTCGACAGTCACAAGATCAATCAACAAAAGAAGCCAGTCAAAAAGAAAAACAAGACAAAAAAGCACAAGTCGAAGCGCATCAAAAGGCCAGGTACCAGGATCGCCAAGGTGAAGGGTGTTGGCATATTGAAAATCAACTCCGAACCTTTTTCTGTGGTCTATTGGAAAGGCAAACGTCTGGGGCCTACTCCCCAGATGAACATAAAGCTGCCGGCAGGGAGCCACACCCTCGAGCTGAAAAATGAAGCCCTCGGGCTTTCGAGACGGGTAAGGGTCCGCATTGAACCGAACAAGGTTCAAACCGTTTTCGTGGAACTGAAAAAATAGCGAAAAGTTTTCTGTTGATCAGTTGTTGGTCAGTGTCTCCTTGCTGATTTCATGAACCAAAGGCCCAGCAGGATCATCCACAACTGCAAACCTGATGTATCAGGGGCGGTAGCGCATCCCGGTGTTATGTCCTGTGGTGCTGAACCTGAGTCGTTTAGCATGCCATTGAGCCTGTTGTCATCGAGGGCAACAGGGTCATGCTCGTCACCATGTATCCTTCTCGGGACGCCAGAGTGCTTCAATCCTGGTTTTATCACAAAATTGCGCAACACAGGCTCCGCAGACAAGGATCTATATTGTCCCACCAGCCTGGCTTGCACCTCGACCGTATGAGGCCCCTCCAGCGCAAGAACCGGGCTTTTTACGTGCAGGACCGGCCCCGGCTGAAAAACACTCCAAACGCCATGATCCAGTCGCCAAGAAAACTCGGCAGGCGGCACGGTCTGCGAATGGACCGTCAACACCAGCTCAGGATACAGGGGTCCGGGCAGGTTGTGCATGTCCATCAAGGTCCGACCAGGCGTAATCAGCCTAAACTTGTTGATCGCGGGCTCCACCGTTGCAAAGGATCGGGTTTGTACCATGTCCAGGTTTGAATATATGGAGAGGTATTCAAAACCATCGTTGTCTTGCCTGGGGAGTTGACCTCCAACGGAGACAATGTTCAGAGAAAAGCCCTGCACAGGGGGAAGATCTATCACAGCCAAAGAATCCGTCAGCAGAGGCAAGGCCAGCCCCAGCAGGGTTGGCACCAGGTTCGAAAGAGCATCCGGGTCTTCGGCCAAGACTTCGTAGTTGCTGGCAGTGACATCTCCCAACACGATGCTGTTTTCATCAAACACCGGCAGTACCCTGTTGTCCGGCAAGAACTCCAGGCCAATCAATATGGACACGTCCTGAGTCAATGTGACAAGTCGCACCCATCGATCATTCAACATGGCATAGAAATCCATGGCGGTCTCGGGCATGACCAGGGTAATAAGTGGATCATCTATCACCTTGTTGCCATCTGCATCGACAGTAAATGTCCCGGCACCTATTCTGATGTCCGGCACATGCTGAGGACGAAGCTGTAGCTTCATGGGCGTATTGGCTCCAGCCGTCAGCGTGCTCAAAGAACCCATCAGGGCCCCCATGGTGCCGGTGGACAACATGCCTCCGGTAGACTGCGTGTCCAGAGTCAGGCAGAAGGCCCCGGAAAGATAAGCCTTGTACACAGCCCAATCGAGATAGACCTCTGACAATCCAAGCCCGATCATGAATGGGACATCCGAACCGGGCACAGTGTCATCCGCATTGAACGACAACCTCTCAGGAGGCGCAGTGCTTGGGATCTCATCCGGGTCTGGAACTGGTACGCACGAGCTATTCTGTCCAGAGGCTCCGCCTATCATGCGCAGTTCCATCCCGTCGTTCACGATCACAGGGTCCGCCGCAGCGTCCAACTGCTGTCCTACCGCCAGGAAGACATCCAGGTTGGCATCCGTGCTAGGGATGGCTCCTCCGAGCAGATCTGCCATGTTCACAGTACCAACCACACCCAGAGGGTTGGACAGACAACGGCCGTTGGAGTCCTGGAGACATTTGGACACATCCTCGTCACATGAAGATCCAGCGGGACAGCCGTTGGTGTAAAAGTCACAACTCAGGCAGCTTGAATCCAGGAGCATAGACGAGATTGCATCATCTAGCTGAGAGCCAATTTGCTCGTTCATCATGTCCGTGATCACACTCTTGAGGGCTTCGATGATGGGGCCCAACAGTCCGTGACACTCCAGGGTGTAATCGTCATCATCCATGGTAATATCAAGCCCCGTAACCCCGAAAGACATCAGCTTGTCAGATTCGTTAATGAGCAGGTTGACATCTGCGTTCAAGGGCTTGTGCTGAATGTGTATTGGCACATCACACTCCACGTCTCCATCGATGTATATGGTTCCGGTCAGATCCAAAAATGAATCCAGATGAAGTATGTTCGGTTCTATCCTTGACAGGCTTGCTTCCTGTATGTCGGCAGACAAAGTACATCCATCCTGGCAAATATCCAGGCTCATGGTAAACAAGCCCGCATCGAAATCCTGGTGCGTTGGCGGAACAGCAAACTCCAGCCCGCCCGGTATGGCAGAAGCCAGCAGTTGAGGCAAATTGGTCTCCATGAAGTCAAAAGTCGCTGGAGTCAGACGCAACTGTACCGAATCAAAAATCTGATCCGCCCCATCCATGGGAGCATGGAGGGGGGCCACACAGCTACAGGAGTTGGTCTGACAGGCCAGCACTCCAAGCAAAAACAATGCGCCCAGTGTCAGACGCCACATGCGAAAAGAAGATGTTCCAAACATTTTTCGCTCCGCTTTCACTTGCCCATTCATTGGAGATCTCCACCG
>JALVPF010000261.1 GCA_027031935.1 Myxococcales bacterium | reverse complement strand
GACCAGGAACCGTGGATACCGGAAATCCGGGAAGATCCTTGTAGTCCACAAACACCGGATCATCCACCTCGTCTGCCAAAAATCCAAGACCAGAGCCCAATACCAGGCCGATCTCCGGTGCCAATTCCGTTCGCTCTCTGACCACATCCACACACTGACTCAGCTCTTTTGCTAGTTCGGTCATTGTCAAACCCTCCAACATGTTGCCAGATACGACCTATGCCAGAAGCACTCCGGCTATGGCCGCGTTCAACAGCGTCACCATCGTCCCACCCGTGAGTGCAAGCAGACTCATGCGCGCCAGGTCGTGTCGCCTGGCTGGAACCAATCCACCAATGCCCCCAATTTGAATTCCAATGGAACCAAGGTTTGCAAATCCACAAAGGGCAAAGGTGGCGATGGTGGCAGAACGTGCACTTAGCTCACCCAGGCCCACGTATTTTGTAAGTTTGAGATATCCCACAAACTCGTTGGCCACCAACTTTGTGCCCATGAGGTCTCCAACCCTGCTTATGTCTCCATCCGGGATCCCAAGTAAAAAGGCCAAGGGCGCAAAAACCGTTCCAAATATTTGGGACAGGCTCGTTCCCGCAAGTCCCAGAAAATAATCCAACATGGCGATAAGCGCCAAAAAAGCGATGAGCATGGCTGCCACGTTCAAGGCCATGCTCATGCCATCCGAAGCTCCCCGGCTGAGTGCATCGAACATGTTTACACTGTCGCGAGGAACAGCGGCTATAGTGCGGCCTGCAGTTGCAGGCTCTTGAGTCTCCGGAAGAATAATCTTTGCCACCATCAGCGAAGCAGGTGCAGCCATCACGGACGAGGTCAACATGGCCTCCGCGCTCACTCCCAAATCAACGTACACCGCTATGATCCCGGCGCTCATGGTACCGAGCCCAGCGATCATCAGGGCCAAAACCTCAGATGGTGTCATGGACTCTATATATGGTTTTACGGTCAGGGGAGCCTCGGTCTGGCCCATGAACACGTTGGCAGCAGCGTTGAGGCTCTCTGCGCCACTTGCGCCCATGGCGCCGGTCATCACCCTGGCCATGGCTCTTATCACCAACTGGAGTATTCCCAGGTGATACAAGACAGCAAAAAAAGCGGCCACGAACACTATGGTGGGAAGTGCACGGAAAGCAAAAACAAAACCCTTTCCCACACCAAAAGCGCTCTCCATGGCGTGGGGATCTGCAAGTGTGCCGAACACGAACCTGCTGCCAGCATCCGTAAACTGAAGAAACTTCCTGACAGCGCTTCCCATGATACCAAAGACATCCCTGCCTATCTGGGTCTCTATAATCAACAAGGCCAGGCCAAGCTGCAGGGCCAAGCCGGTGGCGACAGTGCGTATCTTTACCTTGCGTGGATCCGAAGACATTGCAAAGCACAAGCCGAGCAAGCACAAGGCCCCAAAAGCGGCTACCAACCTGGGCCCCAAGGTCGACCGCAGCGCATAGAGCAGAAAACCTGTGACGATCACAGCCAGCAAAATCACAAGCTGGATTCCATGATTGAACAGCCATGTCTTGATTCGCTGCACTGTCTTTGTGCTCCCGAGTGGCGCACTCAATACACAAGCATCGGGTCACAAGAGTCGAGACAAAGTCATCAAGAGATGATGCTTTGAATCAGCTTGACCTTTGTGGGAGGCTCCTTGCCAACACTGAAGGCAGCAAGGAGTCGAGAACGCGCCTCTTGAAGATTCTTGCCATCGTTATAATAAACCGTCGCCAGGCTTGTACCTTTTTCCACGGAGTCGCCAACCTTGTGGTGAAGAACGATACCAGCTCCGGCATCGATTACATCGTCCACCTTGGCCCTGCCAGCACCCAAAACCATGGCAGCTATCCCCACCTCTTCTGCATTTATACGCTGGACTATCCCCGACTCGTCCGCTTGTACGGAGATGGTCTTGTTTGCGGCAGGCAAACGAGAATAGTCATCGAGGGCCAAGGCATCTCCACCTTGTGCCGCAGCAACTTCCTGAAATTTCTTGAGAGCTGCACCGCTTTGTATGAGATCATCCACCTTTGCCCTGGCTGATTCGAGATCATCAGACACCTTACCCAGGACCATCATGTGAGCGGCAAGTTCGAAACTCAACTCGCTCAAGTCATTTTGAACCTTTCCCTTGAGCACATCACAGCTTTCGATCACCTCGAGGGAATTTCCCACGTGCGTGCCAAGAGGTTGGTTCATGTCAGTGATGAGCGCAACCACCTGCTTTCCTGCCTTCTTGCCTATCTTCACCAAGGTCTTGGCCAAGGCAGTAGCATCCGACTGTTTCTTCATGAATGCGCCGGAGCCGACCTTCACGTCCAGCACCAGCGCGTCTATACCCTCAGCCAGCTTCTTGGACAGGATGCTCGATGCGATTAGAGGAATGGACTCCACCGTTGCGGTCACGTCCCGCAGGGCATAGAGCTTCTTGTCAGCAGGAGCGATCTGTGAAGTCTGCCCCGCTAGAACCATACCTGTCTTTTCCAGGACCTCGCGAAACTTCTCGGAGCTCAGTCCCACGTCGAACCCCGGTATGGACTCGAGCTTGTCCAGGGTACCACCCGTATGTCCAAGCCCACGGCCAGAAATCATGGGCACCACAACACCGGCAGCCGCAGCTATTGGAGCCAGGATCAAGGAAGTCTTGTCACCTACTCCCCCGGTTGAATGCTTGTCTACCTTGACACCGGGGATATCAGACCAGTCCAGGACATCCCCCGAGTGCAGCATCTCGTCAGTCAGATATAGCTGTTCCTCTTCTGTCATGCCATTTAGAAAAATGGCCATGAGCAAAGCGGATGCATGGTAATCCGTGACAGTGCCTTCAGCATAGCCTTTGACGAAAAACTTGATGTCTTCCGGTTGCAGAGATTCCCTGTCCCGTTTCTTCCTGATTATGTCCACCATACGCATTTTTGTTTCCTCCGGTTCATCCCTCGATTCCCAGCAGGCCCATTTCACTCAAAAAGCTCGTCCCCTCACCTTCCCAGGTGACATGGAAATAGCTCGCTATGGTCGCAGCCTGATCCGCAAAGGTCTTGCGCACACCCAGCTCTCCACCTTTCTTCAGGCCTGGAGACCAGGCGATGATAGGGACGTATTCTCTGGTGTGGTCAGTGTGTGCCGAAAATGTTGGATCGCACCCGTGATCTGCAGTGAGAATCATCAGATCATTGTCATGAAGCTTGCCCTGCAAGCTTGGGAGAAAAGCGTCGAACTGTTCCAGCGCCTTGGCATAACCTTGGGGATTTCGCCTGTGCCCATAGGTCATGTCAAAATCCACGAGGTTTACATAGATGAGACCACGCTCCACCTCGTCCAGTAGTTTTTCCGTTTGCTCGAGCCCATCCTGATTTCCATGGGTCGCGATGGAGCGATCCACCCCCACCCCTGCAAAGATATCCTTTATCTTCCCTACTCCCACAACTTCCACCTCGTTCTGCTGAAGAACCGTAAGAATAGTTGGACCTTCAGGAGGCATGGAAAAATCGTGGCGGTTGTATGTCCTGGAAAAAGACCCGGGCTTTCCCACAAAAGGACGGGCGATTATGCGGCCAACCCTGTGGGCGTCCAGTTGCTTTCTCGCGATCCGACAAGCCTTGTACAACTCGTCCAGGGTAATCACTTCTTCGTGGGCTGCGATCTGAAAAACAGAGTCAGCAGAGGTATATACAATCCACTTGCCCGTGTCCATGTGTTCCTGGCCCAGTTCCTCTATGATCACGGTGCCCGAAGCAGCCTTGTTACCCAATACTCCTCGTCCGGTGGCCTCCACAAAGGGCTCTATGATCTCGGGAGGAAAGCCGTCAGGATAAAAAGAAAAGGGTTTCGTCAAAAACAGCCCTGCCATCTCCCAATGCCCGGTGGTGGTATCTTTGCCAGCCGAACGCTCGGCCATCTTGCCGAAAAAGCCCGTGGGGGATTCGCATGGATCTATGCCCTGAATTGATGCGATGTTGCCCAGACCCAACTTTGCCATGTTGGGCATATTCAGTCCATTGACCGAACTGGCCGTATGCTGCAAGGTGGCAGCCCCTGTATCGCCAAACGAATCCGCATCCGGCATGGCACCTATGCCCACCGAATCCATGACTATCCACAACACCCTGGGTTCTTTTCCCATCAGACCCTACCTCCATTCCCCCCCATCCTATCTCAACTGCCCGATTGGTCAAAAAAATCAATATTTTAATTACGAAAACCCTATAACGATGCGCAAAATGATCCCCTGCGATATAGTATTTGCAAAAATCAACCAAAGCCCTTCGAGCAGTCTAGGGTAGCCAGCCGTGGACAGGGCCGTATTCTTGGGGTCGCGACTCTCCCCGAGCGACAAGGTCCAGAGTATTGCGAACAAAGCAGCACCTCTCGTAGGCCCGCGGCAGGCGTAGCTGCCCGTAGCTTCGAGCCCCGTCGAGAAGCCAAGGGTAGCTAGCCGTAGACAGGGCCGCACCCAAGGATCTTTCGCAGGCTGAAAAAATATCTCGCTGACTGGAACTAGCGCGGCTCGACGAACATGTAACTTGCAGTAAGTAAAGCAACTAGGCGCTTTTTCTCATCCAGGATTTCGGATTCCAATATGGCGGTACGTTTGCCGGAAGACACGACACGGGTACGCACCAAAAGCACATCACCTGGTCTTGCGCTCCTGGAAAAATGTATGTTTACCTGCAAGGAAGTAGGCACAGTGCCCTGGGGAGCTACGCTAAACGCAGCCGCACCCATGGTGTCGTCCGCCAGAGCAAACATGGCACCACCGTGGCAAACACCGTTGGGATTACAATGCCTGGGCTCGATTTTCACAGAACCCTCGGCAACCCCACCTTCAACCTTGTCATACTCAATGCCCAACCAGTGCCCGAAGGTTCCCTCCCAGGCCACAGTCTTGTCAACCATCAACGAACTCCTTTCTCCACCTATCAGTATGATCAATACAATCGCCAAGGAACAGAAAATAATAAAAACCGCTCAAAAATTTTCGAAATCATCCACAGTTGATTACAACAGAAAAAGCAACCACAAACCAAGTCTTGACCCAGGAGTCAACCAGCGGTAGATCCATTCATGGATGAACAAACCAAGGCTTGGAGTGTATGAAATGAACGAATTGGAGTTCGGGGGCCAACGCAAGCACAGCCGTGTTACGGTAAACAAGGAATTTCGCTCTGTGGAGCAGTTCATCAAGGAGTATGTGCAAAACATCTCTGAGGCCGGGGCCTTTATCAAATCAGATGATCCCCTTCCTGTGGGGACCCTGGTAAACCTTCGTTTTACTCTGATAATGGACGAGTTGGAAACCATCGAAGGAGAGGGCAAGGTAGTGCGCGTGGTGGAGCCAGGAGGAGACAAGACTCCTGGCATGGGCGTGGTCTTTACCCAGCTTACAAAATTTTCCCAAAGACTCCTCAAGAGCTTGCTGGAAAGGCGCTAGAGCCTGGACAGAAAGCTTTTTCATTATGAAAGGCAAGCACGTGCAAAAGACAGAAAAGAATCCATTGCACGCAATCTTTGGCGCCAGGTCCGTGGCTTTCGTAGGTGCGTCCAATAATCCGACCACCATGGGAACCACACAGATGCTGCTGACCCTCAGGGGTGGGTTCAAGGGGCCTGTCATCCCCGTTCACCCACGGGAAAAAACCGTACTTGGGCAAAAGGCTTACGCACGATTGACCGACATACCGCAAGATGTGGACCTGGCTGTGCTCATAGTTCCAACCCGAGCGGCCCTCGACGTGGTAAAAGATGCCATTGCAAAGGGAATAAAACACCTGGTGATCACCACCGCCGGGTTCAGAGAGACAGGTGCCGAGGGCAGAGCGTTGGAAAAAGAGCTGAAGCGAATAACCTCCGAAGCGGGGGTGAGATTTGTAGGACCTAACTGTATCGGAGTGCTCAACACCGCAACTGGACTCAACACCACCTTCCAGCCTTACCGCCATGGTCCAGGCCCCCTTGGTCTGGCATCTCAGAGCGGGACCTTTATCACCCAGACCCTCGATTTGCTCAAGAGATGGGGCATAGGACTATCCAAGGGTATCAGCATAGGTAACGCCACAAACATCGATCTTGCAGACGCTCTTGAATTTTTTGCCGAAGATCCTGCCACCAAGGCGGTAGGTCTGTACATAGAAGGCATAGACGAGGGGCGGAGATTTCTCGAAGCAGCAAAACACTGTACAGCAATCAAGCCAGTGGTGGCTCTTTATGCTGGTGGTTCCGAGGGAGGTGCCCGCGCCGGAGCTTCTCACACGGGCGCCATGGCCGGGCCGGACAAACTATATGATGGCATGTTCAAGCAGGCAGGCATCATCAGGGCTCCTACTCTCGCAGACCTCTACCAGTGGGGATGGGCCCTGGCCACTCAACCTGTTCCCAGAGGACGCAACATCGCCATCCTTACCCACTCGGGAGGACCGGCAACAACCATGGCTGATGCCACTACCAGGTATGGCCTGCATTTACCTCGATTCCATGGGGAATTGCTGGAACGAATCCGCGCCCTGATACCCAAGACAGGCTCTGCAGCAAACCCCATTGATCTCACTTTTTCCATGGATCCCAAGCTTCTTGCAGAGACCTTGCCTGAGCTTCTCTTGAGCAGCGACGAGATAGACGGTCTGTTGATTCATGGAATACAAGGATCGAGTTTCTTCGAAGACCTGAAAGAGGTGGCGGGTAATCTTCTGCAAATGGAGGTCGACCAGGTGATCTCACTTACAGAGCACGTGGTACAGCCCCTATTGAAAATGCCTGAACGCTTTGGAAAACCTATCCTGACCAGCTCGTTTTTCGATCGAAGAGACAACCTGGTGAGACTCCTTCAGGACAATTTCATCCCGGTCTTCGACATGCCCGAACGATCCGTTGCAGCCATGGCCGCCATGGTCCAATACGCCCAGGTACAGAAACGCAATGCTCTCTGAATCCCTGTTCGAACACACTGTAGCGTCCCTGGTGTTGGGCCAGGAGCCATTGGCAAAACTGATGGCGCTAAGTGAATATTCAGCCCTGCTCTACCTGAGGGACAGAAGCTATGCGGTCATCTATCGCTATCTGCCTGGTTCGGATGAACGAATGGGCGAGCATATGCTGAAGCTTGCTTCCAGTGTCAAATCGGGTGTCTTGTATATGGTCCTTGTGGGGGGAGCAGAAAGACAGAAAGAACTCCTGGCCGGAACCCAAGTAGGATGGGGGATGGGACGTACAGTCCGGGTAGTGCATGTTGGCGATGATGGAAAAATATGGTTTGGGCACAGGATGAACCATACCCATCCCCTGGTTCGCGCCATAGAGGACAGAAAAACTGGCGCAGATGGCGGGCTTTTTGAAAAGCTGCAGGAGGTCGTGGACCCAAACGCTGACGGCAGCAAGGAGATGGCCTCCTTCGTACAAAAGATCAAGAGCATAAAACCTGTGGTCACATGGACCCTGACCGGGCTTTGCGTGTTCATTTTTGGCCTGGCCACCTTGTGGGGTGGTGCCGAATACGTACCATCCATGGTGCGCATGGGTGCAAACCTGCCCGCACTGACCAGGGGCGGTGAATTCGAGCGTCTCGCCTCTTCCGTATTCCTTCATGCCGGCTTTGCCCATCTTGGAATGAACATGCTCGGTTTGTGGCTATTGGGTGCCTTTCTCGAACGAATCATGGGCAGTTGGCGAATGCTGTTGCTTTTCAGCATCTCGGGCCTTGCAGGAAGCCTATCTAGCGCTTGGCTGGGTCACGCTGAACTCAGCGTAGGCGCATCGGGGGCACTGTGGGGATTGCTGGCATCCAGCGCAGTATTGGCTTTTGTACCATCTGCACCCATACCAGCCCCCCTGGTGGCCCGGCTCAAACAAAGCGCGCTGATGATCCTCCTGATAAACCTGACTATATCCTTCCTGCCTCGCATTGACATCTGGGCTCACCTGGGAGGCGGCGTAGCCGGCGCTGCATTGACAGTTCTTCCCGGATTCCTGCCCAAGGGTCATCGTCCCGAAACCGGAAAAATGCCTAATCCAATATGGCTGGTGGTAATGTCGATCTTTTTTGGAGCCTTGTTGATCGGCGGTACTGCAACAGCCTTGCTCAAAGGCAAAGCCTGGCAACTGGTGCAATCACCGAAATTTGAATCCGTGTCAATGGACGGTGGCAAGCTGAATATTCAAATACCTACCCTGATTGCCCAGAGAAGACAGGATCACAAAACCTCAGACTCTGTGGAATCAGCCTTTGGAGACCTGGGAGTGGACCCTCTCATGGTTGATGTTGCTATCAAGTTCGGTTACGAAAGATCGTCTCCAACAAAGCAGGACATGGAGCAACTCAAATCAGCCAGGCAATCACAAGGAGTGGACGGGGCAACGAGAAAAGGGACCGTCACCATCAAAGACTTGGGCTCCATACCTACAGTAATTGAACTTTTCGAATATCCCAGCGGCGTCAAACATTGGCGTTACAGTCAACTCAGGGCAGGAATGGTGGTTACGACCACCATAATAAACTGGCCCACTGGTCCAGCCCAGTGGAGCCAAAACAACGAAAAAATAATTGCCAGCATCAAGACGCACTAAGACAAGTCATAAACTCTGCAGACATTCCTCATCAGGCCAATCATCCAGGGGTGGTTCCAAAAGTTCCACCGAGTCAAAAAGAGGATCTTTCTGTTGGCTTATATAATCAAGCGAAGCATGGGACCCCCTCAGGTAGACATTGAACATGGCGGTTGCATAGTGATTGATGAGCGGGTGTGCCACCTCGGGCGCGATATTGTCCGGGCCGCAACCGTCGCCCAGGGCTTCTTCCACCACACCACCCAGATCCAATATCTGGCTCAAGGACAGAAGATCCAGTTGGCAAAGGTCAGCAAATGTAAAATGACCACCTCCGTATATTTTCAAAAGATGCCTTGGAGCATCACCGCCCATGGATCTCAGATCACAGTACTGATCCTTGAAAGGTACCGTCTTGTCCATGTCTCCGCCTTGAACCATCAGAGGCACCGGGTAGGATTTCAAATCGCACCACCCGACGGTGAGGCTGATCACAGGAGCCTGGGCAACAGCAACCTTGAATCGGCTATCCGTACATGGCATGGCAACTGAGGTAAATCCACCAAAGGAGTGGCCGGTTATTCCCACCGAAGTGCGGTCCAGTACACCGAAGAAAAAATCTGCGGGGTCATGGTTCTTGTCCAAGAAAGAATCCAGGACGAAACGCACGTCATCGAGTCTCTTGTATGAGGAGGTGACAACAGAAGCCTGGTCAAATCCATCTCGAATCAGATCCCACAAGGTATTCCCCTCGTGGTCAGGAGCAATGACCACATATCCATGAGAGGCCAGGTGCGAAGTATAAAAAATGGACTGCCACCTTATGCTGTTGGATCCGTGCGAGTAGATGATGACTGGATATGGAGCATGCTCCCTGTCCATCGCAGCATCCCTGACCGTGGTCGTAGCCACCAGGGGAATATCTGCCGACATGAAAGAATCATACTTGTCCCCCAGGAGCTCCGGAGTTATTTCGTCTTTTGCATCATAAGACCAAAAGGGCCCATCTTTGGCGTGTTGTGTGGCCGGATACCAAATCTCTGTTTTCAGTGTACGCGCATGTCCGGTGTCTGGACCCACCCTGCTGTCATCTACCAGGACCATGGTCTTTACTCCCACCGCAAAAGGGCCGGGCTCCATGGGGTCTGGTGCACTTTCTGGTCCTGCCGGATCAAAGGGTAATCGTTTGTCTTCAGAGTTTTGGCAAGCGATTGGGACCAAAAGAATGAATATCCAAAAAAAGAAAAATTTCGATATATTGACCACTTCCATGGCTTCAATGATAGCATTTCCAGGCACTGGTGAAAAAGCAAAGTTTTGGTTGTAGTCCAAAACAACAACTAATACAATGTAGGCATTGAGCCTACGTTCAAGAACGTGAGTTTAGATAAACCCTGGAAGGGAGAGCTGTCATGACCGATGAAAAAAATATCGACTCCCTGAGCCTGGATGACCTGGAGTACACATTGTTGGTGGATCATCCATCCAAAATCCTGGTTGTGGATGATGAAGATGTTATAAGAATGGTTTTTGATGCCCTCTTGTCCAATACCTCCTATGATGTTGGTTATGCAGATTCAGCTGAACAGGCATACGAGAAACTGAAAGAGGACGAGTACAGTCTGCTCATTGTCGACAAGAACCTGCCTGGTCAATCGGGGCTGGATCTGGTTAGACAGCTAAAAGAGTCCAAACCCGACTCGGCGTTTATTATGATAACCGGCTATGCATCTTACGACTCGGCCATTGAAGCCCTGCGATTGGGTGCTTACGATTATCTCGAAAAACCTTTTTCGGATCTCATGCTGGTCAAGGAAAAAATAGCTCAGGCCGTGGACAGACAGAGGCTGCTACGTGAAAACTACGTACTGGCGGATCACCTGCGTTCAGCGCACAAGGATTTACGATCCAAAACGGCTGCTCTGGAACTCACCAAGAACCTGAGCAACCAGGAAACACAGAAAAAACTCCGGCAACTTCGAGCGAGAGTCAGCCGAGCATATCTCGCTTTACACAAGGCGTATCAAAAATTTCAGGCTCTTTCTGACAATCGTATTGTTCCGGAGCAACCCGCCAGAGAAATTGGAGATCTCCTTGAAGAATCATGGGCTGAACTATCTACAGCCATGATAGATGAGGAAGGGCACACCACACACTAGCGTAAAATTTCCAGATGCCCCTCTTCCAGGTGATACTTTTTTTCGCATTCATCGCAATAAAAGACATCCCCTTTTTCGCAGAGTACTGCACCGCACCTGCACACCCATCCCGTCTGCTCGGCCGGCACCCCGGATACAAGAGCGTGGGAAGGTACGTCTTTTGTAACAACAGCACCTGCTGCCACCAAAGACCATGTTCCAAGCTCTACACCGCACACAATCGTGGCATTTGCACCGATGGATGCGCCTGACCTGACAATAGTGGACAAACGATCATGGGGATTGTTCCGACTTACGCCGGTGCGTGGTGTAAGAACGTTAGTGAAAGTGGCACCCGGTCCAACGAACACCTCGTCTTCCAAGCAGACACCGGTGAAGATGGAAACATGGTTCTGGATATGACAGCCATCGCCAACTCTGACCCCTTGTCCCACGAACACACAATGCCCTAATACACTGTTTTTTCCTATGTGGACATCTTGCATCACGTGGCAAAAATGCCAAACCTTGCTGCCATCTCCAATGAAAGAAGGAGAGTCTACCACCGCCGATGGATGAATGAATATGTTCTCCACTTTGCCTGTATCCATCTTTGCTTATGGAGATTTGGACAACACCGCCAGGACCGAACCTGAAAAACGCTCAGACAACCTGGCTCCGGGGTTCTTCCCTGCACTCTGCCTGACCCTTTGAACAAGGGCAAGGCGTTTTTTCAAAGAAGCTGAATGCCTGCAACCAGGCTCAAAGCAAGCAATTCTTTTGAGGACAGAGCCGAGCCCGGCAGGATCGTAGCCTGCACAAGCAGCGTAGGTTGAACCAAATGCGTCAGCTTCCAACTCTTCTTCCGGCAATCTGGGGTTCATGATCAATTGACGTGCCTGTGCTACGAGCCGAGTCGCAAACTCAGAACGACTGTGAGCTTTGCTCTTTTTCCCGGCTGCCTCCTTTGCCAACTGGGCTGCTCCATGACCCAGGGTGACATGAGCAACGAGATGGGCGAGTACACCTGCCAACTCGGCCTCATCTCTCAAATCCTCCAGCAAGGATGAAGAGATGAAAACAAATCCGCCGGGTACGCTAAAAGCCTCCTTTTTATCACTGCTGAAGACCACGAACCTCCACTGCAAATCATAACGGCTGGATGCCGCAGCAACGGCGAACCCAACCTTGTTTACATATGAATCGATCTTTGGATCGGTAATCAGTTCTGCATCGGACAGGATGGACACAGCCAAGCGCATTCCAAAAGAACGCTCCAGTTCGTCTTGTTGAGGATCACCACCAATGGGTATGGCCATCTCTCCAACCCACCCGGGAAGCTGCTCGCAAATTCCATTGGCATGGAGCTTGTCAACGAAACCATCAAACTCTTTAGGAGCAAAAGGCACTCGCTCCAAAAAACTCTTTACCAGGGGTGCCACATCTCCTCCTGCCATGCTTGTCCCTGCATTCAGCCCCCTGGACGCCATGGTCGGCACTGCCAATGACACCCCTGTCAAGCCGCTTTCCTTTAGCAAGGCACCGTATCCCCTGGGTTTTGGCGGAGCCGAAAAAACGCGCTTGCTAACCCAACCCTCAGTCCCCTTGCTTGTCTTGACCTTGACCCACTTTTTTCCCTCCTCTATCACAGAAAGGGAGACTCCCTTTTTCAGCTCTTGCACCACCGGATGAAAAACAGCAGGTCCTGAACGCAGCTTCACCGGACGCAAGGCACTCTTGCTTTCGCCAACCCCGGCAAGGCCAGAGGATGATATCAAACACAAGAAAATGCCAAAAGATGTCAGCAAGAGATTTCTCATTGTTTGCACCTCTTACAGACATTATACGGAAAAATTTGTGAAACACGAATCTTTCCAGAATTTTCCATCTAGTTTTCGCTCTCTATGTCTACAAAAGCAGAAGCTGCCCTTGATGGGCTGAATGACCCGGTATCTACAGTTGGAAAAATCACTTTTGTTTTGTAACCAACTCAGATGATTATTTGCTGGTCATGGTATAAACCCCATCCCAATCATCGCCGGGGGGAGATTCAATAAATTCCTTGCAACGTTTTACGTAAGTCCTCGAAGGTCCATCATCCGGCCACTTGCTCAACAAGCCCGCGAAGTTTTTAAGCGCAACCGACCAGTTGCGTTTTCTGTATTCCTCCAGTGCCTTCTCAAACAACTCCAGTTTCACAAAAATATCTTTCTTTATGCCAAGATGTTGTCCTACCAGCTCAAATATCCACACAGGCTCCTGCTTGCCCTTTACCCTTATCAGATCGATACGCCTCAGTACCATGGCCTTGCCGACCTGTCTGGCCGTCCTTGGACCAACGAGGGAGTTGGTCCCAAATTGCTTGCACGCGCCCTCCAGACGCGAGGCCAGGTTAACCGCATCGCCCATGACAGTATAGTTCATCCTCTGCATGGAACCCATGTTTCCTACGATCATCTCCCCGGTGTTCAAGCCGATACGAATGTTGATTCCTGGCCTCCCTTGTTTGCGAAACTCTTCACTAAGCAGCCTTATTCTGCGATGGCACTCCAGAGCTGCCCTGCAAGCAGCCTCTGCATGATGAGGCATGTCCACAGGAGCGCCGAACACAGCCATCACGGCATCACCTATATACTTGTCCACAAAACCACCATTTTTGATGATTGCGTCAGTCATTTCACTCAAGAACTGATTCATAAGTTCTACGAGTTCTTGCGGATCCATTCCCTCTGCAAAGCTCGTGAATCCTGCGATATCCGAAAAGAACACAGTACACACTCTGCGTTCTCCCCCCAGCTTGATATTGTCAGGTTGTTGCAATAGCCCATGAATCACCCTGGGATCGAGATAGTGCTGAAAAAGTTTTTTTATCCGTTTCCTTCCGCGACGCTCTTGTGAAAGATTGACAAAGGTAACAGCCAGAAAACTGGTCAACAATGAACTTTGCAGAGTAATGGGATCCAAAATCATTCCCTTCGACACAAACAGCAATCCACTCAGCAAGAAAAAGGCGACGGAAAGCACGGCCACTACAACGATGTTCCAGTGGACTCTCCCAATAAAACGCCCAAAGATTGCCACGATCAAAGACACCACAAGCACCAGCAACCATACCGTCCACCTCGGAGCCTGCCATAAAAAATCTCCGTGAAGCAGGTTATCCAACACCGCTGCATGAATTTCCATCCCGGGGAAATTGCCATCAGTTGAAAAAGCCGTTGCCTTCTGATCGAACAAGGCGGTGGAAGTAGAGCCTATGATGACCCACTTATCGTGAAAAATTCCGGGATCCAATCCCGGTTTTTCATTCATCTGTATCTGTACTTCGGAACGCAAAAGGTTTGCCATGGGAAAATAGGTATACGTGAGGCCTGCACCACCTTGCCCCGGTCCTCCGGGACCGTGAAAATTGATCCATGCAGACCCGGAGTTGTTGACTTTCTTTTTTACCTCCGGCGGAAGCTCGGGACAATCTCGATGATTGTTCAGGTGCCTTCCGTGGATCATGTCATAGGCAGCCAGTGTCAGCCCAGGCACCACTTCTTTTCCAGGTGCCAGCCTGGCCAGCAACTGCACCCTCCTGACAATGCCATCAGGATCAACCAGGGCGTTTACAAAACCAAATCTGGCTGACGATTCCACAAGAGGCTGAGCCAAAGGATCCACCTGTGTATATG
>JALVPF010000260.1:12032-14393 GCA_027031935.1 Myxococcales bacterium | reverse complement strand
AGTTCGGATCTTTTGTACCGTTGATGAACCCATGGATAAGAATCTCTTCGCTCGCAGGATCAACGCCGCAGTATCCCTGCGTCGGGAGGTAATCCCGCTCGAAACAGATGCATATCGCCTATTGCACGGCGAGGGAGATCGTCTACCTGGTGTAATCTGTGATGTATATGGAAAGTATGCTGTGTTGCAGTTCGATGGCCAGGCAGCGCCTGTTTGGATGAGTACAATAGTCGACTGCCTGGAACCACAGCTTCGAAATTCAGGAATTGAAAATCTTTTGCTTCGCACTGGTAGAGGAAAAGAGCGAAAAGCAAAGTCGCTGTTTGGAAAATTGCCCACAGCGGAAATCCAGATTTTTGAGCATGGCATGAAATTGTCAGTTGATCTTGTGAAGGGACAGAAAACCGGCTTGTTTCTAGACCATCGGGAATCACGCCATCGAGCACGAGAACTCGCCAAGGGCAAATCCGTGTTGAACCTGTTTGGGTATACCGGCGGGTTTTCTGTGGCTGCTGGTCTCGGTGGCGCCACAAGAGTAGATACGGTTGACCGCGATGCAAGCGCATGTACACTGGCTGAAAAATCCTGGGTCGAAAATGGCTTGTCGCCTGAGTTGCACAAGGCACATACAAGCGCGGTGCAGGTGTTTTGCGAAGCTGCAGCTGGACAGAAACGAAGTTGGGATCTGGTCATTTGCGATCCACCCAGCTTTGCCCCTAGTGAAAAGAAAGTATGCTCGGCTCTAAATGCATACCGAGCGCTACACACAGCAGCCCTCGGTCGAGTCAAACCTGGGGGACTTTACCTGGCTGCTTCGTGCTCGAGCCATGTGAACATGGAGGCTTTTGAAGGCACGGTATTACATGCTGCCACCCGTCGTGACGGAAGAGTTTTGCAGATACTGGAGCGATGGTCCGCACCTGCAGATCATCCACGAATCGCAGCTTTCCCTGAAGGCGACTATCTGAAAGTGATCCTGGCTCGGCTTATTGGCTGAACCCACCAGCTTTTCGATACAGATCCTGGTGGCTTTTTCTTGCAAGCAATCTGACCAACAGCATCACTAGAAGCAACAAAGCAAGAGGGGAAGGGATTGAATTAGTAGTAGGCCCGCAAGCGCAGCAGCTGTCTCCCCTGAGTTCGATGCCCCCATCTGCATCCTGGTCAGGCTTTTTCTCGTCTGTACCTGAAGAAGCGTCATCATCATCACCATTGGCTATTTCATCGCTGGCTGCTCCGTCATCTTCAGATGCATCTTCAAAGATCGAGTCATCTCCAGATATGGAATCATTACGAGAACCAGGGGGCTCATCATACGCATCACCACCATCGTCTTCTGCACAGCACGCCAGTAACCACGGTAGGTGCCCGGTGAAGGGGGGGTAAAGGAGTTTGGAAAATTTTGAACGCCGTACAGAATTCGGACGTCAAAAATATTAAAATAATTGCTAAAATCGAGCCTTGTGGTGTCAAATCTACAGGATGCAAATGAACTTTATTGCAAGGAAGGATAAGTCATGAAAACAAAAAGTTTTTTAGCTTTAGTGTTTTTGCTTTCTGCAGGTTTTGTCTGGAGCAGTTGTGCCATCGTTGACGAGTTGCTGGCCATGCAGGCTGCGGACTCGGTTGATCTTGCTCAAAATGAATCCAGCCTGTCTTCCACCACCATGGATGGTCTGGAGCAGGACACCACACCTGAACAGGCAGCGGAAAAATCGGTTCAGAACCTGGGGCTCTATTACAAACCTGCCGGGTGTGCCGTAGGGACCATAGATTCGCAAGATTCAAGCAAGGTCACCTGGGAGTTGGACCACTGTACCGGTCCCTTTGGATTTGTGACAATTACAGGAACCATCAATGCCCAGTATTCTTCCATCACAGATGGCGTCAAGGTCCATTACACAGGCACAGGCGTGAAGTTCAACAAGGCCGTCATGGACCTTGATACGGATGTGGAGTTGACTTTTGACGGAACCACCAGGAATCGTTCTGTAACCACGCACACAAAAGGTCTTGGACCGAGAGGAAACGATGTGGAGAGGCAAGGCACTTACCAGCTGACCTGGGACTGGGACTCTCATTGTCTTGGCCTGGACGGATCATGGGACACCATGGTGGACAACAAAACCTGGTCCACCACTGTGACAAACTGGGAGCGTTGCGAAAACGAATGTCCCAAGTCCGGAGGAAAAATCGAATTCAAGGGAGGCATCAGAAACGTGACAGTCACACTGGATTTCGACGGTTCCGATCATGTAGCCTGGGAGTCTTCACGGGGTTCTTCAGGGTCCATCGCCTTGGATTGCTCTGAATAATAATACATTTTTCAAGACTTCGTTTCTGTTTATGCTCCTGTTTTTC
>JALVPF010000260.1:0-12022 GCA_027031935.1 Myxococcales bacterium | reverse complement strand
TTTTCCTGTCTGCTTATATGCCAATAGAGCTGGAAGGGGACCATTGCTTCCTTGACAATTCCCGAAAGTTATACAGCCGAGATTTTGTTGATGGTTACGAAAAGTCAGGCTGTAGGTTCAGTTCTGGTTGCAGATGCGCTGAATATATAGCTGCACGAGCTTGCGATGCACCGCTGAGATGTTGATGAACTTCAAGGCTCTCCTTGTGAAAAAGCCATGTTCGGATTGTCTGACGATTTTGCACCTTGCATAGACTATTTCCGGAACCCCTGGCAGCATCAGTTCCACGACGGGTGCATGATTGTCGGGCATCTCCAGGCCTGCCGGGCTCTCCAAAAGCAGTCCTTCTGCAGAGATGTTGGCCATCATGGGCATGAAAAGCTTTCCAGCGTTCGTCTCACTAATGAACAACTCCACTGTGGCTCTCTTGTTTCGTCTGCGTTCCAATCCGTACATGATTCCCTCCTGGTAGGAATAGGTATTACATGTAGGATATAGACACACAATGACCAGGTCAAGTTTTTGACTTTGTCTCAGTCCCACAGGGTAGCGATAATGTCTTTATAGCGTTCGATTACCTTGCGCCTCTTGAGTTTCAGCGAAGGTGTGAGCATTCCGTTTTCAGTGGTGAACTCCTCGGGGATGAGTGCAAATCTCTTGATCCTCTCGTAGCCCTTGAAGTCCTTGCTGAACTTGGCGAGCTCGTCCGTGATTAGGTTTTCGGTCGCCTTTGACTTGAGAATCTCTTCATAAGATCCTGAGATTCCTTTTTCTTTGGCCCATTTTTCAATCGAGGCCTTGTCCGGCACTATCAGTGCAGCGTTATAGAGCTTGTTTGCTCCATCGATATAAACCTGAACAATGTACGGGCTGAGCTGAAGCTGCTCTTCCAAGGGGGCGGGGACCACGTATTTTCCATTCTCCAGTTTGTACTGTTCCTTGATTCGCCCCGTGATTTTTACAAATCCATCCGAGTCTATGTGACCTCGGTCACCAGTCCTGAATCCGCCATCTTCCGTCATCACTTTTTTGGTCTCTTCAGGAAGGTTGTGGTATCCCTTCATCACGTTTGGGCCATATACTATGATTTCTCCATCTCCCGAATCGTCATCCACAACGGATGTGTCGATTACTACCTTGACCTCTGGGAATGGTTTTCCCACGGTTCCGATTTTTCGCGAACCCGGTACGTTTGCCGCTGCAACCGGTGATGTCTCGGTCAGTCCGTAGCCTTCGTAAACCATTATCCCTATGTTATCTATAAACCTTGCTACATCAGGAGACAGGGCCGCTCCACCTGAGATGGCATACTTGAGACGACCGCCAAATCTTTCACGGACCTTGGAGAAGATTATCTTGTCGAATATTCCATGCTTGAACTCTACCCACCAGGAGGATTTTCCCTTTGCCTGAAGATCTTTTCTGATGACCTCATTTGCCATGGCAGCGTTAAAGAGCTTGAGCTTGAGCCCGCCTGCTTCCTGCATTTTTTTCTTCAAGCCATCGTATATCTTGTTGAAAATTCTCGGTACACTAACCAGAATCGTTGGCCTGACCTCGGAGAAATTGTCTATGAGTTTTTGTACGGACTCTGCAAAAGCCACGTGAGCGCCCATGCTCATCATCACGTGCAGTTCCACCGTCTGTCCGAATGAATGCGCCCAGGGCAAAAAGGACAGCGAGCAGTCTTCTGGCTCCAAGGGGAAAGCAATGTGGGCTGCGTTGACCTGGTGAACGAAATTGCCATGTGACAGGAGGACACCTTTGGGTTTTCCTGTTGTCCCGGATGTGTAGATGAAGCCGCATATAGAATCTGGATCCACGTCGATGGCAGGAACCGGGCTTTCTTTTCCAGCTTTTATCCTGCCCTCGAAACTGTTGGGATCGTTGGCATCCGGGTGCATGCCGATGATGGTCTCGAGCTTTTCCATCTCGTCTGCGAAGCTCTTTACCTTGTTATAGATTTCGGCCGTGGTGGTGATTATCAGCTTGGTGCCGGAATCCTTGATGATATATTTCCAATCTTCAGCCAGTTGGTGTTCATACATGGGGACGAACCTGGCACCGAGTCCATATGTCGCGTATGCGGCCACCGCCCATTCAACCCTGTTGCCTGCAATTATGGCAACCGAATCATCCTTTTTTATACCGGCTTTTGCCAACCCACCCCTGAATCCATCAACCATCTCGCCAAATTCTTTATAGGTGATCCACTGCCAAACGCCGTCTATTTTTGTCCCGAAGAAATTTCTCTCCGCGTGCTCTTTGACAGCGTTTTGTTGCATATCAACCAGGTTATTGAATTTCATTTTACCCATTGTTTTCTCCTCCGAAAAAGGCAGGGCGTCTTCCAACAAGTTTTGGAAGAGTCCGGATTCTTGGCCCGGTTTTTTGATCTCGTGCCGCATCATATGTGTTGTAAGTGCAAAAGGGCAACAAAAAAACATCGGCCCATGATTTCAGAATGTGGGAAATTTGGGTCTGTTTGTAGGTTTGCACAACGGGTTCGAATGGGGTATCGATCTAAGGGGTGTGAAGGGAGGTCTGTGGTGACCAGGCGAGTTGCAATTGTGATTTGCCCACCTGGGCAGAGTGGTGAGAATATTCACAGAAAGATCCTTGGACTGGATGTGGGTGAGAGGCTGCTGTTGGCCCTCGGCCATGGTGGTGTTGAAAAGGTCGTCTTTACTGGCATGGGGCCAAGACCCCAGAGTGACAGGGCTCCTGTGAAGATTACATCTGCTGCAAAGCTGAGCGACAGGGATTTGGAAGAAGGTTTTTTCGTGTTGCCGTCAGACCTGGTTTTTGACAGGGCACTACTTCAATCCCCCTTGTCCCTTCCAGATGGTATACCTATTCAGTACATTCCTGACGACGCTTTTGACGACGTGATGCAACATCCTGAAAATTTTCTGGAAAAACTCGGCCATGGTCATGCTGTATCAGGACGCGGTTTCGCCTTGAGAGTAACTGATGACACCTCTGCCAAGGCAGCACAGCGGGCCTTGCTCCTGAGCTTGCGAAAACCCATCGACGGATTGGTTGCCCGTCACATCAACAGGTACATCTCCCTGTTTTTTACGAAACGACTGGTGGGGCTGGGTATAAGGCCAAACCAGTTGACGGTGGGTATCATGGCCATGGGCTTGCTGTCGGGTGTGCTGGCGGCTGTGGCCGAGCCTTGGTGGGTGCTGGTGCTAGCGGCCTTGCTCTTCCAGGGCCAGTCCATCTTTGACGGATGCGACGGTGAGGTGGCTCGGCTGACATACAGGTTTTCGCATCTGGGCCAGTGGCTTGACACCATTGGTGATGATTTTACAAACTATGTCTTCTGTCTTGGTCTTGCGGTAGGGCAGGCCCGGCTTACCGGATGGACATGGTTGTATTTCGCTGCTGGCGCCGTCTTGCTCATGCAGATTGTGTCCAGTGGTATAATGTATCGCAGGATGATCCTCATGGGCACGGGAGATCTTCTTGCAGTTCCAGTGCTGGTTGGAGGAGGGGGAAAGGGGAGCAACAAGGTCTTCAACACACTCAGACAGTTTTTCAAACGTGACGCATTTGTGTTGATTATTGCACTCTTGGCAGCATTTCAGTTACCCCTGGTGGCCTTTGTAACAATGGGCCTGGGGACTGTGCCGGTGTTTGTGGGGGTCATCATAAACGATATTAAGGTAGGTAGATTGCAAAACCGGAGCTGATTAGAATTCCTTTTTCCATTCGGATATGTAGCGTCGATATGATCTTTTCTCTTCAGGGCTGATCATCAACCACCAGCCAAAAACAATATAACCTGTCATCCATAAAAAGACTGCGTCCATGACAAACGCGACCCCATGGCCTAGTGCAAGCATTACAAGGCCAAAGGCAAAGGAGGCAAAGGTCATGAACATGAACATGGCCTGGAACCACTTCAGCCCTGCGTGGTGTCTGCCCTGCCAGCCTATAGTGCTTATTCCAAGAGCCGGTGTTATCAGGATATATGCTATCCCTGCATACTGAAACCAGGTGTAGACGAACAGGTGAGAACCCACCAAGCCGGCCATGCCCAATCCTGAGTATGACCTGGGCAATCCCACCCACAGGTTTGTGACCTTCACGGGGTTTGCATAGGCCCTGGCGTGTCGGATTACACCGAACAGCACTGGTGCCATGCTCAAGGCGCCAGCCCACCATGGTCCAAGGATGGGTCTGTAGCCTCCATACACACATATGGCCGGCGCTATGGCACAGCCCAGCAAATCCACGGTCGCGTCCAGATTGGAGCCCATCTTGTTTTTTTTGCCCGTGAGCCTTGCTACAACACCATCCAAGGCATCGAATACCCATGCGATCCACACGAAGAGTGTGGCCAAGGGGATATGTCCTTCGATGACCAGAAATATGGCTACGATGGATGATACACCTGATAGAAGGGTCACGTAATCTTTCAGGTAGAGTTTCATGGTAATTGTGTTATGCCTTTTGGGCGCGATGTGTCAAGAGAGAAGCAAATGAGTGCAAAGGGCAGCCTGTTTTTGTTATACTAGCCGGCCTTGATGGTTCAGGAGGAACAAAATGAAGAGTTTATTTTGGTGGAGCCTTGTGTTCTTGTCCGCTGTGGCTTGCAATCAGGCAGTGCAGGATGGAGACGACAAGCTGGATGAGATCGCGCCTCCAGGCAAGGCTGATGGCATGTTTGGCGAGTGTGAGGTCAAGCAGGTACTGGTCTACGTCAACGACCTGGACAACACACAGGATGTGATGAAATCAGACGGCATATATACTCGTGCAGCCAAGAATATTCTGGCTCACAGGAATGGTCCCGATGGTTTGGCGGGTACGGATGATGATGACTACTTCGATACTTTTGAAGAACTGGACGATGTGTATTACGTAGGCCCCAAGACCATGCAGAGGCTGGTGGATGCATGCAAGTACAGATGCTGGGCGGTACCCTCTGCCGAGGTCATATTCTCCCCTCAAGCATATGACAACAGCCATCTTTCCAAGGCGGCAGAGTTGATCGATCACGCCCAACAGTCCGTGGACGTGGCCATGTATTCCTTTCGTGATTACAATATCCTGGACTCTCTGGGCCGGGCGGTACAGCGTGGTGTGAGAGTGAGATTCATCTTCGAATCTGCAAACGAAGATCGCAAGGACCCGGAGGGGAGTTTTTCAGCCAAACTAGAGGACAGGGGCGTTGACGTCAGATATATCAACAAGATCATGCATCACAAGTTTGCGATCATAGACGGCCCTGTCGATTCCCTGGACCAGGCATACACCTCAACCCTCATTACAGGTAGCGGCAACTGGTCCAACTCGGCGGCAACACGTTACGATGAAAACACGGTGGTGATAAGCGGTGATGGTGAACTGCTATTGCGCTTTCAGAAGGAGTTCAACCACGTCTGGGAAAACTCCAGGGATTTCGTGTGGGATACTTCCTTGCAGCAAAGCTTTTCCAAACCAATTTTCGATCGGTACATTGTTGACGATCCATGGGTGGATGCGGTGTTTACGTCAGCGAATTTCAAAACCTATGACTCCGCCAGGTACGGGCCGACCTTCTCCGTCATCCGAGGCTCCAATAAGGTTGCCGATACTCTGGTCAAGCTCATAGGGCAGGCCCAGGAATCCATTCATATCGCATCCGGGCATCTGCGCTCCAGACCGGTGGCAGAGGCCTTGCTCGCCAAGTGGGAAGAAAATCCCCAAATGGACATCCGCGTATATCTGGACAACCAAGAATACATCAGTGAGTGGTACAATACAAATCAGGAGATGGAACTGATGGATTGCCTGAATGATGCAGGTGATTCGGAAGCCAAGATCCAGGATTGTTATGACAATGGATACCATTTCAGTTATCCGGTTTACGAGGCTGGTATTCCAGTCAGGTTCAAGACGTATTGCTACAGGTGGCATTATTCCTATGCGGTGCAGATGCATCACAAGTACCTGATCTTCGATGGAAAGACGCTGGCTTCAGGCAGTTACAATCTGTCTGACAATGCAGAGCATAACACCATCGAAAACATGGTGATTTATCACGCCGACAGGTTCCCTGATCTGCTCAATGCCTATGAGCAGAACTTCGAGTCCATCTGGACCACGGGAGAGACCGATCATCTCTATGAAAACCTCATGGACGAGATTGAAAACGGCTCCGGTCCAGTACCCATAGTATTTGACTCCATGGCTCTGACATGGCCGCAAGTGACAGAGTTGAAACAGGCCATACGTGACGCCTGTCCAGATGTCAACAGCGACGACTATAGACGAAATCCCCAGGACCATCGAACCTGTTACCGTTGATCAATAGGTGAGATCATCCGTTCAATCAAACATGACAAGCTGAGTGCTTTTTCCATCGAGGAGTGTTCAAGGTGAGCAAACAGAAGACAAAAAGACTGCCAAAGAAAACCAGGAAAGGGGCGATGAAGAAGACTGTGGACTATTTGCATCGCTTGGACCCGCGGGTCAGGCGTTGGCTCAATACTCCGGACCCGGATGAGGATTATGAAGACTACGACGACAAGTCCGATGAGTATTTCGACAAGTGGCTCCTGAAGGCAATGGCAAGAGACCAGATCATGGATGTGGGCGGGGTCCTGGTGGACAAGGCCTTGCTGACAGCCCGGACTGCCTGCGTGCCTGAGTTGTGTTCACCGGCCATGGACAGGGGACACTACAAGTCCTGCTGTGCAGACCTCACCGTGTTTCTCGATGGGGCCGAGAAAAGGCGCCTGTCACGCCATCGTGTAGCCTTGGCCGAGTATCTCGAGAAAAGAGAGCCCAGACTCAAGGACATACTCAAGAAAAAAAACGGCAGAGTTACCCGCTTTTTTCTTGACGAAGACGGTGATGCCTTTTGTCGACCTGGCAACAGGTGCGTGTTTTCCAAGATAGACTCCAGGGGTAGGATTCGTTGCCATTTGCATACCATGTACAAAAAACTGGGAGTGGATCGCACGGACTTGCAACCCATTACCTGCCGCATCTTCCCCTTAATTCTCTGTCACATGCCCAGGGGCAAGGTGCTGGTGACAATAATAAACAGGGAGAACTACAAGGCCTGGGGAAGCAAACACCCCAGGTATTTTCCTTGTCTGAACGAACCGGATCTGCCTCCTGCCCTCAAGAGTATGGGACCTACCCTGGACTGGCTGTTTGGAAAGGGCTTTGTAAAGGCCATTGAGAGGGCTGGTGCTGAGAGGGCTGGTGCCACCGACTGACTCTTTGGAAAGAGGTGATTTTGAGATCTATCAACCATGCCTTGTATTTTTTCGTATTGATGGTGTGTTCAGCGGGTACACAGTCGTGCATGAGCGCCATGCAATGTAGATGTCCCGAGCAAAAACATCATACGATCCCACCTGCCCAACAAATGAGCGTCCATGCTTCGCTGAAACCAGGCCCGCCTCCTCCAAAACCGGTTCTCCAGCCACAAACGCCCGAGGTTATTGCAAGGGTGAGATTTGTTGCGACGGGTGATGTGATAAGTCATGGAGATGTCTTGCGTTCGGCTTCTGATGCCAACATAAGGGACTCGTCCGGAACGTCTCTGAACCATGGAGGTTTTGATGAACTGTTTTCCGAGATCCGGGATGATTTCAAGGACATTGACCTCGGCTTTGCCAATCTGGAGACCCCGGTTGCACCAAAGAGTGGAGCGAAAACGGTTCCATTCATGTTCAATGCGCCACCTTCCTTGCTATACGCCCTGAAGTCCTTGGGTATCAGCATGGTTTCATTTGCCAACAACCACGTCTATGATCAGAAGCGTCCAGGGCTTGTGGAGACCTTGAAAAATCTACGAAAGGCAGGGTTGACATTTGCAGGGTCTGGCGACACATGCGCCCAGGCTCAGGCTGCAAAATTCATCGAGGTCAAGGGGGTAAAAATAGCCTTTTTGGCCAGCTCCATGCTGTACAATCAGCGTCTGAATACCGCCCCTGGCAAGCCATGCGCTTCCGAGTTTCGCAAGGAGTCTGTTTTGAAAGAGGTCAAAAAGGCGCGCAAGGATGGTGCAGACCTGGTGATACTTTCTCTTCACTGGGGAAAGGAGTATCACACCAGTCCTCCTGAAGAAAACGTAGAGATGGCTCACAGCTTGCTCGACGGTGGGGTGGATGTGCTGCTCGGGCACCATCCTCACGTGCTCGAACCGGTAGAGGTCTACAAGGCGTCCGATGGGCGTGTGTGCATTGTCGCATACAGCCTTGGTAACTTTCTATCAAATCAATCCCGCTATTATGTCCACGGTCTTCAACCTGCGAAGGTGGGCAATACCAGAGATGGTGTACTCCTTAGGTTCAGTGCCGTGAAGAAGGCTTACGGAAAGAATCTGACGCGGGTGGAACTGGCTGACCTGACGGTCCAGCCCATCTGGAGCATGAACAATGCGCTGGAGTACCGCAAGGATAGGAATATGCCGAGGATAATAAGACCCGTGGCAGATGACAGGGCCGCAGCCAGGATTCAGGGCAGACTGAAGTGTGCCAGGGATTCCAAGTTAAGAATAGCACTTTTGAAGAAGCTGAAACTCTACCTGGATCGAAGAAAGATTGCGGGCGAAATACTGGGAGAGGATCTCCTGGGCGAACCAGTGAAGCTCCCGGACACACAATGTAAACAGCAGAACAAAAAATCGACCTACAAAAAGAATTCTTCCGCTGATTCAACGAAGGGCAAAGCCCTTACGCCTGCTGGCGCAAAGCCTCACTCCCGGTAGGTCCTGTGGACACCGCCCTGGTTCCAATGATTTTACTGTTCAGCAAGGTGATGACTTTGACGGCGATTGACACCATGGTGGTGCGCTGTTAGATTTTTGCCGGTGTCGAAGACTCTGTGTTTAGTGCGTGAGATTTTTTATATAAAATAAAGTAGTTGGGTGAAGATTTTTGAATGAACCAGGAGTGTCTATTCGTCGAATCAAAGAGGTGACATGTCAAAACAGAACATAAAAGCCATTCGCGGCATGCGCGATATTCTTCCTGGGCAAACGAGCTGGTGGCAACGTATGGAGCGCCAACTCGCTGAAGTTCTCGCGCTTTACGGATATAGAGAGATCAGGACTCCGATTCTTGAAAATACCGCCCTGTTTTCGAGATCCATCGGTGAGCAGACCGACATAGTCTCCAAGGAGATGTACACCTTTACGGACAGGGATGGCAGCTCCTTGACCATGAGACCGGAAGGTACAGCCTCTGTGGTCAGGGCCTTTGTCGAACACAACCTGGCTAGAGCAGAACCGGTCAATCGTCTCTTCTACCTAGGCCCCATGTTTCGCCACGAGCGTCCCCAAAAAGGACGTTACAGACAGTTTTACCAGATGGGAGCCGAGCTTTTGGGCTCTGCTGATCCTGCAGCGGACGTGGAACTCGTGGACCTGATGGTCGAGTGCATCGGCTCAATTGGTCTCAGGGATACCTCCTTGCAGATAAACTCCCTTGGGTGTGACGAGTGTCGTCCTGCTTACAGGGAAAAGCTTGTATCTTATCTCCATGGCCACGAGGGGAGCTTGTGCGATGATTGCAAAAGGCGTTTGCGTGTAAACCCCCTGAGGGTCCTGGACTGCAAGAAAGACAGCTGTGTAGCCGTGTCCCAGGATGCACCTCACATGGTGGATTTTTTGTGTGATGAATGCTCTGGACATTTCGAGAGTGTTCGCCTCGGTCTGGAGACTCTCGGCAGGTCATTTGAGGTCAACCACAGGATGGTCCGTGGTCTGGACTATTACAGTCGGACCACTTTCGAGCTTGTGGCAAAAGGGCTGGGTTCTCAAAACGCCGTGGCAGCGGGCGGGAGATATGATGGACTCGTAGAGCAGATCGGTGGGCCAAAAGTACCGGCGGTGGGCTTTGCCTCTGGTCTTGACAGGATACTGTTGTTGTTGCAGCAAGAGCTGAAGGAGCCTGAATCCATGCCCGTGGTGTATATGGTGACCCATGGAGATGATGCCTGGCTCAAAGGCTTGGAGCTTGCGTCGCGGGTGCGCAAGACTGGAATCAAGGTGATGGCGGATGTCAGGCGTGGCAGCCTGAAAGCGCAGATGAAACGTGCGGACAAGGATGGAGCCAGGTTCGTTGTGCTCATTGGGGACGACGAGGTAGCATCTTCTACAGTCTCTGTAAAGGACATGGCAGGTGAAGCAAAAGCGGGCGAAAAACAGATGAGCGTTCCTGTTGATCAACTCGTGCATTGGCTCAAGACCAATTTGGAGAAGGAGAAGGCGAAATGAAGTTTATTACTGTTTTTGTTACCTTGGGGCTCTTGTGCTTGTTTATGCCAGTTGTTCATGCAGGTCAGCAGGAATCGCAGGAATTGCAGTTGGGTACTGCAGCCCCAATTTTTTTCATGGGTACTTACAACCCTGTGGCCAGTGGAATGAAGAGGGTTTTTCTGGATAAACTGGTAGGTGATAATGTCAAGAACAGCAAGAAGCTCGTGCTATTGAGCTTTTTCGAGATCGACTGCAAACCATGCAAAAAGGAGCTGCCTTTTTTGCAGAAGTTGTACGACAAATACAAGGACAAGGGCTTGGCAGTGGTCGTGGTAAATTGCGATCACAACAAGGAAAAGATCCAGCAAGCGAAAGACTTTATCAAAAAATCAGGTTTTACCTTCCCTGTACTCAAGGATCGATTCCAGGCTTTGCAGCGTCGCTATCACATCAGGTCTTTTCCCACCATGTTTTTCATCGACGCTCAGGGCAAGATCGCCAATGTCAGAATAGGATACAACGAAGAGAAAAGACCTTTCCCCATGGAAAAGCTTCACAAACTCCTCGGGATTAAATCAGGGCCTGCGGATAGTCCTTCCCCTTAGAAGTATGCTCGGGTAGTATGTAGGCATTGGTAATAAATCAGGAGGTGTTTTATGCGTAAATTGATCATGCTACTGGCAGCTTTGAGTTTTACAGCTTCGGGATGTAACGCTCACACTGGTGCGACCAAGACAACCGTGGTCAAAAAACCTGAAGGAAAGGACCTGCAGCGTGTGGTTGTTCTTGAGTTCGCAGCCGAGGGAATAGAAAAGAATGAGGCATCAGGACTTGAGAGTTATTTTTGTAACGAGCTTTTCAATACTCCTGGCATAGAGCTTTTTTGTCCCGGTGATCTGAACAGCATAGTCGAGTTGAAGGAACTCCAGACCGTAACAGGCGAATACGAGGAAAGTACCAGCCTGAGCAAGATCGCCGAGAAGACCAAGGCTCATAGGGTCATCACCGGAAAGATCTCGAAGGTTGGAAAGATGTTCGTTGTAAATGTGAACATCGCTGATGGCGATTCAGGACAGGTCACCACCAGGATACAGCAACAGGTGGATTCGGAAAATACAGAAGATATCATGCCCGCAATGAAAGAAGCTGCCCGGAAAGCCAAAAAGGAGCTTTAGGTTTTTCTCCTGATCTCTGAAAGCCGAAAAACAGGAGATAAACCATATATGAAAAAAAAGCCTTCCCAAAAAGGGAAGGCTTTAATAATGCCGAGGAAAGGATTCGAACCTTCACGTAGTTGCCTACACTAGACCCTGAATCTAGCGCGTCTACCAATTCCGCCACCTCGGCGTCACCAGCACAGAATCAAATTGTCACGGCCGCGTAAGGTAAGGTATTGGGGAGCCATAGTCAAGAAGAATTCTGGTTAAAAGGCAAGAGAATTGGGATATCTGACTTTTCATCAAAGATTTCCGACTGTGTTACTGGGGTTCTTCGTTGCCTCGATGCTGTTGCTGTCCGTTTCAACATCCCGGGCTGGAGACAGAAGGCGCGAACAAGAGATAAATCGGGCTATGTGGCTTGGAATGGACTACATGATACGTTCTGCGATGGTGCAGGCGAACTTTGATGAATATGATTCTGACTATCTCTTTTTCTTTGCGGATTTATCGAGGGTGGATGATCCCTGGATAGCTGAACGAGCCAGGAGCACAGGCAGGGCGCTGGGGGAGTATTATCTTGAATACCGTTTTTCTGCAGATTCGGCCGATGACATCGTTGATGCAGCCTCCGCATTGTGGGCGCTGGAGG
>JALVPF010000259.1 GCA_027031935.1 Myxococcales bacterium | reverse complement strand
TGGTTGTAGACTCCGGCCTCAGCAACCTGACAGCTTCTGCAAAACACTCGATGGCCATGACTCCGGGAACCACGGGTATGCCTTCAATTCTGTGGTCTGTCAGGTACTGATCCCTGGCTAGATCAAATTCAACACAAATCTGCAGACCATCAAAGGGGCTCCAGGACTCCACCTTGTTCAAAAGCGCAAATTCTTCCTTGTGATCGTCAATCCTTCGCTGAAGCTTCTGCAGGTCCAGCATGTTCTGCCGCTCTACATCAAGAAGGGATCCAAGGCTCTTGCCTGCTACCACCACCTCGCCGTCAAGACCACCTCCAAGTGCAAGACGCACTGTTTTGGCGCCATCGCTCAGGTCTATGGTGTCAATACCAGCCCTGTCCATCACCACTGGAACCGAACCCCTCGTGGCCATGCCGGCACCAGCCCATGGTCCATAATCCAGGGTCAAGACCTTCAAGCCTTGTCTACAAGCCCCAAGATAGCTAGAGCACTTGGAGAACATGTCATTGGCTGCCGCATAATCCGTCTGAGCTGGATTGCCATATCGACCGGCGATGGAACCAAACAACACAAGCGTCTTCAAAGGGGCCCCTGCTTCATCCATAGCCTTTAGCAAGTACCTCAAACCATCCACCTTGGGTCCCAAAACCCTCTCGAACTCCTCAGGTTCCTTTTTGCCAACAAGCTGGCTGATATCCAGACCCGCTGCGTGAATTACCGCATCCAACCTCCCATGTCGTTCTAGGATTTCGTTTATCACACCTGCAAGCGAAGACTCGTTCGTAACATCCAATCGAACATGATGAGCTTGAGCACCAGTGGAGCGGACCAGGTCAAGGGCATCGAGTGCAGACACGCCCCGCTCGATCTTTCTTATGACGCTTTCAACCTGAACAGGCGTCACACGTCCATTCTCCTGGCGAAGCCTCTTTACCAGTTCCATCTTCAATGACTGTCTGTCTGTACGATATAACTGCACATCTCCATCATCTGCAGATGGAAGCTCAGCCCTGCCTGCCAGATAGAAAACACCGCCTGAAGACGAAGCCAGGTCCGAAGCCACATGGCTTGCAATACCGCCTGTGCCACCCAAAACCAGGACTACGGGATCTTCTGCATCAACCCAGCCGGAGATTCCGTTTTCTCTTGGGTCAATCTCTTTTGTTACAGCAGAAAATCTCCCCCCGCCATTTCTTCCAATCTCCACAACTGAAGGATCGAAGATGGTCTCTTCCGTCATGGCCTGCACCACCTCGGCTGCCGATGCGTCAGGGGCAAAGTCCACCACCTTGCATAGAACATCATCCCACTCACGGGCCAAAGATTTCACGAAACCGGTGGTAAGCCCTGCCAAAGGATCCTGCGAAGTATGACCGGAGAGCCCCAGATAGCCCCCCATGCGGGTGGCACAAATGAAGAATCTCTTCTTGCCATCCGACGAAAATTCATCCAGGACCCGCGCCAGCCTGTAGGCAACTCTTACATGGGAATCAATAGCCCTTTGCCACTTTTCGTTATTCGGTTCGGCG
>JALVPF010000258.1 GCA_027031935.1 Myxococcales bacterium | reverse complement strand
TGCTCATGGGTCTGCACCTCATGGGACTTTTGAAGTTCTCCATTCCCATGCCCTTTTCCATTCAACCAAAGGTTCGAGGAGCCCTGGGCGCTTTTTTACTCGGTTTGCTTTTCGGTTTCGTCTCAGCTCCCTGTGCTGGCCCCATACTGGTGGTTCTGCTCACATACCTGGCGGGCTCCGGTGCCTCGGTTTCGTATGGCGGCCTTCTGCTTTTGCTCTATGCCCTTGGACACAGCGTGTTGATCATCGTCGCCGGAAGCTCCATGGGCCTTGCAAAGAAAATAATCGAGTCGAAAAAAGCAACGGGTGTGACCGACGTCATGCGCCGGGTTGCGGGTGCTGTTATCGTACTGGTGGGAGTGTATTTTGCATACAAGGCATTGAGCTGAGCTGCAGGGCTCGAGTCGAATGAAAAGGAGGACGGTCATGGAAGTAAAAGTTCTGGGTACGGGTTGTGCCAAGTGTAACAAGCTTTTTGATGTGGCCCGACAGGCTGTAGCTGGTGCAGGTATAGATGCTACGGTGGAAAAGGAAGAGGGCATCGAAAAGATGATGACCTATGGCGTGATGATGACCCCTGCCCTGGTTATCAATGGGCAGGTCAAGTCAGTTGGAAAGGTCCCCAAGCTGCAGGAAATCGTCACCTGGTTGATAAATGAAGAGGCAAGCAAATAGAACAATTTTTTGGGTAACAGAAAATCTGGAGGAAAAAATGAGGGCACATGTCACGGCAGCAAAGACGCTTGTCTTGTTCCTATGGGTTATTTTGTTGGGTGCGGGCTGCAACACCGAGAGCAGGGCCGCTTCGAAAGCAGACAATAAAGCTCAACCCATTGAAGCGGTGTCAATCAAGATAAAGACATCAGACAAAAAAGCAAGGGAGGGGGGAAAAGAGATCCACGGCAAAAAAACAAAAGTCGCCAAGGTAATATTTGTGGGCCAAAAAGATGCCTGCCATTGTACAAAGGATCGAATCAAAGGTAGTTGGGATGCTTTGCAGGGTGCGTTGATAGGCACCAATGGCATCGAAGTACAACGCATAGAAGTCGATGTGGATGAAGCCATGGTTGACAAACTGGACAAGCTAGGCAGGATAATGGTCGTACCTGGCATATACCTGATGGACTCCCATGGCAAGCTCGTGAAATTCTTCCAGGGACAGGTGTCACAGGATCAGATCGCCAAGGAAATTTTTTAATAATCCAGCAAATCGGCTATTGACAACATGGCCATATTTGCATATATCTTCATGCAGGATAGTGCAAGAAGATGGGCCAAAATTTTTTTGATCAGCTGTTGCATACTTGGCCATAAGGCCAATTACTCGACAAGCTACCTAAAAGGACCTACTTGAATGAAAGACTGGAAAAAATTTCTCTGGCTGGTTGGGATATTTTTGGTCGCCTATTTCTTGCCCCTGGGAAATCCCAAGGTGTCCAACGCGGTGCTCGAAGCCTTTCGCCTGTTGCAGTGGTACGCCATCCATCACACCCTGGCCTGTGTTGTGCCAGCCATGTTCATAGCTGGCGCCATCTCCACTTTTCTCTCCCAGGCCTCTGTCATGCGTTTTTTGGGACCAAAGGCCAAACGATCCACCGCATACGCCGTGGCCTCGACATCCGGGATCATACTGGCCGTATGTTCTTGCAGCGTGCTTCCCATGTTTGCAGGCATCTATACAATGGGCGCCGGGCTCGGACCTGCGAGTGCTTTTTTGTACTCTGGTCCGGCCATAAACGTCATGGCGATTTTTCTGTCGGCGCGGGTACTGGGAGTGGACCTGGGGGTGGCCAGGGCAGTGGGTGCCGTGTTGTTTGCTGTTATAATCGGTCTTTTGATGGCCCTGTTCTTTAGAAAGAGCGATCAGCAACGCGTGGCAGCGGCACAGCTTCCTGAAGAGGAAAAAAGCGGACGTCCTCTCTGGAAGACAAGCCTGTACTTTCTTTGCATGATACTCTTCTTGGTGTTTTCCGATTGGTACGACACCAACGATGTCACCATCATAACAAGCTCCGGCCAACACATAAGCGCTAACATTCGCACTTCCACCCAGGACAACGTGGACTTTCAGGTTTATGAAGCAGACGGTCGGCTCTGCCCTGATGTTCAGCGCATGAGCCGTGATGAGATCGTATCCATGGAGCCTGTTCCCTCCTTTACCCAGTCTGTACATTCCATAAAGTGGTACCTGGCAGGGCTCATGGGCATTTTTGTCCTGATCATGGTCTGGAGATGGTTTTCTGCACAAGAGGTCCGCGACTGGATGGGCGCCACCTGGGATTTTGGATTGCTCATCGTTCCCTTGTTGTTTGGCGGAGTTTTCGTAACCGGCTTCATAGGAGGCATCATTCCTGAACATGCTGTGGCGTCAGTAGTTGGCGGAAATGGGCTCTTGTCCAATTTCGTCGCTTCCTTTGTGGGAATGATCTGGTACTTTGCAACCCTTACGGAGATTCCCATCGTGGAGATGCTGATTCGCCTGGGCATGGGCAAGGGTCCTGCGCTTGCGCTTTTGCTGGCAGGTCCTGCCCTGTCGCTTCCCAGCCTGCTGGTCATCTACAAGGTGGTGGGAGCAAAAAAGACCCTGGTCTTTAGCGCCCTGGTGGTCCTCATGTCCACTGCCGTGGGATGGATTTTCGGCATGCTTACCTGAAAATGGGCCATTGCAAAGGTTTATAAAATAGGTTGTACTTGAACCATCGATGAGTGAAAAAGAAAAAATCTGTCAGGGTTACATGAATGACTGCATCCCGGCCGGGGCGAAGGTGGTCCGGGCACTGGAGCCCTATCTCCACGCAAGGACCTACAAATCAGGCCATGTATTGTGGAACGAAGGCGATCGCGATGGCAGGCTGGTGGTCCTGGATTCGGGCAGAGTGAAGATCCTCAGGCATCTGTCCGACGGCAAACCCATACTGGTCTATGTCTTTGGTCCTGGCGACGTGTTCGGCTTTTTACCCTTTTTAGATGGTGGCGCCTACCCGGCATCTGCCATAGCCATGGAAGCACTGGACACGAGGATCATGTCACGGGCAAAGTTGCGCCAGGCACTGAGGGCCGAGCCTGACCTGGGCTTGATGCTTTTGGCTACTTTGGGCCGCCGCTTGCGCGATGCCTTCGTGCGCATAGGTGATGCATCCAGGCGCGATGCACTGGTACAGACCGCAGCCGCCCTGGTGTCACTGGCCACCAGCGAGGAGCTTGCAAAGCCACTGCTGGTGGTAAAAATTCCTGAGCCGAGTTACTCCATGGCTGAGCAGGTGGGGTTGACCCCGGAGAGTTTCTCTCGTGCCTTGACCCGGTTGGTCAAAGCCGGAGTCCTGCATCGCATGGGCCCGAGAAAACTCCAGGTCCTGGACCCGGAATCACTGAAAAACACCGCAGCAGGCAGACTCTCGTCATAAATCAACCCATCGGCCCATGATGGCCGGTTGTATCACCGCCGCAGCATATCCAGTGCCTTGTTGTTTTTCACCATTGAACATCGATGACACGGCCATCAGATGTTTCACACACACCAACTCCGCCCGAGTCTGTAAAACCATCTGGATTTACATACTGTAGCTTGCACCTCATCGTGTGTTTTCGGTCTCCGAAAAGAACACCTTGCATATTGCCATTATAGGTTTCAACAGCACCGAAAGCCTTATCAGTACCATGTGTACTTGCACCAGTGGAACTCGTAGCGGAAGCACTTCCTAAGCCTGGGCCAATACCAGAAGAAGGACCGACTTTTACTACTTTGCCTTTAAATGTTTCACCGTCCGGCATAATGACCTGCAGGTCATCATACCCCATGCCATCCTGGTAATTCATGGTTACTCTATCTCCGGTCTTCCTCATCATCCCTTTCATCATGCCCGCCCCCGGACAGCCGGACAGAAACAGAGCTATAATCAATAGTGAGTTTACTCTATACATCTTTGGTTCTCCTTTTTGCACATAAGATCCTGCCATTCAGCCGGCCTGTGCTAGCCTGTCGCTGGGGGCTTGTGCGAAGTGGAAGTCATTGCCAATGCAGGGATAGATGTGCTGAGCAATCCTGGGTTTCACCGAACCTTTAGCTCTTCCAAACCTTGCCCCCAGCCCCAGTCTACCTGACAGTCTCTTATTTTCCCCTTGCCCTTGCCTTTGCTCAAGCGGATTCTCACACCGTTTCCTTTTGCATGCTCCAGATATTTTTCCCCTATCTGATCGGTGACCTCCACTGAAAGATTTTTGGTAAGCGAGCGCTTATCCGCATGTGTCTGATGGTCGCCTGTGGCCTTGTGTCCCTTGACTGACTCCGTTTGGGTGAAGTGACAATAACGTCCCTCAACGATGTGACAGTATAGCTCAAGCTGGTCTAACTCACCTTGCTTGATCATAAAGTCCTTGCCTTCGGAAAAAACCTTAATAATTGTTTCCCGCTCAAGGTGAGGCTCCATCTGCAGAGCAAATTCTACCATCTGTTGACTCAGGGGTACTGTAGCAGCCTTGGCTGAATGAAACAGGTTGCGCTCTACAATTAGCTGGTAGTCCTTATCCTCAGCCCGTTTTGCCCCCGGCCGGGATGAGTCGACTGTAGTGATGTCATGAACAATGGCATTTCGAATCTCATTTCCCAACAAGGCATTGATGCCTAGCGACACTAGATAGGCAGCTGAAGCCAGAGCAACAAGACTTACCAACCATGATATTTTCATTTTGTGTGCTGTCAATTCGGTCCATCCCTGCAAAGCCTATTTCTGCGATTGTATCTCAATTGAGCCTGTCCGACAAAACCATTGTATGAAGATCACCCATCGCTGGCTGCGTGTCAATCGCGCGTTACCATTCGGATTTGGTTTGGGCCCCGATAGGGGCGACCGGCCGGTCGCCCCTACACAACACCCGGTCGCCCCTATACAATACCCGGTCGCCCCGACAATATGGTCCAGCTGGGAAAAAACAAAAGAACGACAAGTATTGATCACGATCAAGGC
>JALVPF010000257.1 GCA_027031935.1 Myxococcales bacterium | reverse complement strand
GTTGGCACCGCCTCCATCACAATAAAAGGCAGAGCCTATGACATAGGCTACGTTGCGCGGGATGGCGTACTTTTCCAGCATCTCCAGGCTGTCCATGCCCTGCTTTAGCATGACCCAGAGGAACAGTCCGCCCTCAGGCCTTGTCCACTGTATGCCCTCTGGCATATGCTCGTCCAGGAGATTGAGCATGAGTTCGCCTTTTTCCTTGTATTCTTTCTTGATGGATTCCACCTGCGGCCCCAGCCTGCCTTCTGCCATGTATTGAGCCATTACCGCCTGGTTGAACGGAGGAGTGCACAGGTCAGTGGACTGCTTGGCGATTATTATCTTTTCTGCAAGCGCAGGTGGTGCCAAGAGCCAGGCCAGTCTGAAGCCTGGGCAGAAAAGCTTTGAGAATGTGTTGAGGGTGATTACCCTGCCGTCCTTGTCCAGGCTGTAGATGGGCGTTTGGCTCTGTCCGGAGAAGCGGAGTTGCCGGTAGGGAGTGTCTTCGAGGATGAGGGTGTCGAACTTTGCGGCCAGCTCCAAAAGACGAACTCTTCGCTCATTGTCCATGGTGACACCAGACGGGTTCTGGAAATCAGGCACTACGTAAATGAACTTGGGCCTTATGCCTCTGGATGCCAGGTCCTCGAGTTTTTCTTCAAGAAGGTCCATGCGCAAGCCGCCTTCATCTTGCAAGACACCTTCTATGTTTGCCTGGCTCGCACGGAAGGTCTGTAGCCCGCCAAGGTAGGATGGCAACTCCACTATCACCGTATCTCCCGGGTTGAGCAATACCCGGCAGGTCAAATCCAGCCCCTGCTGGGAACCATTCGTGATGACGATTTCCTCGATGCTCGTATCTACACCGTCTGCTGCGATCCATTTCTGGATCTCTTCACGCAGTCGAGGATCACCTTCCGTCAGCCCGTATTGGAGAGCAGAAGGACCCTGGTCCTTGAGAACTTTTGCAACTATGTCCGTGAGGATATCCACCGGGAAGGTGTCAGGTGCTGGCAATCCACCGGCAAAAGAAATGATCTCGGGCTTTTGGGTAAGCTTGAGGATTTCTCGAATCACTGACCTGGTGGCGGTTTTTGCCTGGATTGAGAACAAGGGGGAGTAGTCCATTTTGTACCTCTCTGCATTGTCTGCTAAGGTCGCCAAACTTCCCAATTGATGACGAGGGCTAAGGTACTTGTCTGGTGCTGTGTTTGCAAGCCCAAAAACTTGTATTATCCCAAGTAATCCTGGGCTAGCCACGCCTGCCGCTGGCCTACGAAGATGCTGCAACTTCATAAATTTTCGAGGCAGAATGGGTAGAAATTGGGATACTTGCGAAAAATTCGGCAATGCAGCTAATATTATACTCAATGGCTTCGATAATACATGAATGATGGTTTCATGGGTCTTGACCCATGTTTTATTGGTGTTCGATGTTCCTACCATGTTGAGCCGATGAGGTGGACCATGAAAAAGAGATTCTTTTGGGCCTTGTTGCTGGTGCCGGCAGCTGCGGTATTGTTTGTAAACTGCGGACGGACTTCTCCTGCTTTTTGTAACTCCGATGCTGATTGTGCTGATGGGCTTGCGTGTATAGATGTGGGTGGAGGAATGATGCGCTGCACCTTGCCAGGGTGTGTGGTGGATCAGGACTGCCCAGGCAACGAGATATGTGTGGCTGGCGATTGTGTGCCACCTGGAATTCCTTGCGATATAGATTCCGATTGCCAGGAAGGGTGGGTTTGTGTGGATGGTGCTTGTGTGCCAGGTCCCCAATGCATTGAAGATACGGACTGCCCCAATGGTTTTCAGTGTATGGATGGACAGTGTCAATACCAGCCTTTTTGTGATTCGAACGACGATTGTCGTAGCGATGAGTTCTGCCAGGCCGGATTGTGTGTGCCTTACGATCCGGAATGCTCAGTTGACTGTGATTGCAGACAGGGCTGGACCTGTAACAATGGATGGTGCCTGGAAGGTAGTGGCAGGGCTTTTTGTTGCGACAAGGCAGGCTGTCCGGTGGGGCAGCAATGCCATGATTATGACGGGCTGCCAGGAGTTTGCTCCGAATGTTTTGCCGATGAGGACTGTCCGGATCTTTACCTGTGCATGGACGAACATTGTGTCTACGAGGGCCAGTGTCAATCTTCTGACGACTGCCCGCCGAACTACCAATGTGTGGACGCCAGGTGCGAGTACAACCCCAAATGCTGGTCGGATTTCGATTGCCCGGGAGGATGGAAATGTATCGATGGCAGTTGTGTGTTTGAACCGGAGTGCGAGACAGATTCGGATTGCGACCCTGGATTCAACTGCGTAGAAAACAGGTGTACTTGGATGGGGCAGTGCAGAGACACCTCGGAGTGTCCTCCCGGGTATGTGTGTGAGAACCAACAGTGCGTCTTCAATGGTGAATGTCGTAGCGACAGTGACTGCCCCGGTGCATACAGGTGTATAGACTACACATGCGTTTTCGAGGGTGAATGTCAAAGCGATTCTGATTGCCCGGATGGATATTCGTGCAAGTACTGGAGATGCGTGTTGCCCGATTGCACTCCGGACAGCTGTGCCCAGGGTATGTGGTGTAATCCCGATACTGGTCAGTGTGAACCAGGTTGCGATGCTGATTACGATTGTATGGACCCCTTGGCTTCCCGTTGCCTGTTGCCCGAACACAGGTGCGTTCAGTGCTTTGAATCTGCGCAGTGCCCGGAAGGCGATCAGTGTGTGGCAAATGTGTGCATGGATAACCCTCAATGTGTAACAGATGCGGATTGTCCGGACCAGTTTACTTGCGAGGACGGAACCTGTGTCTATGCTCCGGAGTGTCACACGAGTAGTGATTGTCCTGGCCCCAGCTACATCTGCCAAAATGGTCGATGTGTTTTCCAGGACCCGTGTGAAAACGTCTCTTGCCCTGCGGGTTTTCATTGTGAAGGTGGCTCCTGTGTCATGGATCCATGCCAGGATGATACGGATTGTCCTCCGGGGCAGTATTGCGTAGGTAACATCTGTCAGGGGCAACAGTGTAACACCAGCGACGATTGCCCTCCTGGTCAGTGGTGTATCATGAACTACTGCATACAGGCCTGCATGTCCGACAGCGATTGCCCCGATGGATACGTCTGTGATGACAACAACACCTGCGTTTATGATGCCTGTGCAGATGTGAGCTGCCCTGATGGTACTATCTGTCAGGACGGTCAGTGTGTCATAGAGCCGGAATGCACTACGGACGATGACTGTGATCCCGGTTATACCTGCCAGCAGGGGACCTGTATCTGGACACCCGAATGCGTCAATGATTATCAATGCCCACCGGGTTATTTTTGCATCGATTCCCGGTGCGTCTATCAGCCTGAGTGTCAAGTTGACCAGGATTGTCCTCCTGACAACCAATGTATAGACATGAGGTGCGTGTATATGCCCGAATGTCAAAACAACGGGGGTTGCCAGGCCGGATATGAGTGCATAGACGGCAGATGCGTGCTCGTGGTGGAGTGTGTCTCGGACAGCGATTGCGCCCCGGGGCAGTTCTGTGTAGACAACAGATGCATTGGGCAGACATGCGGAGCGGACTCGGACTGTCCTGATGGCATGTCCTGTTGCTCTCCATCCAGCACATCGAGTTACTGCACCAATATTCAGACCGACCCCAGGAACTGCGGTCAGTGCGGAAATTCATGTGGTCTGGGCATGGCGTGTGAAGACGGCAACTGTGTGATTCATGAATGTGAGACTTCTGCACAGTGCCCTCCTGGTTATGATTGCCTGGACTTCCAGTGCGTGTTTACCGGTGAATGCCAGAGCGATCAGGAGTGCCCGCCTGGTGATTCTTGTGTGAACTTTCAGTGCGTGTTTACGGGTGAGTGTCACGACGATACCGAGTGTCCTCCCACACACAGGTGCGAAAATTTTCAATGTGTGTTCGTAGGTGAATGCCAAAGCGATTCTGACTGTCCTCCGGGAGAATCGTGTGTTGATTACCGGTGCGTGTTTACGGGTGAGTGCCAGACGGACTGGGATTGTCCCCCGATTCATCGCTGTGTTGATTACCAGTGCGTGTTTGACGGTGAATGCCTGAGCGACAGGGACTGTCCCCCCGGTTATGACTGTCTGGACAACCGCTGCGTATTGCACCAGGAATGCCAGAGTGACTCGGATTGTCCCCCTGCCCACCTGTGCCAGAACAACCAGTGCGTGTTCAACGGCGAATGCCTATCTGATGGGGATTGCCCTGACGGTAACGTTTGCCAGGATTACCAATGCGTTTTTGTAGGTGAGTGCCAATCGGATAGCGAATGCCCGGATGGTTACTATTGCGATAATTTCCAGTGCGTATTTTGGGGTGAATGTCATTACGACTGGGAGTGTCCGCAGGATTATTCCTGTGTGGATTACTTCTGCCAGTATAGTCCCCAGTGCCAATATGACTGGGAATGTCCCGATGGTTATACCTGTCTTGATGGGCATTGTCAGTACCAGCCAGAGTGCTATTCGGACGATGACTGTCCGCCGGGTGACGCTTGTATCGATGGATGGTGTCAATTTGTTCCCGAGTGCTGGAACGATTGGGATTGTCCTCCGAATCTGGTCTGTGAAAACAACATATGCGTGCAGCCACAGCCCCAGTGCTACACCGACGGCGACTGCCCTCAGAATTTTTCCTGCGTGGATGGAAGCTGCGTGTTCAGCCCCGAGTGTTTGTCTGACAACGATTGCCCGGGAGCTGATTACAGATGCGAGAATAACACCTGTGTGTGGCACGATCCCTGCGAAGGCATCAACTGCGAACCTGGTTGGCATTGTGAGGGCGGCAGTTGCGTCATGGACGCTTGCAACTCCGACAGTGATTGCCCCAATGGACAGTATTGTGTGCAGGGCACCTGCATGCTGCAGCAGTGTAACACCAGCGACGATTGCCCCGGTGGGCAGTGGTGCATAATGGGTTATTGTATACAGGCGTGCCTGAACGATTCGGATTGTCCACAGGGATATTCGTGTGTTGGCAATTTCTGCGAATATGATCCATGTGCAGACGTGAATTGTCCCCCTGGGACCTCTTGCCAGGATGGCCAGTGTGTCATGATTCCAGAGTGTGAATTCGACTGGGACTGTCCGCCTCCGGAGGTTTGCAATTCAGGCGTTTGCCAGGATCCGGGAGTTTGTACTCAAAATTCCGATTGTGCCTGTGGTGAGTCCTGCCTGCAGGGCTCTTGCATGTCGCCATCGGATACTCTTTGCACCTGGTGCAATGCACAGCAGGATTGTGGCGGTACCGGCAACTTCTGCCTCGTCAATCAGCAGGGAGAGCAGTTCTGCGGAATGGACTGTTCCAATGGGAGGCAGTGCCCCAACTGCTACTTCTGCGCAGAGCTTGCCGGACCGGGTGGGCAGGTCTTGGGCTATAACTGTGTGCCTGACAGTTTGACCTGTACTCCCTAGAATGCACTTTGCCAGCCGTTCCGACTGTAGTGGCAGGTTTCAAACCTGCCCTGAAGTGCGGGCCTACGAGAGGTCCTCATTGCCGGCAGGTATCTTCATTTTACCTTTTGCCACTTCTATGCAGGAACCACCAATCTGAATGGTTGTAATTTGTTCATTCGATCCGTAGACCTGGATTCTTGCTTCTGGCTCACGTGCGCCCATTTGCTGTCTTGCGCTAATGATCGTCTCAGGTGAACCCGGTTCGACCGCTGATTCGCGAACCAGTAAAGAGCAGACCGAACCCAGGGCTGTGACTGACATGCTCTGTTGCGGCAGTCCGATTCCAGGAGACAAGGTGCGACACTTTATTTCATTGGGTCCGCTGTGTGAATAAAGGATCGCCGACTGACATTGAAGTTTCCTGGTGAGATCCGAAAGAGACTCGGAATCCGGTCTTGCCTCTTTCATGGCTTCGGCGGTCACCATGGGAACGACAAGGTTCCATGTGCCGGCAAATGCGAGTCCCAGGGGCCATGAAGGGGGAATGTTTTCCTGCCTCGTTCCAAGCGCGCCTGACAAGAGAGCCAGGTTGTAACCAAAGGGGGCAAAGGAAGGCCTTGGCAGGAAAGCATCTATGGAAAATGTTTCCGCATCAGGCAATGGGGTGACTTTTGTTTTGATATCGATGGAGGTGGTGGAAAAGGCAATGGCCTGGGGTTTGTCTCTGGGGGCCTCTGTCTCTTGTCTATGGATGACAACAGCAGCGCCCATGGCTGCCATGGTGCTGTGTGCAAGCCGGTGACTCGGGGTGAAGAACATGGCGTTGAATACGCCGGCCGCTCCGCCTGTGACAAAAGCTGTCCTCGGGGTGCCCAACTCCGATGCCATGGACTGCATCTGCCATGGTTCCAACATTCCTGCAGAGGTAAGCACTCCCACGGGACAACCACCAAATGCCTTGTGGGAAAAAAGGTCCAATACTGTGTATTCCAGTTTGCTGTCAGGCATTTTTGGCCCCTGCTTTTCTAATGCCGGCGTCGACCCATTTTTGTATGTCGGATGAGGAGTAAGTGTTCCAGAACAGTATGGGTCCTGTGTTCTTTTCAGCTCGGTCCAAAAAAGCCGCTGCTGCTTTTGCGGTGTAGGTCAGTTCGAGTTTCAGGCCCTGTTCGTGCATGAACATCTCCTGTGCATGCTTTGCTTCATCGGTGCAGTAGCCATAGCCGCGGCCTATGTAGCCCTGGACTATATCCAGGTTGTGTCCAAGTGCATTGACGAGGTGCAAGCTCGGGTCCAATCGTTTCAGCAGGCGGTAGAGAGCCTTTGCGAAAAGATCCATGCGTGGCCGATTTGCCACCAGACGATCGATTACCCTTACGGCCTTTACCCTGCAGGAAAGACCAGCCAGTTGCAGGCCTGCAGCCAGGCCCAAGGCTGTTCCTCCTGTTCCGTAAGGCACGAACACTGCATGTGGTTCAGGGAGTTGGCCCTCTTGGATTTGGGAGGCCAACTCCAGCCCTGCGTTGACAAAACCCAGGGCGCCCATGGAGTTCGAACCGCCGCCGGGAATGAGAAAAGGCATGGATCCGTAGCGTAACCTGCTTTTCAGCAGGCCCCATGCAACACCTGCGACCAGGTTGTACTTAGAGCCGATTCGAATCAGCTCCACATTGGCTCCCTCGTATGCCAGAAGTTTTCGTCTGACCGCCTCGGTAATGGGTTGGTTGAAAACCACCCCTATGGTTTTGAAGCCCAGGGTATTTCCATGAAGAGCGGTGGCAAGAAGGTGATTGGACCCTGTACCCCCCATGGTCAAGATGCGCTTGGCTCCACGGTCTCTTGCCTGCCCCAATAAAAACTCCAGCTTTCTGACTTTGTTTCCTCCGTAGAGTTTCGAACTCAGATCGTCGCGCTTGATCCACAGATCCTGTCTTTTGAGTTTTTTGCCGACTCCCTCGAGTGCTTGTACAGGCGTGGGCAGGTCAGCCAGGTCCAGTGGATGAACCACCCGGCTCAGGGTAGAAAATTTCAGATTCAGAGGTCTGTTCCATACCATAGTATGGTGGAAAATAGCATCTCCTGGCAGTTTGTACCACAAATCAAGCACAGATGTGAGGTAGTCGTCATGATGCCTTTGGCGTCACCCGCAGATGATGAAAATCACCCTGGAGCGTGTGGTACGGCCCTGTCTACGGCTTGCTACCCTTGGCTTCTCGGCAAGCTCGAAGCTACGGGCAGCTACGCCTGCCGCGGGCCTACAAAGATGCTGCAACTTCATAAATTTTCGAGGCAGGTTCTGCAGCATGGATAAAGAGCTCGCAGTCGAAGCGGAAAATCAGGGTGAGAAATGAGTGCGGTCTGTTATATCTTGATGACAATGCAAATGCTAAGGTCGGGGCAATGAGTATAACGAAGGCAATGCACGATCCAAACACAAAGAGATTACGAGCTTTCATTCTTCTCGTGATTTTTGTTGTAACTTTGCCTTCCCTGATGCTCTCCGGCTTTGGTCTCATCGCCATTCGAAACGAGCGTTCTGCCGCATACAGGCAGATGATTCGTTTGTATCGTCCAGTAATGGCCAAGGTTCAGGATGCGCTGATGAGCAAGTTGTCAGAGCTGGAGAAAGACAGCGCGGCGCCTTTGGCGTCCATGGCGAGGTGGGGAGCCAGAAAAGAACCACCACCCAGCGATTCGGTGCTCGAGCTGTTGAGGTCTTTTCCATCCCTGGTGAATTTTTTTGTGATGGATGAAAAGGGCAAGCTCCTGCCCACCTCTTCAGACCTGCATGCCAGGGGCTTTTCAGGATTTTTACCTGAACGTTTCCTGAAAGGTCGGAGATTGGAGTTTCAATCCAGAGAACCATGCAAGGCTGTGGGCATTTATCGGGCTTTGCTGGGTGAACTGGATGGTTCACCAGCCCGGTGCGCCGTGTTTCAGGCCTTGAATTGGCGGCTGGGAAACTCTTCAGGCCTGCAGGACGAGTGTGAAAAGATGCTCGGTGCTCAGGGCCTGGATAGTGGTTTGAAATGCATTACAAGGGGGGCGCTGGCCAGGAGTCTCGATGGATGCGGTCAGACCGACAGCGCCTTGGAGGAGTGGGAACGACTGTCTGATTCCTGTCCCAGGTTTGTCAATGCCAAGGGCTACAATCTTGCCCTGGGGGCTAGATTGCGAATGCTCGAACTGCTTGTGGGAAAAAACCAGCAGGGGGCAAAAGCTCAGACCAGGCAACTCGTATCGGCCTTGGCGGATCCCATGTTGCCGGCTTCTCTGGCGCAGAGGCGCTTTGTTGCACGCCGGGCAGCCGGGCTTATCGTTTCCATGGAGCATGGGCCAAAGGTGCTGGCTTACGAACAAGCACTTCGGAGAATTTCCAGATCATCGGAGCTGTTCGAAGGCTTGGCCGGGATTATCCCGGGCTTGCCACGAGGCACATCTTTTCGATCATTGAAGGTAGCCGGAACATGGCGAATGCTTGTTGTGAACCGTAGCCAAGGTGTGGTTGCGGGTGCCGAGATTGTTCCAGGCATCCTGGAACTTGGTCTTGGCTCTGTGCTGGATGACTTGGACGTTGGCGACAGGGTCATGGCGCAGATTCGCTCTGCTGACCAGAACCCTGGCGATGATGAAGACATGGCTATTGCTGCTACGTGGCTGATACCAAAGGGACAGTACGCTTGGCGTCTCAACCTGGCTCTTGTGGACAAGGGCCAGATGGAGGACTTGGCCAATGCCAGGACCAGGTTGTATGCGTGGGTGCTTGTCTTGCTGGTGCTTATCCTGGTTATAGGAATCGCTGCCACAGTGTGGATAATGGTGCGTGAGACCAGGTTGTCCAGACTCAAGACGGATTTCGTATCCAACGTCTCTCATGAACTTCGCACGCCCCTGACATCCATAAGGTTGTTTACAGATACCCTCCTGCTTGGCAGGGCCTCGGATGAAGATGAGAAGAGGGAATTTTTGCAGATTATCTCCACCGAGAGTGACAGACTCAGCAGGTTGGTGGAAAAGATACTTGATTTTTCGAGAATGGAAGCGGGCCGAAAGGCATATGTTTTCGAGTCGGTTGAGGTAAGGGCAATTGTCGATGCTGCCATGTCCGCCTGCAGTTCTCTGGCCACGCAGAGCAAAATACAGATAGACCTGGATATCCCGGGCGACATTGGTTCTGTATATGTGGATTTCGATGCCATGGTGGAAGTTGTAATCAACCTTCTGTCAAATGCCATCAAGTACAGCCCCACAGGAAGCAGAATCGAGATCTATGCAAGGACTACTCAAGACTCCTTGACGCTTTCTGTAAAGGACCAGGGTATAGGCATACCAAAATCAGAGCGGGAAAAGATTTTTGAAAAGTTTTACAGGGTGGAGACACCCCTGGCCAGTGATGTGTCGGGAAGTGGTCTTGGTTTGAGCCTGGTCAAATACATTGTTCAAGGCCATGGGGGGTCGGTACAGGTTCTGAGTGGAAGGTCCAAGGGAAGTACCTTTACCGTTAGATTGCCCTTGGCTCAGGACAATGAAGGCTAAGGAGAAGACAAGATGAAAGAGAAGATTCTCGTGGTGGAGGATGATGAGTCCATAGTAAAGGGACTGAAAGCGAATCTAAGATTTGAAGGATTTGATGTCCTTACTGCCAACGATGGTGATTCAGGGCTGGAACTGGCCGTGGATGAACAGCCGGACCTGGTTCTGCTGGACATCATGATGCCAGGCATGAATGGCTTTGAAGTGTTGCGAGAACTCAGAAACAGGGATCTGGATCTTCCCGTGATAATGCTTACTGCCAAGGGGGAGCAGATGGATAAGGTTCGAGGCTTGGACCTGGGGGCTGACGACTATGTGACCAAACCATTTTCCTTGAAGGAGCTTCTGGCCAGGGTTCATGCCGTGTTGAGGCGCAAGCGAAAATTTGAAAAGACCATGGAACAGGTGAAATTCGGGCTGGCCGAGGTGGATTTCAAAGCCAGAACTGCAAGAATGAGGGGTAGTGCCGTAGAGCTTACGGAAAAAGAATTTTCCCTGGTGAAGTATTTTTTTGAGAAACAAGGAGAAGCCCTGGGAAGGCAGGAGATATTGGACAGGGTGTGGGGTTTTGACTATTTCGGAACGGATCGAACGGTAGACAATTTTATTACCAGGTTGAGAAAAAAGTTCGAGCCGGACCCTGATACACCCAGGCATTTCGTGACAGTGCGCGGGGTGGGCTATCGTTTCGTTCGTGATCCGGACAACGACGGGAGCGAAAGCGAAGATGAGAGATAGATTGATATGTTTGGTGATTCTGGTTTTTTGCTTTTTGCCATCGTGGGCCGGCGCTGGTTCAAGCAGCCTCTCCGGCCAGGATGCTTATCAGGAGGGACTGTACCTGCAGTATACACGCGGAGACCTTTACGGGGCCCTGGACTCATATGGGAGGGCCTTGCTGGGTGCCGGTCCGGGGGAACACGCAGACAGACTTGTACTTAGTCAGCTTGAGTGTCTGGGATGGATAGGGCAGAGGAGTCAGAGCATAGAGATAATAAAACAGCTGCAGTCGGAATCCTCCAAGGTAGCCACTGCGCTTGGTCCAACGAGGTTTTTTCCCTCCGGGATGCAGTTGCTCTTGTCTGTGGATGCCAGGCAGTTTGGTTTGAACCAGGTGTTGCAGGATGCGAATCTGGATCTTGAATGTGGTGATGGAAAAACCAGGATCAAGGACCTTCTTGCTGAATCGGGGCTGGCTTCGCTGGAAGGTGTCAAGACAGTTGCAGTGGGGATGAGTTTTTCGGATGACGATGCACACCCGGTTGACCATTGGCTGTTGAGGGTGGATTACAGGCAGAACAAGGATCGCCCTGTGGCATGGGAAGATGTGATCGCATTTTTTCTCTCGAAGATGTGTGAGAAGAAAGCAGGAGGGGGAGTCCCGAAGGTGGACTTTTCAAGGAAAAGGAGAAAATTGCTGAACAGGGACGTGGTGATATTCGAGTCCATTTCGCCCGCATGGGCCACCAGGCTTGATATTGTATTGGTGGACTTTCATGACGGAACCATGTTGCTGGGCGACATGAGAGCGGTGACAGACACGCTGCTGGCCATGGATTTTCAGAACCCTGGGCTGAGAGCAAATCAGACAATGTGCTCCATGATACCTCATTTGCCTGCTGATTCAGCCTTCTGGATACTGGTAAGTCCGGATGAAATTTCGAGCAGGCTTAGATCTCTGCGTTCGGTTTTGGGTTGGGCCGGAGCGGTACCTGTTATAGACGGTGTCATGCTCTATGGCCAATGGGCAGGAGATTTCGTCATCAGCGCAACAGCCTGGACCTCTGATGTGGAGTCTGCCCTGTCTTTGGGGGAGTTGGCCAAGGGAGCTGTAGCCTTGCTGAATCTTTCTTCTTTTGCGGAACGCAGGAGGGACGAGAGGATTGCGAGGGTACTGGCTGGAATAAAAATCAAGGTCGAACCCAGCTCCATACATCTGTCCATATCCATTCCTGGCAGTTTATTGATGGGAAAAACCCCATAGGCGGATGAAAGAACTTTCAGACCAGGCCAAGGGATAAATGCCAAGGGATAAATGATGGTGGAGTTTATGTATCCCTTGTTATAGGTATCTATAGAAGGCTGGAAGCTATTGTCAGGCAGACAGGAGGAGTGAAAAGTGGAGATCAAGAGCATAGGGCCAATGAAGCGCGCGGTTTTGGATAACGGTTTGACCGTGCTGGTTGCACCGTCTGATGCGGCACCGGTGGTGGCGGTACAGGTGTGGGTTTCGGTAGGCTCTGCGGACGAGATGCCTGGTCAGGAAGGTCTTGCTCATCTGTGTGAGCACATGTTGTTCAAGGGTACACAGCGACGAGGTGTGGGAGAGATGGCCAGGGAGATAGAGTCTGTGGGAGGTGATGTGAATGCATGGACCTCCTTCGATCAGACGGTCTATCATGTGGTCCTTGCTTCCAGGTTTTTCGATCTGGGGCTTGACGTACTGAGCGATGCCGTGCTCGGTGCAAGCTTTGACGCTGTGGAGTTGGAAAGGGAAAAAGCTGTCGTCCTGGAGGAGATCAAGAGGACACGGGACATGCCTGGCAGCTGGCTGGGGGACCTGTTGTTTTCCAATTCATTTGTTCGTCATCCCTATGGTCACCCGGTGCTTGGCACCAAACAGACCGTGTCATCTGTCACCAGGCGGCACATCGTGAACTTTTTCAAGAGGCACTATACTCCATCACGAATGACTCTCATCGTCGTCGGAGATGTAACGCCCTCACGAGTGTTTTCCAAGGCCAGGAAGATCTTTGGTACTGTGCGGAAAAAGTCTGCTGCTCGTCGTGCGCGGACCGTTGAACCTGCTCGTAGAAGTATGAAGGTGAAACTCGTCTATGATGATATTCATGAGGCGCACATGGGCGCTGCCTGGCATATTCCTGCGGTGGCCCATGAGGATGTTCCCGCCCTCGATGCCCTGGCTTCGTTGATGGGCCAAGGGGAGAGTTCAAGGTTTAGTTTGCGATTGAAGCGTGGTGCCAATCTTGTAAACGAAGCATTTGCCTTTGCATACACTCCACTGGATCCTGGCCTTTTTGTCGCCGGACTGTCATGTCCGGTGCCCGTGGTCGGCAAGGCATTGGGCCATATGATGAAAGAGATAGTGCAGTTGCAGCGACAGCAGGTTGATCTCTCCGAGCTGGACAAGATAAAGGCCATGGTGGAGAGCGAAAACATCTATAGCAGGGAGACGGTGCAAGGTTGGGCGAGGCGTCTGGGCTATTACCAGGTACTCATGAATGATCCCCTGTATGCCGACACCTATCTCAGCAAGGTGCTCCGCCTGAGACCTGACGATATACAAGCCGTGGCACAAAAGTATTTACCTGTAAACAGGTGCGCCGTTGTTGGAGTTATCCCGCAGGAGAGCAGGGCAAGGGTCAGCAAGGCGACCATCGTCAAGGTCATAAAGGGACTAGGCGATAGGAGCCTTACCAAGTCCAGGCCTGGCTCGAAGAAGGGTAAATCGGAAGCCAAGCGTATCAGGTTGCCAAATGGCCCTACACTGATTATTCAGGAGTCGCACGAAAATCAAATCGTTGCCATTCGATCGGCCAACCTGGCCGGAGTTCGTTATGAGAACAAGGGAAATTCGGGGATCAATAATCTGTTATCGGATCTAATGACACGTGGAACACAGAGACGATCGGCGAGCCAGGTGGCGCAGGAGATGGACATGCTCGCTGCAAATCTCGGTGGCTACTCCGGACGCAACACCTTGGGGCTGAGGGCCGAGTTTCCATCCAAGAACCTGGATAAGGCCTTGGACCTGTTTACAGACTGTCTGCTTCATCCCTCTTTTCCCCTGTCTGAGGTCAGGAGGGAAAAAGAGCTCGCCCTGGAGGAGATCTCCTCACGGCAAGACCAGCTTTCGTCTCTCGCCTTCGATTTGTTTGCCAGCACGCTATATGAAAAGCATCCATATGGTCTGACCGTTTTGGGCACAAAGGCCAGCGTAAGCAAAATGAGCAGGAAGAACCTGGCTTCTTATTACCGAAAATTCATTTCTCCAAAAGACATGGTCTTGGGCGTAGTGGGAGACGTAAACAGGGACGAACTCGTTGAGAAATTATCCGGGATGTTTGCAGGCACGTCGCGCAAAGGCGGGGTGCTGCCAAAGCTCAAAACAGATCCCGCCCCTCGCTCCATACGGGTGGCCTTGAAGTATCGCCAGCGGGCACAGGCCCACCTGGTGTTGGGATTTTCAGGTACCACCATGAGCAGCAAGGACCGACATGCGCTGGAGGTGATGATGGCTGTGCTGGCCGGTCAGGGAGGACGCTTGTTCGTTGAGCTAAGGGACAAGCGTTCCCTTGCGTATTCTGTCACTGGCTTTTCCATGGAGGGCCTGGAGCCTGGCTATATCGCCCTGTACCTTGGTTTGGATCCAAGCCGGATTCAGGAGGGTGTTGAAGGAATGCTGGAGCAGCTCGCGCGATTGATCCACCAACC
>JALVPF010000256.1:394-4975 GCA_027031935.1 Myxococcales bacterium | reverse complement strand
TCCCTTTCCCAACTCCCTTGGCTTTGTCTGGGAGAAGATGTCCGAGTTTCTGGGTTTCGACGCCTATTCCGGACCGGGAAAGGTAATGGGTTATGCAGCCATATCTGACCCTGAAGGAGAATTTACCGGCAAGGACTATCTTGGGAAAATGCACGAGATATTCAGACCCGGTAAAGATGGCACATTTTTTGTGGACGGGGACGCTTTTCGTTTTGCCACGGATGATTTCTCCGGCCTCGAAAGGCTCTTTGGGCCAAGACGGAAAGTGATGGTGGACAGGTACGAGGATGCCTCCATAGCATCGGCTCTTCAGACCACAACCAGTGATGTGCTGGTAAATCTTGCCAACTGGTTATACGAACAAGTCAACTCCGGAGCGGACAAGCCCATAGAAGATCTCTCCATCAGCGGAGGCGTAGCGCTGAATTGTGTGGCCAACTACGAGATCGCAGCCCGAACACCATTCAAAAGAATTTGGATACAGCCGGCTGCCAACGATGCGGGCACGGCCATGGGAGCAGCAGCGCTCTTGAGTATAGAGCATGGAGGGAAAAGACCCACGATGCACCACGCTTACCTCGGTCCCGGGTTTTCAGACGACCAATACAAGGCCGCTTTGGACTCAGCTGGCCTGTCGTACACCACGGATGATGACATCCCGGGCACGGTTGCTCAAAAAATCGAGCATGGTGATATCTTCGCATGGTTTCAGGGTCGTCAAGAGGTCGGTCCCAGGGCATTGGGAAACAGGTCCATCGTATGCGACCCGACCAGATTCGACACTCGCATGCGCATAAACGCCAAGGTTAAACATCGAGAATCGTTCAGGCCCTTTGCTCCGAGTGTGCTTCCTGAAGCGCTGGGGAGATTTTTCCAAAGTCCCTCGGAGATGTTGAGCACGCGTTACATGCTCTTTGCCCTGCCTCTGAAAGAACCACGTCAGAAGCAGATTATCCCGGCGGTCATACAGGAAAATGGATCTACCGGTATAGCCACCAGCCGCATTCATCTCGTGGATAAAGAGTATAATCCTCGGTATTACGCTCTCATAGATGAGTTCAGAAAACTGCTGGACATCCCCCTGGTGCTGAATACATCTTTCAACATCCGCGAACCCATAGTCACCATCCCCGAGCAGGCCATAGCCACCTTTGCCCGCTCATCCATGGATGGCATGGTCATGGGTCCTTACCTGGTGAAACGTCCAAGCAACTAAGGCTCCATTTTGACCATAAAGGCCCTGTACACACCTGCATCCACAAAGTACAACAAGCCAGGCCTTGCCACAGCCAAGCCCCGAGGACTCGCAAGATCCACGCAGGCCAAGTCATCAAGTTGTTCACACTGTCCCAGATTGCCGGAGCCTACGATTCGCACTACAGACGCTTTGCCTGGAACCAGCATCCACACCGACTGACTCATGGAAGAGGCAAAGTAAATATTGCCCTCTTCATCGCAGTCCATGGCGTCCACACTCATGGTCAGATCGTCGCAATCACCAAAGCCCTCACCCAAGGGCGCAATCAGGCCCGTGGTCATCTTCACGATCAGGACACCATCGTCGGAGCTGACAAGCAAGTCTCCGTTGGCAAGGGCCAAAACCCGTTTCGGGTTTGAAATTTTTGCATCTGTCGCCAAGACAGGCTCTTTCGAAAGGCAAGGATTTTGCGTTCCTCCACCGGCCATGCTGGAAATCAATCCTGTCTCCAGATCCACTGTCCTGATGAGCCCGTTGTTTGTGTCTGCAATATACAAAGAGCCCTTTCCATCCAGGCAGATGCCGCTTGGTTCATCGAGCATGGCGTGCAAGGCCAAGGCACCATCACCTGTCATGCCCGCTTCGCCTGTACCGGCTATGGTGTGCAGAATTCCAGTCTCCAACTGAACAAAACGAACCCTGTGCTCATCGGGTATTGCCATGTATAACCTGCCCTCAGCACAAGCCAGGTCTGCCACGTCCAGGGGGGCTTCGGTGCATTGGCAACCGTCATCCAGGCACTGGACGACGCATTCTTCCATCATGAGATTGGGATCAAACTCATCGTCGCAATCGTCCCCTCCACCGGCAACCGTTGTGATGACCTGCGTCGATGCGTCTATGCGCCTTACTGAAAATGTGTTGGCGTCAGCGATGTAGATATTGCCCTTGTCGTCGAGACACATGGCCACGGGCATGGACAACTCGGCTTCCATGGCCGGTCCCCCATCCCCTCCATCACCTGGGACTCCGGTGCCAGCCAGAACCTCGATCGTTCCTGCAACTCCCTCAGTCACTTGCCCGCAATCCTCCTGCACTTTTCTGGAGCCTGAATCAAAAATACTCCAAAGCAAAAAAGCATTCAATGAGGATGTTCCCCGATTTCAGAGGGCGCTCCCACACTATTGAGGATATGTCCTTGCAAATCAGGGAGGCAGGGTCCACAATTGCAAGGATGATTGCACGAAGAATCATGCCGACATTGCTATAAGTCCCGGAGGAGATCCCCGCTGTTGTAAGCCTGTACGCGAGTTGGGAAGGAGAACATGCCAGCAAAGTCAGCCCTCTTGTTCATGTTTTGCACTGTCACCATGGCACTTGCCGGATGTTCCGTAAACCGGATCTACCTGAGTGCGACCCCAAAAGGATTCGAAGGACAATGGATAAGGACGTGTGAATTTGTCCAACAGGTGTCGAGGGGATCAATGAACGCTTCACTGAGAACCCAGAAAGACACCATGGAGGCCCTGCGCTCCATAAGCCCACCAGGCAGATTGTGTTTTGTATGCAGGAGATTGCGCCTGTGCAGTTTTGCCCTCGAGCGGCTGGAAATCGATGATGATGTAAGTTCGAGGGAACTTATCGAAAGGCTCCTGGAAGGTGACAAAAAAATAAAGGTGGACAAGAGCACACTACCGGCCCATGGAGGCATCACATTCAAGCAAGCTCGCAGGGGCATGTGCCGTGCTTGTGCCACCATGCCCATCCGCATACAGGACGGCACATGGATAGATTCCCATGAGAGAAATTCTTCTACAGAATAAGGAAGTGCTATGAACGACAAGGCCCTCAAGGTTGAGTGGATTCCTGCAAAAATAAAAGACAAAGAAGGTCACAGGCTCATGGTAATACTGGCAGCACCAGGATGCAGCTATGCATTCGGCCCTGCCGGGGGCTGCACCAACTGCTCATTTCCCTCGGCCTTTGGTCTCAGGCACAAGGTGACCACGGAAGAATACGAAGCACAGATGCATGACGCCCTGGAAAAAATTCCCGAGGACAATGATTCGCCTGTGGAGGTGGATCTTTACGTGTCAGGGTCTTTCCTGAACCCGGCTGAGGTACCTCCAGATGCGCAAAAGAGTCTTGTGGCCATGGCATCCCGAGTTCCCTCGGTCAAAATGCTTACCGTGGAGACCAGGCCAGAGTTCGTGTCCAGGATGATCATCGAAGGTCTCGTAGAGTCCATGTCTTCGCCTGCCAGGCAAGAGCCACCCGGCCTCGAGTTTGCCATAGGCTTGGAGACCGCAGATGACACCATACGTCTGCAAAACATCAACAAGGGATTTACCTGGGCCGAGTTCGAGCGATCAGCACAGGTCTTGTCCGGTCATGACGTATCCCTGATGGTCTATCTCCTTCTCAAGCCCTTGGGGACGGAGGAAAGACAAGCCATTGAAGATATTGTACAAAGCGCAGAAAAGGTATTTTCCATGGCCCATGACCTGGGCCTTTCGACCCGCATAGCCCTGGAGCCATGTTTCGTGGGACCAGGCACGGTACTGGAGCAGGAATTCGAACAGGGAAGATACCAGCCTCCATGGTTGTGGTCAGTGGTGGAAGCCACCAGCAGAATTTCCAAGATGGGTCCCGTGATAGTCGGCCTGTCGGACGAAGGTTTGAACCCAAAGCGCTCTGCCTACAACTGTGAGCTATGCTCCCTTCAAGTGAGGCAGGCGCTGGAAAAGTTCAACGCCACACAAGACCCTGCCTTGCTCCATGGTCTAAGCTGTCAGTGCAGGACAAAATGGGAAAAGGTAACGAAGACGACATGAAGAACGCGTGCAGAGGTGTGGCGATGAAGACACTGAGATCGGGACGCCGGGCTGTGATTTATCTTGCCGCCGCATCCCGCAGTCCGGAAACTCCTGGCACCTCGGGCGGCCGGATGAACCATTAGGCGCCTACCTGGCACAGCGGAAACCGACGTAGGGGCTGCGAACCGACAGATCGACGCCGTCAGAGCGATCGGCCGCACGCAGGGAGTACGAAGCGTAGGCAAAACTGCCGCCACGAACGACCCGGAGAGAGCCGCTGGTCTCCCAGGCACTTCCATCCACAGGCGCACCCGTATAGTCACTGTGATACCAGTCCTGTACCCACTCCCATACATTCCCCGCCATGTCGCAAAGCCCCTGGGCCGTGTTGCCGTCCTGCTTGCTGCAAACAGGCCAAGTATGCCTCTGCCCGCAACCATCATCATACTCATGCTTCACCGCGTACTGGCAGGTGGCAGCCTGGTCGCCCCAGGGGTAGGTAATATCCTGACCGCCGCTTCGAGCCGCGTACTCCCATTCCGCCTCCGACGGCAACCTGCCTCCGGC
>JALVPF010000256.1:0-384 GCA_027031935.1 Myxococcales bacterium | reverse complement strand
CCGGCCCAGGCGCAAAACGCGACGGCCTGGTTCCAGTCGACGCAGTTTACCGGGTGGTCGTCGCGGCCACTCACTCCCCAGTTGCAGGAGCCTCCGGTATCAGGGGCGGTGCAGACGTCGTCGTCCACGCACTGACGGTACATTTCCACCGTGACCTCGGTCTTCATCATCTCGAACGAGGGTACCGTCACCTGGTGGACGGGCTTTTCATCGGATTCACCGGCGTTCGAGCCCATGTTAAAGGTGCCTCCTGGAATGCTTACAAAAATGTCCTTGCATGAACCCGCTATGCATAAGCCTGTTGAACATGTGCCGCAAGATCCCCCGCAGCCGTCGTCTCCGCACTGCTTGCCGATGCACGAGCATTCCTCGCAAAGATTCGTG
>JALVPF010000255.1 GCA_027031935.1 Myxococcales bacterium | reverse complement strand
GGCCACCAACTCGCTCTCGGCTTCGGGAAGGTCGAATGGGATTCGATTTCCTTCGGCGATGGCAGCGATGAAATAGGTGAAAAACGCGACAAAGGTGAACGGATTGTGGAAGATATACCAGTTCCAGGGCCATCCTCCGGTCAGGTACCAAATTCCGCTTATTCCACCTTGCCCTTCAACTATGGTCTGCATGCTCAGGCTGCCTGCGAGCAACACCACGATCATGATGGATATGGCCGCAGGTATCTCGTATGAAACTATCTGGGCTGCAGCCCTGATTCCACCGATGAGTGCCCATTTGTTGTTCGAGGCCCAGCCGCCCATGAGAATGCCAACCACCACCAGGGAGGTGATTGCCAGGAGGAACAAGGCACCCACGTTGATATCTGCAGAGATGAGAAACTGGCTAAAGGGAATCGCGACGAAAGCGCCGTAGACTCCTATCATGATCCAGTACGGCGCCAATCTGAACAGGGGCTTGTCAGCCGCTTCGGGAATTACGTCCTCTTTGGTCAGAAGCTTGAGGCCGTCAGCCAACCACTGCAGCAGGCCCAAAGGTCCGACCCTGTTGGGTCCCACGCGACTCTGGGCCCGTCCTGAGACCCTTCGTTCGGCCCAGGACAGGACACCTGCTGCCAACAGGGCGATTACGAAAACCACCACGGCTACCAGCACAATGAGTATGGCGGAGACGATCTCGGCCCAGAATGGGCTCAGCTCCCAAGCTTCGTTCAGGTATCTTGCCACATCGGAGAGGTTTTCCATGGCTTAGCGATCCATTTCCGGTGCAATTGTGTCCATGGTGGAGATAACAGCCACCAGGTCCGCTATCATCAATCCCGGGCTTATATACTCGATCATGCTCAGGGCGGAAAACGAACTCGACCGCCACTTGGCACGATATGGCTTGTCAGAACCATCCGAGACGAGGTAGACGCCTATTTCGCCCCTGGCACCCTCCACCACTGAATAGACTTCGCCAACAGGGGGTTTTATTTTCCTGGGTACCTTGGCCACTATCTCGCCTTCTGGAATCTTCTCTATGGCCTGGCGTATTATCCTGCTCGACTGACGCATCTCCTCTTCTCGGACATCCCACCTGTAGAAACAGTCTCCGGCAGTCCCACGCTCACCTTTTCCTCCAACCGGGACGTCGAACTTGAACTCTGAATAAACCGAGTATGGCTGGTCGCGTCTCAGATCCCAGTCCACCCCGGAGGCCCTCAGGTTGGGCCCAACGAGACCATATGCCACAGCGTCTTCGGCGCAGGTGGGAGCTATGTCCAGCATCCTGTTGAGGAGGATCTCGTTTCCGGAGATGAGGGATCGCAGCTCGTAGGTTACCTTGTCGAACTTGTCCAGGAATTTGAGAATCTTGTCGAACCAGCCTTCAGGTGCATCGGCAGAGACTCCACCAATTCTCATGTAATTGAAGGTGAGGCGATTTCCGCACAGTTCCTCGAAGAGATCGTTGATGATCTCCCGTTCCCTGAGCAGGTATACGAATGGAGTATACGCCCCCAGGTCCATGGAGATGGATCCCAGGGTTACGCAGTGGTTTGCTATCCGGTTCAGCTCACAGGTGATTACCCTCAAAAACTCCGCGCGTCTGGGTACCTCCAAATCCATAAGGCGTTCTACTGCCATGGCCCATGCCTGGTTGGTGAACATGGCCTCTAAGTAGTTTATGCGATCCGTATACGGCATGAAGTGGGGGTAGGTCTTGCCCTCGGCGATCTTCTCAAGGCCCCTGTGCAGGTATCCCACATCCGGGACCGCCTTGTTCATGATTTCGCCATCCGTATGCAGCACGAAACGCAACACACCGTGGGTCGACGGGTGATGAGGCCCCATGTTCAGGATTATTTCGTCACGGGGTTGATCGCGGCGATATTCGCTCATACCTCGTCCTCCCCGTCCCCTGAAGGTTTCGATATCTTTGATTCTTCAGGTTTCGATTCCTCGGGCTTCGGTTCTTCAGGCTTCGGTTCTTCAGGTTTCGATTCTTCAGGCTTCGATTCCTCGGGCTTCGGTTCCTCGGGCTTCGGTTCTGCTGTTTTTGCCTTTTTCTTCTTTTTCTTCTTTTTGCCGCCTGCTTCTACCCGAGCATATCCAGGGCGCAAGGTGGATATACCCTGGTAGCTGTCCTGTTCCTTGTAGTCCTTGCGCAGAGGGTGTCCAACCCAGTCCTCCGGTAACACCAGCCTGCGGAGATCCGGATGCCCGGAAAACTCCACGCCCAAAAGATCGAAAATCTCCCGCTCGTACCAGTTGGCAGCGGGCCATAGATCCTGGACGCTTTGCACCAATGGCTTTTTCCTGTCCACCCTGGTCTTGAGCACGAAGGAGTGACGGTTCTTGTAAGAGAACAGGTGCACAACGACTTCTATGCTTCCGTCATCAGGGTAGTCGGTTCCTGTCTGTGCCCTGAGGAAATCGAAGAAAAGTTCTGGCTCGTCTTTGGCTATGCGGCAGGCCTCATGCCACTTGTCCGCTTCGACCGTGGCGAATGGATCACCTGCAAGCTCATCGTTCCACCCCACGTCTGCCGCCAACTTTGCAGCAAGGAGATCCTTTATGGCTTCAGGAGTCATCTTTGCACTCCCGTGATTCTTCAGGCCATGGGTCCTTAGGTGCCGGGACCTTGCCCCATGCCTTTTTCAGCCAGGGTTCCTTCTCGATTATCTGCTGAACCAGCATGAGTCCTTCGGTGAGTGACTCTGGTCTACAAGGGCATCCCGGAAGGTAAACGTCCACCGGCACTATGAGGTCACCGCCCTTGAGCACTGAATAGGAAGCCTGGAAAAGTCCGCCCGTGTTGGCGCATGAGCCCATGGAGATAACGTACTTGGGTTCAGCCATCTGGTCATACAAGCGCCTGATGCGGCTGGCCATCTTGTAGGTAATGGTACCAGCCAGGATCAGTACATCGGCCTGTCTCGGTGTGGGCCGAAATACCATGCCGAATCGATCCGTATCGGTTCTGGGACCTCCGGTCTGCATAAGTTCGATGGCGCAACAGGCGGTACCGAACAGCAGGTACCACAGGCTGTTTTTTCTGGCCAGATTGAACAAGGAATCAATGGGTCCTGCAACTGCTCCGCCATTGGGTCCCTGCTCGACTTTTACCTTGTCGTCTACCATGTCGTCAGAAGAGCTCACCTCGGAACTACTCCTTTCCACCGACTTCCACTTCCACGCATTCGCCTTTTCCCAGCGTGCGAATCCAACTCAGGTCGCCCCTTGCCCACGCATAAATGAGCGCGATGAACAAGACCACGAGAAAGAAAGCCATCTCGGCAAAAGCTAAAACACCATGCCCGGATTCAACGAGTTTCTTGAAAACGACGGCCACTGGCATGACCAAGGCCACCTCGACGTCGAAGACCACGAAGATCAGCGCGATGACATAGAAGCGGTTGTTGAAGTTGAACCATGCTGAACCAAAGGGTTTTTCTGCACATTCGTAGGTGACGACCTTTGCCGGGGTAGGGTTTTTGGGGCGAACCAGCCAACCTACCAACAGGAAAACGAACAGCGCCACTCCCGTGACCAGGATAAACCCGAAAACTGTTGCCAGTTTGAAAGCCATCTAGGTTCTCCATTTTTAGTGTCAGTGAGGGAAAGAAATATTAACTTACACAAGTTGTCAAGCAATTCTGTTGCAAGGATGACAATTTTAGTTTTTTGCCCCATTCTTTGGTGAGCTGAAAAACACTTTTTATCTCGTATAGACCGCGTGCTTAGGCTGGTTTATGGAGTTAAGAGATAAAAGAGGACAGAATTTATCGTCAATATTGCAAACCGCGGGCCATATGCAGCAGATTTGTGATTTTCACAGCCAGCTTCGAATTTTCAGATTCCACATTCGCTTGCACTCCCGGATCTGCGAGAAAAAAGGCGAAAAAAGGTGCGGCGAAAAAAGGCCGGCGAAAAAAGGTGCCAGGCGAAAAGGCAGGCGGGCGAAAAGGCCAGGCGAAAAGGTGCCACCCTCATGAATCCCCCTCATGTAAAATAGTGCAGAGCAACACCCTCGTCTGTCATATCTTTTTCTTTGTAAGGTAATCAACCAGCACTATCAGTTTTGCCAAACTGAGGGGTATGTCAGCCGATTTGGATACCTGAATCTTTTTGCTAGAACCAGTGATTTTCTTTTCCAGTGAATGAATTTTCTCTTTCAATATACGAATTCTTCTCTTTGCCGAGGCTGCGTGCCGATGCGATTGCAAATTTTCCTTTTCTAATTTTAGCTTCCTTTTAAAAGCGTTCAATCGTCGAATTGTTTTTGCAGATCCATTTGGCGACAGATTCAAGTTGTATGTCAACACATCCTTTCTTCTATGAGCTTTCCGACTGTTTTTATACCGTTGCCTCCATGAGCCACTTTCCCTGATCGACTCAAACAACTCATCAGTCTCTGAATTTGACAGCTTCCCCCTGTTGCATCCTGTCAATCTGTTAAACCTTTTGCTACATCTAACAAATTCCCCCTGCTCGCCAATCAAGATTAGAATTCCGTGTCCCTCCCAGTTGTTAGTCGTCAGTTCCAAAAAGACCGGGTCGAATTCTTCCAGCAGTTCCTTAACTGTATGGACAGAAGGTTGCTCTGCAAAGGAATCTGTTGCATTGAAAAAAAGCATTACAAAGCTCACAACAACAAGCCGCTTGAACGGAAAATGAACACCCATCGAAACCACCTCCCACAGTCAATTCAAGTCTATACTCCTCATCTGAATTAAATTTATACTCCAGCAAGTTGTCCCCGTCTATGGTTATTGTCCGACAAGGCTCTGGCCCTGGTGCTGTTTGGCCCTGGTGCCTGGCCCTGGTGCCAGCCTCTTGGAAGCTGGCCCTGGTGTCTGGCCCTGGTGCTGTTTGGCCCTGGTGCCAGACATTATACGAAAGGAAGCGTCTGACGAGTTCGAAAAAGGAATAGAAATGAAGTGGAGTCCTCCGGTGAAATGGAACATGTTCATGGCAACCAAACC
>JALVPF010000254.1:5568-14457 GCA_027031935.1 Myxococcales bacterium | reverse complement strand
ATCTGGACCGACAGACCTGTGTTGAGCGAGAACAAGGTGAGGGTACTTTCCGAAGATGTAGCCGGAGAGTCCTGCTCCGATAAAGTCAAAAAGCTACGACGCGGTATCCTTGAAGCAGGAGCAGACGCCATGGCGGTGGGCGCTCTCGACGAGATAGCCTGGCTCTTGAACCTGAGGGGATCGGACGTTGCATACAATCCGGTCTTCATCTCTTACCTCATTGTCGACGAGGAAAAAATCGCCCTTTTCATCATACCTGAAAAGGTCACCGCAGAGGTAAGGGCATCGTTGCCCGATGACGCGGTGATATTACCTTACGATACTCTCGATTCGGCATTGATGGAAATGGGCTCTTCAAAAAACACTGTCTGGTTGGACCCTGCCACGGTCAATTATCATGTATCCAAGCTTCTGATGGAGTCGGGAGCGGAGGTGATTGCAGACAGTTCACCCATCCCGGCATGGAAAGCCCGAAAAAATGACAAGGAACTGAAGGGAATGAGGGAAGCGCACGTGCGGGACGCAGTGGCCATGGCGCGCTTTCTCAGCTGGATAAAAGACGCGGTGGCAGGAGGTGAGCAAACCGAGCTTAGTGTTGCGCGTTATCTCGAACGATTGAGGTCGGAAGCGGATTCATATATAGGGCCAAGTTTTACCACCATCTCGGCCTATGGACCACATGGGGCCATCGTGCACTACTCTGCGGACGCAGACTCGGATTCCAGGCTTGAAACAAAAAACCTGCTGTTGGTTGATTCAGGGGGACAGTACCATGATGGGACCACCGACATCACAAGAACCATTTCGCTGGGAAAACCCACCGACGAACAACGGCGGGCATATACGGCGGTGCTGTTGGGGCACCTCAGGTTGAGCAGAGCCAAATTCCCGGTGGGTACCGATGGTTATCAGCTGGACATTATCGCAAGGTCGGCCCTGTGGGAGAGCCTCCTGAATTATGGACACGGCACTGGACATGGGGTTGGCGCAGCCCTATGTGTCCATGAAGGACCGTTTAGCGTCTCCACTCGCAAGAATCTCGTCCCTCTTGAACCAGGCAATGTACTTTCCATAGAGCCTGGCTATTACAAGCAGGACGATTGGGGTATAAGAATCGAGAACCTTGCAATCGTCAAACAGGACGAGGAAAACGAGTCGGGTAATTTTCTCGCTTTCGAGACTATCACACTTTGTCCATACGAGCGTGAACTCATCGATAAAAGAATGCTCAGTGAGGCAGATAAAAAGCAAATAAATGAATACCACAGCCTGGTAAGAGAGAAACTTTCCGGCTTGCTAGAGGGAGATGCGCTCAAATGGCTTCACGAGGCCACCAGCCCTCTGTGAATTCTTTTGATTCCACAATGGATATCTGCGAGGTCTTTTACTCCATCGCAGGCGAGAGTTCCAAAAGCGGAACCCCTGCCTTGTTCGTGCGCCTGTCAGGGTGCAATCTGAGGTGCAAGTGGTGTGATACAAAAAAATCATGGGCAAAGGGTACACAAGTCCCATTGAACAGACTGATAAAGGCCTTGGAGAAGAGGGATACCAGATTGGTGGTGCTTACCGGTGGAGAGCCACTACTTCAACCTTCAGTTATAGGTTTCTGCAGGGACCTGTTGGCAGGCGGAAAGACAGTACAGGTGGAGACCAACGGATCGCGTGATATTTCCATTTTACCGGATGGCGTTCAGGTAGTCATGGACATGAAACCCCCGTCAAGCGGTGAACAGCACAAGATGGATCTTGATAACATCCGGCGATTGCGGCCAGGTGATGATTTGAAGATGGTGATAGCCAATCGGGATGATTTCTTGTGGGCTTTGGGTTTTCTTGAAAAACATCCACCCATATCCGGAATCAACGTGTTTTTGTCACCAGCCGGAGGTCGTGTGAAAGACGAAACACTGGCCCGCTGGATTCTGGACGCAGGTATTGATGCAAGGATGCAGATACAGCTCCATCGGGTTTTGTGGCCTGATGGTGATGACGGCCAAGCCTTGGATGAATTTCGGCAAATCTCCAAACATTGTTCGTAACTTGTCAGCCCTGGTAAGACCTGGAAATCCCAAAATCTCCCACACTCTGGAATCAGATTTCCCCGATCGCTTGTGAGATCACGAAGATGCAAGGAATCGTCCGCAGTCGTGGATTCACCACGTCGAAGCCTCACCTTACCGAAAAAGATTCTGAAGCATAGCCACAGAGATCGCAAGCGAGGTGGGAAATCTGCATTACCTTGACTTGTCTGCACATTGCGGATAGATAATTAAAAAGTCGATGTTCGTGTCCTAAGTATTGGAGGACAAGCATGAAGTCCAAACGCTTTGCTTTTTTAATGGGCATACTGGTAATGCTCGTGACAGGCTTGGCCCTTGGCAGGAGTATTTACCTCAACGGTCATCGCATTGATGGTGTCACCAACCAGAAATTTGAAAAATGCACGGTCACCATAGATAAAAATGGCGATGTCCGTATCGATGCTCCTGGCTACCTGGTGGACGATAAGGGCGATCAACCGAATTCCAACGCTACCCAGACGCCGACAACTACTGCTACGGGTTTTCCAGGAAAGCGTTACTGGTTGATTAAAGAAGAGAACTATCCAGGCAAGACACAGTACGATGTGGACATCTATATAAACAGCGTATGGTTCAAAAGAATAAAATCCGACGGGCAACAGGTGATAAAGGAGATCACCAGCAAACTCCAGGCAGGACCCAATGTGATTCATTTCGCTGCCACAAAGAATATCGGAACCCAGAGGAAAAGCTTCTCTCCACAGGTGTACATGAAAATCATTATCGGAGAGGGGAATATTGGCGGAAACAACGTGATGATTGAAAACCCCCTTATACAGTACAAGAGGACCGCCAATGAGACTGGCAATTTCAATGATGAATATACCATCGTTGCCAAATGAGTAGGTAGCTCAGGGCCTGGAGGAAATAGTGTTCGAACTCAGAGAGGACATTAAATATATCCAGACAAGCCCCGAAAACATTGTGGCCATCATCGAATCCATCAATCAACCCATGATCGCCGCAAGCGGTGGTGCTGCTGAGCCCGCAAAGGCATTCATCGTTGGGGTAAGAAACAGTTCTGGCCTTTTTTCGATTTATGTCTACTTGTATCTGACCAAGGTACATCAAAGTCTGATCTATCTTCACGACCCGGTAGAGATTCAGATGGATTCCTATCACGATACCGAACTGGACGCCCTTGGATTCGTTGAGAGCATGGGCTTTATCGTGGATAACATGAATTTCAGAAAGATGGAGCCTGCACAACAGAGACAACTCATGTCATCCTTGCCTTGTTTTCATCCCGACTTGGAGGCATTTGCAAGAGAACACGGTGAAGAAAACGGCAATGAGATGCAAGAAAATCCAGACGATTCCATTGTGGATCTTACGCCCCTTGAAGGAGACATAATGGAATTGGAAGAGGTTGCAGAGGACATTATTGAACTCACGTCTCCTGTGGAGAAGGCTGTGGATGAACAAGGCCTTGCAAAAATCATCAGGCTTCTTTCTTCCTTCTAGGTGACACTTTCAGGAGAGGCAATGCGAATATTTCAGTTTAAAGCAGGCAGAGTTCCGCTGTTAATGTCCATTGGGAGTCTTTGTTTCCTGGCTGCATGCTTTGGTACCACGGAAAAGCAGAGGAAACAGGCTGAAATCCAGTATGATTTGGGTGTCAACGAGTTGAAACTGGGCAAGATACCCGAATCGATGAATTTTTTCTCAGAGGCCTTGAAGTTGTTCCCTGATTTTCCTCAAGCAGAAAATGGGCTTGGACTGTCATTCTATCTTCTTGGAAAAAACCACAAGGCACTGGAACATTTCAAACGTGCGTTGGAGTTGAATCCAAAATACAGCGAAGTAAGAAACAATTTGGCTCGTGTGTATCTTAGTCTTGGGAGATACAGAGAGGCCATACCAATTTTGAAAAAGGCCCTGGAAGATGTCTTTTTGCCTGAGAGCTATCTGGCCGAGAGTAACTTGGGATGGGCATTGTTCAATGTTGGACAGGAACAGGAGGGGATCAAGCTTGTAATGAATTCCCTCGCCAAAAATGAAAATTATTGTATTGGATACGAGTATCTTGCCTTGATGTACAAGAAACAGAAAAAATATGACGACTCCTTGAGGGAGTTTTCAAACGTTGTAAAAAAATGTCCTCAATACCCTCAGGGCCACCTGAACAAGGGTAAACTCCACTTGATGCTCGGACAGGTGGATTGGGGCTGCGCAGAACTCAGTCAGTGCAGGGACCTGGGCAGGATGACGGTGGTTGGCCAGCAATGCGATCAACTGATCAGGTCTTCATGCCCAGCTGGAACGCAATCATCAAATCCCTAGTCTCCAGTTTGATCATTTTTCGGCATGCGAAGACATATACGAGATGAGGCGCTGGTGCTGGACAGGCAACTGTTCGGTGATGCCCATCGTGTCGTCGTGTTTCTTGGAAAGAAAAGCGGAAAGCTGAGTGCCGTGGCATACAATGCCAGGCGTTCCAAAAAACGTTTTGGTGCTTCTCTGGACCTTTTTTGCAAAATCGATGTCCAGTTTGTGGATAAAGGACATGGAGGAATGCCTGAACTGAAGGAGACCACGCTCATAGACTCTCACCCTGGAATTCGTGCTGACCTGATCTCCATTGCACACGCGGGCTATCTTTCCGAGTTGACTTCTTCGCTTCTCAAAGATGGCCAGGGAGCCAACGGAGTTTTCAAGTTGCTCTCAGTGGCACTTGGAATGCTCGATTCTTCTCCCATGAACAACTCACAGCTTCGATATTACGAGTTGGCCCTGCTTGATTCAGTGGGCCTAGCTCCTGTCATGGACCAATGCGTCTCATGTGGGAGGAATTCGTCAAAAAAGTGGCTTTTTGACTTGGACGAAGGAGGTATCATTTGTGATACCTGTCCCCATGGGCAATATTCTATTCCCGTCTCCGACTCAAGCCTGAGATTTCTCCGCTCCATGAAACATCAGAATCTCAAGGAGGTACAGGAGGGTGCTAAGGGGGACGTGAATGAGTGCAGATACTTGCTGTCTACCCTCATCGACCAACACGTGGGAAGAAAGCTGAAAGCCAGAGAGTTTCTGAGAAACCTTGCTCACGGAAAATGATCAAACTTGTGTTTTGGTGGAAGGAAAATTCATCACGTCGGGGCCTCACCGTAGCGAAAAAGATTTTGCAGTGTAGACATGAAGTTCGCAAGCGAGACGGGAAATCAGTGATAGACCAGGAATGGAATTGACACAGGGCAAGGTAGATGCTTGGATACCAAGCGAAAAACATATGCAACCGGAGGAACTGACAAAATGAGCGCAATATTGCGCAAGGCCCTTGCAAACCGGAACATTTTGGCCGGAGTTTTTCTGGCCGCGCTGGTATGTGCCATGTATTTGCCCAATCTGGGTTCTTACGCTTTCTGGGACCCATGGGAACCTCATTACGCACAGGTTGCCAAAGAGATGGCGGATCATAGAACCTGGATGGATCCGACCTATCGCGGTCAAACCCATTGGTGGTCAAAACCAATATTACCCCTGTGGTCCTTGAGGCTGTCGTTCGCCATGTTTGGAGTGGATGGTCCAGATTCACCCATCCTGCATTTTGCCGGAAGGTTCCCAATTTTCATTTTCGCCTTGCTTGGGGTATTGCTGACTTTCAGATGGGTGTCCAGACTTTTCGGGAGAAGGGCAGGGATTTTTTCAGCCATCATTCTGGCATCGAGTCCCATGTATGCCTTGCTTGCTCACCAGGTCATGTTCGACATGCCCTTCGTCTCTCTTTGTGCTGCGTCGGTGGGGTACTATTTTCTTTCTCGAAGTCCAGAGGGTAAGCCAGGAGATATCGTTGTCTTTTACGTACTTGCAGGTCTCGCCTTCCTGTCTAAGTGGTTATTGGCACTGTTTATACCTGCTGGAATCCTCTTGTCGTTTCTCATAATCAGGTGGGATTCCGGCTTCTTCCGTAGAGTGGGATTCAAGCACTGGCTGGTCACTGGTTTGGTGTTCGTTGCAACAGGAATTTATTTTTTCCTTTCCTTGTCAGATCCCCTTTTTGCAGCAATGTTGATGGTGTGTGTACTGGCATTCCTGCTCGTCTACTGGATGGGACGAGACTCGGTATCACAGTCCGGCACAGCAAGCAGATTCTTCTGGATAGGTTTCGGTGCGTTTATTTTGATAGTTGCCCCCTGGCATGTGTTCATGATTGTAAAACACGGGTGGCCGTTTGTAAGAGAGGCGGTGGTCTACCATCATTTCGACAGGGCTGCAGGGACCATAGGAAAACCGGAAGCTACCTTTGATGTTTATGTGAAGCAGTTGGCTTTCGCCTTGTATCCCTGGATAACCCTGCTTCCCGTAGCCTTTGTAAAGTTTCTTAAGTGGGGTGCCGCAGATTTGGAGGGAAAAGGGCAGAAAAGCCTCTGGGTCTTTCTTGCCGCTGCAGTCCCCTATGCCGCGTTTTCCATGTTTCAAACCAAATTCCATCATTACATCTTTCCTGTAGTACCTTTCCTGGCAGTCATGATCGGCGTATATCTGGACCGGGCTGCGGACATGCATGACAGGGCATGGATGAGGCTTTCGGTGATGTTGGCCTTTCCGGTGGGAGCCATGCTGCTGGCTGATATCATGCACGAGTACAAATGGTTCGTGCACATGTTTGATTATTACTATGGATGGCCACTGCCGGCACAACTGAATCCTTACCCGTTTTTCGCTGCAATAGGTGCTTTGTGGTTGTTGATTCTGGCGTGGCTGTTCTTCAGAACGAGGGTTGGAGTCTCCGTGTTTGTGTCCATGGCAGTGGTAGCCATCAGCATGACGGTGTTCTTGACCGCATGGATCTTGCCCAGGGTAACCCGTACCTTTACTCTGGAACCCTTATACAGGGCGTACATGAGAGAATCGGGGGGAAAGGCTCCCATAGCTCAGTACAACGGATGGTTGAGCAGGTCAGCTTCTTTCTATTTTGACAACAGAGTTGAAGATCTCTCCAAGGCCGATCAGCCCAATTTGGACCGGGCAATTCATTTCCTCCAGAGGCCAGGAAGGACTTTCATGATCCTCGGTGCCGGTTTCGGCAGGGACTGCAGATCTCTCCTGGCCGATCTGCGGCCCAAGGTGAAAAAACGTCTTGGAAAATCTCTGTACGTGGTCTTTGACCAACACCCTTTTGCTTGCCTCGTGTCCACTGAAAGGGACCCAAAAGGCCAGAAGAAACTTGAACAAAAGATAATGACCAAATTGCCGGACGGAGTGAAACGCTTACAGGTGGATTTCGACCACAAGATAATGCTGGTGGGTTACAAACTGAAACCGGAAGAGGTCAAGAGAGGTGGCAAGTTTACCATCTCCTATTTTTTCAGGTGCCTGTCCCCTGTTGGAGATGACTGGCTGGTATTCATCCACGGAGACGGTCCGCAGGGTGGGGCGCACAGGGTTTTCGGAGATCATACCCCGGTTGAAGGACTATACCCTACCAGCGAATGGAAACCGGGAGAGATCATACAGGACGATTACGAAATGGTAGTACCTGCCAATTATCCATATGACAGCTTCACCTTGTGGATGGGGTTCTGGAAGGGACCAAAGAGACTTCCCGTGTCAAACAAACATCAGCACGATGGGGCAAACCGTGTCAGGACAGCGCTGGTGAAAATACAGTAAGACCCAAGGTTCAGCCAATCATTCATGGTCATTTGTTGACAGCCAAAAACTCCTTCACAGCAGAAGCCGCAAAGGGTGAATTTCCAAGGTCTATCGTCTTTACCTGGTTTCCCTGACCGCTGACTTGTTTTGCTACCAAAATTCCCTTTGAACATATGGGACAGTAATCTAGAGACAGGGCTATGCGCACGGGTAACTTTGATATGGCTTTGGAGTCGGGAGAATACTGCTTTTGAAAATCCATGAGACCAGCCAGTTTGCCTGCCTCAAGGGAAGCTCGAAGGCTTTCCAGTTGTTCGAGGGCGTGTTCAAAAGCCGTTTGCATTTCTTTTTCATATGCCTGTTTGCCTTCCGTGTCCTTACGTTTGATTTTTCTGAATGGAACCGAGGCTGGCAGCAAGACAAGTTTCTTTTTCTTCATATAAACCTGGCACTGATCGCAATATGATTTTGATCTCAATGCCAGTGGCGCTATGAGACCTCCAAAAACGAAGCCGAGGATCTCCAGAACCCTGAAGGCATAGCCCCAGGAGCCCATGGGGTCGCCATAATCGTTGGAATGTTCCTTCTGAAAGGAAAATTGCCTGGTTGCATAATCAAAATACTCAAAAAAAGCAATATCGATGGATCTTCCTTGTGACTGCCTGGCCTGTTCAATGATGTATAGATACTCGAGGTATTGTGCTAAGAAATATACGGTTATTTGCAAGATCACGACCAAAAGCAGCAAGGATTTGGAAATACGCACTCCTGTAAAATAGGAACCGATTCCATAGCCGCTTCCACAAACGGCTCCAACGATTAGAGCACCCAATGGAAAAACATAGGCATAATAAAAAAGCATTATGTTGAATTCAGTGGATTGGCCCAACCACCATACGGCTGTCAGACCAAGAGCAGAGGTGAGCAGTCCCAGGATCAAGACAGGTAGACGTGATTTACTCCTTGAAGGGCCAAATGGGCTTGGAGCTTCGCTGATCATATGTTCCATTCCTTTCTCTCCTGGTGATTTTCATTTTGAAATTTAGATGATACTAAAACACTTTTTCCATTAGTTGACAATGTCACTCAAGCTTTCTAGCATGAAGAGAAATCAGCAAAATAAGAGCCGCAAAATGAGAGTCAGGCATGACAAAACTTATACTGGTAGTTGACGATGAAAAAGTCTCGCGCCACTGGGCAGTCAGCATTTTGG
>JALVPF010000254.1:0-5558 GCA_027031935.1 Myxococcales bacterium | reverse complement strand
ATTTTGGAAAAGGCTGGATTTGAAATAATCGAGGCCCAGGATGGAAGGGAGAGTCTTGGCGTCATTCGTGATAGAAAGCCAGACCTTGTTCTTATGGACGTGGAAATGCCCGGTATGAGCGGCCATGATGTTTGCCGAATAATAAAATCCAATAGTGGCTTCGGTTTTATACCTGTCATCCTGATGACCGCCAGGGATGATGTGGAAACAAAAGTACAAGGGCTGGAGATTGGCGCTGATGACTACCTGGTAAAACCCATAAACCCGATGGAGCTGAATGCCCGGGTCAAATCCATGCTGAGGCTGAAAGAGCTTCAGGATGAGCTGGTAGCGATAAATGAAAAACTGAAATCCATGAATGACAAGTTCCGGGAACTGTCCACTACCGATACCTTGATGGGTATCGGTAACCGTCGTTCTTTTGATAAGAGAATTTCATACGAGTTTCAGAGGGCGCAGAGGTACAAGAAACAACTCTCCCTGCTGATGTTGGACCTGGATCATTTTAAAAGAGTAAATGATAAATACGGCCATCCTTTTGGGGACAAGGTGCTAAAGACAGTGGCAAGGGTCATTAATGGGTGTATCAGGCAGGTCGACATCGTGGCCAGGTACGGGGGGGAGGAAATAGTGATTGTCCTGCCCGAGACCAAGATCGAAGAAGCAAAATTAGTTGCCGAGAGGATCAGAAAAGCCGTGGCTCAGACTGTCATTTCCGACGGTGATGACAGTGTTTCCATAACCGTCAGCATAGGAATTTCCAATGTGCCCAATGAATCCATAGACTCTTCGGAGAAATTCATCTCATGGGCTGACAAGGCCTTGTACCTGGCCAAGGAGAATGGAAGAAATCGGGTCGAGTGCCTGGAAGAGGAATGATTCTTATTTGGATTTCGTACAACAGCGAAAACCCAGGTCAGCCTTTCTTGCTCCAGGTGATAGACTCGATCGGGATGCACAACGGCTGGCCCAGTTGGGTCTTGTGGCAGAACCACCTTTATAGGTTTTCGCGCTGGTGCCAGTCCGGTACTTGTCCAGTGTCCATTCGCTGACATTTCCACTCATGTCTATGACACCATATGGACTACGGCATGACTTGAAACTGCCGATGGCGCTGACTTTCCTGTCGTTTCCTGCAGCGTCTTCAGTATTGCATCTGTTGGGGTCCCACTTTTTTCCATAAGGGAATGATCTGTTCGATTTGCCTTTGCATGCGTATTCCCATTCGTTCTCTGAACACAGGCGTTTGCCACGCTTTTTACACAAGCGTTGGGCCTGTTTCCAGGTAACATTGGTCTTGGGCGCCTTGCCTGGAGAGTTCGGATACTCATAGCGATCTATGCAAAAGCCCTTCATGGAAACTTTGTGCAGGGTCAACTCCCCAAAATTTCTCATGGGGTCATTGGTGGCAGATCCTATGTAGGCATCACCATCCGGTATGAAAACCATTCCCCTGGGACATTTTCCAGAACTTGCTGGTTTTTTCTGCGGCGGTAAATCCGGTTGGACGACTTTTGCTATCTTGTTTGCGTCAGGTGGCAATCTGGGTGCAAGGCCTGATTTTGGCGTGCTGTCTGTGCCTGTGGGTGAAGCAGCCGTTGTCTTGGCTGGTTGTTGGGCACCTTTTGTTTTAGAAGAATCGTCGACTATGGGCACCTCTTCCAGCATGGGTTTGTTTGATGAGATGGGTTTATTTTCCTTTTTTGTCTTGGAGGCGCTTTTTGCTGCAAGTGCTGCTTTTCTTTCTCTTTCCTTCTTCAGCCTGGCTTCTGCCTTTCGCCTCTCTTCAGCGGCTTTCTTTCTCTTTGCCGCCAATCTGGCTTCTTCTGCCTTTCGGCGTTGTTCGGCGATCCTTTTTTGTTCAGCGAGTTTTTTCTCGGCTGCTCTTCGTTTTTCCTCCGCCCTTTTTCTCTCCTCTTCACGACGCTGCTCGAACTGCTTTTTAGACTCTTTCGGTTGTGGTTTCATGGCCGCGAGTCGAGCCTCATCCGCTTTCTTGGCCTCTTCCATTTTTTTTCTTTCTTCTGCAATCTTCGCTTCCTCGGCTTTAAGATATTCCTCGACCCTCTTTTTTTCTGCGGCGAGCTTTCTTTCTTGTTCGGCCAGGGCCTTTGCCTTCTCTGCAGCATTGGATGCCAGGAGAGAGTTGCCTTGAGAGGTGACAGAAGAACTCGCCATGGTCTGCTTGTCCGATTGCGAGAGCTGTTTTTTCGCAGCGATGAGATAGTCTACCAAAAAGAAAACCGCAACACCCACAATCACAGTGATCACGGACAAGAATATGTATACAGGCCACCTGGATGAGGAAGGTGGCGGTTGGCTATAGCCGTAGGGCGGCTGACTATAGGAAGCTGGAACTCCTGGCGGATAGCTGTATGCGACGGGTGGATAGGACTGGAGATTTGGTTGTGTCTGGTCTACAACCGGTCCTGCCATGGGAGGTTGCGAAACCTGGGGAGGAGGCAGAGGTTGAGATGATGCGGCAGGGGCTGTTGGCATTACCGCCTGAATTGGTTTGGTATTTTGGCGTTTCCGTGCCTTGAGTACTTCGACCTTTTCAGGCTGATCTTCGAGTTGACCTACCACATCATCACTGTCCGAAGGAGGGGGGGAGAGACCTTTGGGTTTTGCAACCCTTCCATCAGCTTCCTCGATGGGAGTCAGAGGCGTGGCAACCAGTGTTTCCTGATCATCCTCTGGTTCAGTGTCCAAATCCTCATCGATTCTATCTTCTTTCCCCTCTTCCTCTTCTTCTATGTCCTGTTCTTCTTCTATATCGCTTTCATCTATGATGTCTTCCCGTTCTTCGTCCTGAACTTCCTCGAACTCCTCGATCTCCTCGATCTCCTCTTCATCAATCTCTTCTTCATCTATCTCTTCTTCATTCATCTCTTCTTCATTTATCTCTTTTTGTTCAGCGTCTTTTGAAGGGGCTGCTTCGGCTTGGTCTTCTTCTGCTTGTTGCTCATCCATGCTTTCGAATTCGGAATCATCCAGAATTTCATTGTCAATTTCTTCTTCGGAAACTTTTTCCTCCTGCTCCAGGTCCTTTACAGGTTTATTGTCTTCGCTGGACTCTGGTTCAACTTGCTTTTTGTCTTGAGGCTTTTTTTCCTCAGGGCTGTCCGGAAGTATACTGGCGCCAACGACGGTCGGGGGGTCCATGGGATCACCCGCAGTAAAGGATTCTCTCCTGGAAGGTGCAGATCTGGGGGGTTTCGTGGGCGGTGGTGCGTCCTTTTCACGAGTGGGCGCAGGCCTGGGAGGTTTGGGGGATTTTGAAGGTGAAGTCGAAGTCACCTTGTGAAGATCCTCGAAAAACTCCCTGGGAGTAGATGTCTGCTGCTGGTTTTATGGTGGGTTTGTCTGCCCTTATTTCCGGTGCCAGGTATGAAATGGACTGGGCATATCCTTTTTGTGCGGCAACGAATGGTTGATGTGGAATGGCGTGTATCAAGCCAAAGTCGGTAATCTTCAAGAGTTCTGGCAGGACTATGATGTTTTCAGGCTTCAGATCACCATGGGCGGTGGTCTCGTGGGCCACGTCCAGAGCCTGGCAAACATGGGAAAAAATCGGAATTATTTCCTTTAGTTGGAAGTCCTGATCCTTTTCCTTTCGGAGATTGATTATCTTGCGGAGCGAAAGTCCTTCCAGCATCTGCATGGTAAAGAAGACTCTATCCTTGTCCTCGTCCTCGTCATACAACCTGACCACGTTCGTATGCTTTATCTTGCGAATGGCTCTAATTTCAGCAAGAAAATTACGACGTTCGTCCTTTGTCTGGAGAAGTTTTGGTTCAATGACCTTGACCGCCACGTCCACATCGATTTCCAGGTCATGGGTTCTATACACAACGCCCACTGGGCCGGTGTCGATGACTCCCTTGACCTTGTATCGATCAGCTATTTCGTCGTCTTTGGCATAGGTCAGGCCATCGTTTTTGACAGCATTCATCTCAGGGCTGGTGGGGTCTCTGCTGGTTTTTCGATCAACGAATTTTTGACCACATTGACTGCAAAACTCGCTGCCATCGGGATTGTGGCTACCGCAACGAAAACAAAGCACGAGTCGCTCCTTTTTATTTCGGAAGGCCTGTTCTGTACTCTAAAAAACGATCAAAAGTGGAAACCTACACTTTGAAACTTCTAACAGTCTATTTTTCCAAACCTTCATGTAATTGTTGCCGAAATATCATATATGCTGACGAACGACAAGGTTTTTTGGGTCTATGTGTGATAGCCGAATTAAAATGTCATCAGGATCACATTACGCAACATGAGCATTGCGGGATGACCAGACACAAGATCGCAAGCGAGGTGGGAAATCCGGAGATTGCCTATTCTCTTGATTATCTGTAATCTGCTTTGCTACCATCGGTATTCGATTTGTTGTATTGACAATAGCAGGCAATAAAAGGGAGTTTTTCACATGGGTGACAGAGTTCCTATGACACCGGAAGGTTACAAGAACCTCAAGGAGGAGTTGAAAAGGCTCAAGCAGGATGAGCGGCCAAAGATCATAGAGGCCATAGAGGTAGCCCGGGCACACGGTGACTTGAGCGAGAACGCCGAGTATGACGCAGCAAAGGAGGCCCAGGCGCAGCTGGATTCCAGGATGAAGGAGATAGAGGACCATCTGGCCAGGGCTCAGGTGATCGATCCCCAGGACCTGTCGGGAGACCGGGTGGTCTTTGGAGCCACCGTGTTCATTACCGATTTTACAAGAGACAAGGACCTGTCATATCAACTGGTGGGCGAAGACGAGGCAGATCTTTCAAAAGGACGTATTTCCATAATGTCTCCTCTGGGCCGCGCGCTGGTGGGAAAGAAGATCGGTGATTTCTTTGTTTTCAATAGCCCGGCAGGTGAGAGAGAACTTGAGATAAAGGAAATCAAATTCAAATGAGAAAGAGAAACAAGCTACTGAAAGTAATCTTAAAACAGGCGTTTTTCGGCATTCTCGCAGCCTCAGTGGTGGCTTGTTCGCCCTTGCCGGATCTTTTGAAGAAGGGGGACTCGCTGGCAGCCGAGGGGAAAACGGCTGAAGCTCTGGCAACCTATGCCAAGGCGGACAAATACGAAAAAGACACGGTACAAGCACTTTGCAGGGCTGGTGCCTTGAATTTGAAGCTCAATAGACCAGACCTTGCCCTGAAGGCATATGAGCAGGCCCTGGAAAAGGTGCCCACCTCGGCACATGCTTACATGGGCATGGCCAGGGCCTACTTGGCAAAAGGGGTGAAGACGACTGCACTAAAGGCTCTCTCGCAGGCTGGGAAACTGGCTCCCCAAGACCCCGAGCCCTGGTTCCTGAGAGGATTGGTACTGAAGCAGGAAGGGAAACTGGACGAAGCACTGACCATGTTCGAAAACGCCATCAAGAGAAAACCCCGACACGCCATGGCACATCTGAGACGTGGAGATATATATTTTTCCAGGGGACAGGCCAAGGAAGCACTGCGTGCATACAAGCTGGCAGTCGCCTCTAATCCTGGAAATGACGAGGCCATATTGCAGGTCGGAAGAACATACCTGTTGGCAGGCAAGATAGACAAGGC
>JALVPF010000253.1 GCA_027031935.1 Myxococcales bacterium | reverse complement strand
CGGCTTGGTGATAGATACCCTTGTGAATCGTTCCAGGCCCTTGCTCTACAGCACCGCGCCACCACCTGTTCAGGTGGCGGGTGCCATGACTGGAATGGAACTCATAGACCAGCAGCCACAGCTCAGGGACGAACTCGTTCGTCTCGGAAACAGGCTTCGTTCAGGAATCTCCCAGTTGGGACTGCCGGTATTGTCTTCGTCTGGAGCCATTCTTCCAGTGCTTGTAGGAGACTTGAAAAAAACGGTACTCTTGTCCGATGCCTTGTTACGCCGTGGTGTATATGTGCCTGCCATCAGGCCCCCCACCGTTGCACCCGGTTCCTGCAGGTTGCGCTTTACCGTGACCTCTGCTCACACAGATGACGACATAAACCAGGTCGTCAATTGTCTCGGTTTGGCCTTGAAAGACCTGGACGCATGATTCATGGCAAGGAAGGAAAGAGCGGGATATTCATCGCCGGTACTGGCACGGAGGTGGGAAAGACTGTGGTCAGCGCAGCGCTTGTCTCATGGCTGCAAACCCGTTCCATTACTGCAACATATCTCAAGCCCGTGTCCACTGACGGAAAGATGGTGGATGGGCAATTGGTGAGCCCTGACGCCATATGGGTTAAGGATACATGTGGCCTCCATGTGTCAGTCCATGATCTCAACCCCATTTGTTTCTTCTATCCCTTGAGCCCTCTGGCCTCGGCACGAATGGAAAAAAGAACAGTCTCCCGTAAAGAGATCATCGAAGGGACCAAAGGGGCTTTGAAGGCTGGCAGCACCTCGGTTTGTGAAGGCGTAGGGGGCATCATGGTGCCGCTGAGCGATGCTTACACCTCGCTGGATTTTATGATGGAACTTGCTCTCCCTGTCTTGCTGGTGGCAAAACCCGAACTGGGGACCATCAATCACACACTTTTGTCTCTGCAGGCCATGACCGAACGAGGTTTGAATGTCCTGGGATTTGTTTTCTCAGGGATACAAACCGGACCAGCTTCGCAGGTGCCTTCAGCAAAAAACAGTCGGCTCATAGAAGAATTTTCAGGTTATTCTTTCTTGGGAGAGCTGCCCTTCCTGGAATCCATGGACTCATCATCCTTGGCACGAGCTGTATCGGAACATCTCGATGTACAAGCGATTGTGACTGTGTAAGCCCAGTTACTGGAGCATACTTTCCCATGTAGAGAACTTTTCAAGATTGAACAGTAATATTCATGTTTGACTGAAAACCTCTTGCTTTGTATCTTCACAGCGATTTGATCTTCATACAAAGGCGACATACAAAAGCGACGGAGGTCACTACGAGATGACTGAGAATCCAACGATGGAACCTGAAGCTTTGATGGCAGAGCAAGCACAGCCAGGATTTGTAAAGACCTGGTGGGTAGCCATGCGGCCATTTGCCCTGCCCGCATCTACCATGCCTGTGATATTTGGAACCGTTCTTGCTGTGACAATGGGCGGAGCCGATTTTTCCTTGCTCGCCTTTCTTGGGGCATTT
>JALVPF010000252.1 GCA_027031935.1 Myxococcales bacterium | reverse complement strand
GTGAAGTCCATGCTCCACCGTCCAAGAGCATGACCATAAGGGCCTTGGCGGCTGCTTCTTTGGTTGATGGTGAGACCATCATCGAGAATCCATCGAACTGCCGGGATGCCCTTAGCGCGCGTCAGATCATAGAGGCCCTGGGTGCAGATGTGCGTGAAAAACAAGAGGGCCTATGGGTCAGAGGTTCTGGTTCGTGCAGACGCACGGAGCTGGATTGTGGCGAGTCAGGCCTTTGCTTCCGGATGTTTTCTGCCTTGGCTGCTGTTCGAAGCCGTCCCTTGATGCTTGTGGCGAGGGGATCGCTTCGTAAAAGACCCATGGAAATGATACCAGGGCCTTTGCATGACCTGGGCGCTGTCTGTAAAACGTCCGATGGCTTTGCACCTGTTGATGTCCAGGGACCATTGACGGGTGGCAAAGCCATGGTGGACGGTCGAGAGACCTCGCAGTTCTTGTCCGGCCTTCTGTTGGCTTGTCCCTTGGCGGAGCAAAAGAGTGAACTCGTCGTCAATTCACTCAAGAGCAAGCCTTACGTATGGATGACCCTCGAGCTGCTGGAAGAGTTCGGAGTCAGTTGGGAACATGATGATGAGCTGAGGCGTTTTTTCATGGATTCTCCCGTGGAATACCGCAAGGGCGTGCGATACCTGGTTGAAGGTGACTGGTCAGGTGCTGCTTTCATGTTGGTTTTGGGGGCCATGGTGGGCAAGGTCGGTATCACTGGTTTGAGGGCCGATTCATTACAGGCGGACAGAGCCGTGTTGGACGTCTTGGAAATGGTGGGGGCATCTGTAGAAATGCAACCCGGACGAGTGCTTGTGTCGAAAAAAGATGAACTCAGGGGATTTGATTTTGATGTGAGCCAGTGTCCGGACCTTGCCCCCTGCCTGGCTTCCCTGGCGTGTGCGTGTACTGGTACCAGTATCATAAGGGGAGCAGGGAGACTGGAAAACAAGGAAAGCGACAGGGCCTCGGTGCTGATAGAGCAGTTGGGGAGAATGGGGGCTGATATACGCAGGGACGGTGACTCGCTCCTCGTGTCGGGAGGCGGTCTGCTGACTTGCGAGCAAGTCGAACCCCACGGTGATCACAGGATGGCCATGGCCTGTGCCATAGCCGCAGTTGGCACAGGGGGCTCGGTGAGAATCGCTGATCATAAATGCGTGGATAAATCCTATAGGGAATTTTTCGAAGATCTGGCCCACCTTGGTGCGGAGGTAAGATGAACTCTTTTGGTTCCAATTTTCGTGTCACAATCATTGGAGAATCCCACGGCCCAGGTGTTGGCGTTGTGGTGGATGGATGTCCGGCGGGGCTGGAACTGGTGCCCGCTGATTTTGTGGAGGATTTGCAAAGGAGAGCGCCCGGGGCCTTTGGCACGACCCCTCGCAAGGAAATAGATGTGCCTCAGATCCTTTCCGGTGTGCACCAGGGGCGCACCTGTGCAAGCCCGTTGCTGGTCTGGTTCGAAAACAGCGATACGGATTCGTCTTCATACGAAAGCATCTCCCGAACCCCGAGGCCATCTCACGCTGATTTTACCGCTCGTGCAAAATATGGTGGGTATGCTGACGCGCGTGGTGGAGGCATGTTTTCTGGAAGACTGACCGCAGGACTCGTAGCTGCCGGTGTGGTTGCAAAAAAGCTTCTGAAAGGTGTGGACATACAGGCGAATCTGATACAGGTGGGAGGCAGCGTAGATGTGGAAGGAGAGATACGGGATGCTGTCGGGCAAGGGGATTCGGTAGGCGGCTTGGTGCAGTGTGAACTCAAAGGAGTGCCCGTTGGCTTGGGGGAGCCTTGGTTCGACTCGGCTGAGTCACTGATGTCTCACGCGATTTTTTCCATTCCAGGGGTCAAGGGAGTGGAGTTCGGCTCAGGGTTCGAGTGCGCGAAGATGAGAGGTTCTGAATGCAATGACTCCATTGTGGACTTAGATGGAAAAACGTCTACCAATCATTCAGGTGGTATAAACGGCGGCATTACAAACGGAAATGATGTTGTTTTGCGTGTCGCCTTTCGACCTACACCTTCCATTGCCAAGGCGCAGAAGACCATAGATTTGCGTACTGGAGCTCCGGCTGAAATCCGTATAGATGGTCGGCACGATGCCTGTATAGCAAGGAGGGCGACCGTCGTTGTGGAAGCAGCATGTGCGGTGGTAATGGCTGATTTGATGCTGTCCCATCAGCTCTTGGACCGAGTGCTGGGCCAAGGGTAGCCAGCGAGGTTCAGGACCAATCCATGATGGGCCAGCCCTGTTGTCGAGCGTGTCGGCGCAAGGCTTTTTTGGGCGTGGTTGCGACGGGATTTCCACAGAGGGTCAGGATGGGCAAGTCTGCAATATGGTCCGAATACGCCCATGAGTTTGCCCAGTCCACATCTTCGAACCACGGCTTTTGAACGAGCCTATTGACCTTTTCCTTTCCGAAACAGTTTGCGCCCACAACCATCAGGGATTGGGTATCCACTTTTGTTCCGATGAGTTCATCAAAGCCCAGGTGCCTTGCTGCAGATTGCAGGTACAACTCGATACTGGCAGAGATCATCACCAGCAGATGCCCTTGTTCCTTGTGCCACCTGATGCGATCCAAGGCGCCCTGGAAGTACAGGCCTTCGAGACTGCTCGTTGCAAAGTCCTCTATGAGTCCTTGCCTTTCTTTCGGCTCGATCACCGAAAGCATCCTCAGGGCTGCTGTCTTCATCTGTTTCTTGGAGACTGCTCCCAGGGCGTATGGACCGAGCAAGATGGCAATTTGTGGTAGATAGAAGGCCGAACGCGGATGTCTGCGAAGAACGAATCCAAGAAAAGGAAGCATGCTGTCAGACCTGGTTATCGTTCCGTCGAAATCAAAAAGTGCTGCGGGGCGTTTGTAAGACATTTGAAATCCTTGTCATGTACAGATTCATATGCTCGTATATGGGCTTGAAGATATTGCAAAAAGCACATAAAATTACCAGCTAATTTATCGAGGAGCAAAAATGGCCGTATCCGACATGTACGAAAAATCACTGGCGGCTTTCCTCAAGCCCATAGCCGAGTACCTGGCTGACAAGTCCATATCCGAGATTATGATCAATGGTCCCGATGAGGTCTGGATAGAGTCCGGAGGAAAGGTCTACAAGACTCCGGCCAAGTTTACTCCGGAGGGCCTGGAGGCAGCGGCTCGAAATATGGCTCAGTACGTTGGAAGGGTAATAAACGAGGAGAGACCCAGGCTGGATGCCAGGTTGCCTGATGGTTCACGTATTCATGTGGTTCTTCCGCCCATTGGTCGTAAAGGAACCACCATCTCTATAAGGAAGTTTTTCCCCGGAAAACTCACCGTGGCCCAGTTGGTAGACTTCGGCTCCATGACGAAGGCCATGGCCAGGTTCATCGATGCATGCGTGGCAACAGCACAAAACATTGTGGTCTCCGGAGGTACTGGTTCAGGAAAGACCACCTTGCTCAACGTGGTCTCCAGCCTGGTCCCCAACGAGGAACGAATCCTGACCATCGAGGATTCTGCAGAGCTGCAACTCATGCAGGACCACCTGGTGCCTTTCGAGTCCAGGCCTGCTGACAAGTTTGGCAAGGGTGCTGTTACCATGGCCGATCTGTTGCAGTCCGCCCTGCGCTTGCGACCTGACAGAATAATCATCGGAGAGGTTCGGGGTGGTGAAGCTTTTGATCTGATTCAGTCAATGAACACCGGACACTCGGGTTCCATGTGCACGGTGCATGCAAATACTCCCACCGATACCTTGAGACGTCTGGAGTCGTTGTGTTTGATGAGCGCAGTGGACTTGCCAATGGTCGCCGTACGGGCACAGGTGGCATCGGCCATTGGGGTAATAGTCCAGTGTGCCAGGTTTCATGACGGATCGAGGAGGGTTACCCACATTTCAGAGGTACTGCCCTTGAACGAGAAGGGCGATTACAGAACCCAGGATATCTTCGTCTATACCATTACAGGAAAAGACGAGAACGGAAAGTTCCTGGGATACCATGCGCCCACTGGAATCTTGCCCAATTTCCTGAACCAGTGTCAGGCCTATGGGTTCAAGGAGATGGATGAATCGTTTTTCGACCCGGCCAGTTATGGTGTAGAGCGCCCAAGAGCGGCAGGTGTTCAGGCTATCAACACCCACTGGATTTCTCGTCTGGAAGATGGACAGGAAAAGGCACCGGGTAAGCCCTTTGATGAAGAAAAGTTGCAGATGCTGGAGAAGGCCTTTGACAGAACCCTCTCTGAAAGGGATGAAGAGCCGCCTCCTTTCTGGACAAAAGGGGCCCCTGCAGACCCTGACGATTCAGGGCAGGATGAGGACTTGGATGAGCATGACGGTGAGCAAGACGAGCCTGAAGATGAGCGGGAAGACGGTGACAGGGATTCTTCCGTTTCCGGCTCACGCTCGAAAAGCCGTAACCTGGACTGGATGAGGAAAAATGGGTCCAGGGAAGGAAAACACAAGTCCGCTGCTGCAGCCTTGTTGGCAAGGCAGTTGGAGAGGAGGAAATCAGCCTCATCAAAGGGCTCCAGACCAAGCAGAATTCCTGGTTCCAGGCGCCCTGCATCAAAGATGAACAATCGGGAAGAGGAATGAGAAATTGGGTGATTTTTTTGGCCTGATCTGGACGAAGTTGTTGGATTTTGGTGGCGGCATACGCGACCTGTTTGCGAATTTTCTCGATGATTTTCGTGAGTCCAACAAGTATTTCAAGGTCAAAGTCGGCCTAGTGGCAGCCTATGTCCTTTTGTCCATTGCAACTGCTGTGATCTTTATTCCACCAGGAGAGCTGAATGAAATTGGTGCAAGGGTGAGTACGAGCCGCACCGAGATAGTCGGGGGTCGGTACTTTCTTGTGGTAAACGAGGGTTCCGAGGTATGGAAAAACATAGTGCTTACGTTTAATGATGCCTATCTGGCAAATTATCTCGTTTTGAAGCCTGGGAAGAAAAAAGCCTTCTTTTTCCATTCGTTCAAGGATTCTGCGGGCAAGGCTCCTCCTGAAG
>JALVPF010000251.1:11546-14514 GCA_027031935.1 Myxococcales bacterium | reverse complement strand
GGTCTTTCAGTTCTGAGACATAAATATCATCCTCAAATTTTTGCCGTCTCAAAGCAAGGGACCAGATACAGGTGTCGACCAATATCTTCATTTAAAAGCTCTCTGCTTTTTGTAATCGTATTCCGGATCGAAATCTATCTTACCAAAAATATTGATTATTTCCATTTGTTTTCGTCTTTGAATATACTCCTGTAGCGCTTTTGTAACCGCTTCCTTCTTTGTCCGATGTTTGCCTATATTTTTTGCTTCTTCCACAAGACCGTCATCTATTGCCAGATTGGTTGCCATCATTCAACCTCCATAATCTTACACAATATTATATTGTTTTCCATGTGTAGAGTAAAGCAAGAAATTGTCCATGGAAATTAACGCCCATGTGTGATTGTGTTAGTTCAAGAGATCTAAGGAGATGACAAATGGACCTGAGAGGCAAAACCGCCCTTATAACCGGCTCTGCAAAAAGGCTCGGCAGGGAGATTGCCCTTGAGTTGGCCAGATGCGGCGCATCCGTGGTCATACACTATCTATCATCCGAAGCAGAGGCCATCTCCCTTGAGGATTCGGTGAAGAAAATGGGAGTTCAAGCCAAGGCCATCAGGGCAGATCTTGCAGATTCAGATCAGTGCCTTGAACTCATCTCTAAAGCTGTAGTGCTTACCGGATCGTTGGATTATCTCATCAACAATGCTTCCATCTTCGATCCGACACCCTTTGCTTCCACAGATCTTGATCTTTGGCAGAAACACCTGGCCATCAATCTAACCGCACCATTTTTACTATCCAAAGCGTTCAGCAAGCTGCATGACTCGGACTCTCGGGCTGCCATATTGAACATGCTGGACTGGAGAGCCCAACGTCCCACGAGTTCGGCCTTTGCCTACACCATCTCCAAGGCAGGCCTTGCCACCATGACAAAGAGCCTGGCACAAGCCCTGGCACCGGGAACAAGGGTAAACGCCCTGGCCCTGGGTCCCGTGTTGCCGGCTGCGTGGGAAGGCGAGCAATACCCGAAAGAACTCATTGAAAAAATACCTGCCGGTCGTCAGGGCACCATTCAAGAGGTGATCGATTCAACCATGTTCCTGCTGGCGGGCCCGGAGTTCATCACTGGAGAAATCCTTCATCTGGATGGAGGAAGAAACCTCGTCTGATACAAGATTATTGATTGAATGTCTCCATCAATACGCTTTCCCCGGTAATGATAGTTTCCAATAATGCTCGTAACTGGAAATAAATTTTACCGGTTAAGGCCTTAACTGACAAAACTTTTACCCAGCCCTGACATTTGTTCCGCACCTTAAAGCTATCGGGATTACACCATTGTCGCTCAAGACGCGAACTTGGCAATTTACCACGATTCTGACTCGCCGATCTTTTCCATGAAATCCAGGCGGGTTTGGCGAGATGGCAACTACTGGCAGGACCATTTGCTGTCGAACACAAGCGACGCAGCATCTGCATCATAGGCAGACCCATAGGGTATGTACCTTCTGTGGGGTTCGATTCCAAAGGCGTCATCCCATTGATAGTTCTGACCGGAATGACTCAACCACAACCTTGCCACAGAACCGTCATCACGACGCTGATCCAGGAAGAAGGCGAATGCTTTTATATCCCATGTGGAGCCGCCGTAGGGGTGCATTGTCCTGACGTAGTTCAAGCCGGTGCGCCATCGGCCTGCTTCCACCTGCCAGCCATGTACCCAAGCATGCTCAAAAGTCGCATCGCTTCTGTCGAAGTACTCAGCATAGATTCCCACGGAAAGCACCTGCCCGGACGCAGGCGTGACCAGCAGATCCGACTCGAGCCAATACTCGGGTATCCCGTAGTGTCCTGTCTGAACATCGGAGAAGGAATCCACGAAGAACTCGCAGTTGGTGGCATCGTAGTTTGCGTCGATATGGTAGTCCTTGCAGGTCTGCTTGGCCCAATTGTCCCTGTTCCACTCCCAGCGGTCGGCGCAGTGATCCTGGTCCCGTGGGGGCCTGACCTCAAAGTGATAATTGGCACCGAAATCACTGTCCCAGGAGTCACAGGAGTTACCGGCTCCAGACTCGTTGTGGAACCACAGGATCGCTTCTTCTGCATCATCTGGTATATCCACCACTAGTGGCACAGGATAAAATTCCGGCAAGGGTCTGCCCTGATCGTTTCTGAACTTCACGACAGAACCGCTTACGCTCTGACCACCAGGCTGAAACTGAATAGTGGCATACATGCCCCAGGCTGGATACCCGTTGTGAGTTGCCCTGCAATCAGGCAGGCGCGAAGGGGCATAATCGATGGCCACCTTTTCCCCGGCCCTCAGGGTGCCCATGGGATACTCACTCCAAGTGTTGTCGAACACCAGGGACGATGTCATGGGTCTATATGTGCAGATGGTCTCCGATGGAAAAAGGTAGCCCTGTGTGGAACCGAGATAATAACAACCCAGAGGATCCGAAATCACATTGTGATCAAAGAGCCTTTGTCCATCGGTTCTTGTGAAAGGTATCAGCTCGATGGGCTTGATTGAATCCGTATCGGAAAGATGCTCCCAGATGCGAACTTCATAGCGCATGAATCCAGGGCCGCCAGGCTCTTTGGGTTCAGCCTCCTTTTCCCACCACTGGGAGTCACCGAGTTCGTGATAGAGAAGCACTGGAGGTGCTTCCAACTCTGCATCGACATCCACAGTCACCAACAGCACATGATGGCATCCTTGCTCATCGCACTCTGTCGCAGGATATCCATCATCGCCATAGGATGTCTGTACAGATCGCAAGATCACCTCGCAGGAGGTGTCGGCCAGATCAGTCGAGTCTGCCTTCTGCTCAGTGCCAAGTGCTGCTTGCCCTTTTGACAATTCAGGCTGGGTGTTGCAAGCAGCCGTTGCCAGCAAGATCGTCCCCAAGCACAGCAAAGTACCAAGCTTTTTCATTTTCAACTTTTCCATGGCCTTCGATCCTCTCTTTTCACAATCCCAGAC
>JALVPF010000251.1:9233-11536 GCA_027031935.1 Myxococcales bacterium | reverse complement strand
CCCATGAAGCTCCTGGCTTAGTAACTCTTACAAGAGTTACGTCAGGTATTCATATATCCTACCCAGAAAGTTTGCAATAAAAATCCACATGAAACGCGCAGAAAGGCTCATGCGCCTAAAGTTTGGCATTGAAGAGCCGATTATCATTGACATGGAAAAGTTATCTATAGACGAATTCGTGGATTCCATCGAGCAGCTCCCTTCTCTGCCTGAGAGTTGTTACAAAATTGAAAAGATCATCGAGGATCCCAACGCAGGCCCATCTGACTTGGCTGCCATCATCGAGACAGACGCAGGACTCGCAAGCAGGATATTCAAGCTGGCCAACTCACCTTATGTGGCCATACCAGGAGGAGTGGATGATCTCTCAAGGGCAGTATCTTTCCTTGGCTTTTCCACAATCCACCAGATAGTCATATGCGTGCAGTCTTATGAGTTGCTTGGAAAATGTGGTGCGAGCATACCTGCCTGGATAAACAAACACGCCCTTGCAGTAGCTGCAGTGTCTGAGTTGATTGCTGCCAGGATTGATCTTCCCTTTCCTCCCAAGGCTTACACGGCAGGTCTGTTGCATGACATGGGACGGCTCGCCATAGCTGCTCTTTTTCCTGAAGCCATGAGTCGTTATTGCGAGGTCATTGAACAGGGAGGCACACACAGTCTGGAACTTGAATTGGAGACAATGGGCGTGGACCACCTTTCGGTAGGGTATGAACTTGCAGACTACTGGAACTATCCTCCCATGTTGGAAGCGGTGATATCAGGCCATCATACACCGCTGCAAACATATGGCGAGCAATTCGGCAGAGGTCCGGAGAAACTTGCAAAGGTGGTATCTCTTGCTGACAACTGGGCATGGCAGGCCGGCGCAACTGGTCTTCCCACCGGAAATCCTGTTCCTCTTGACAAGCAAGACCTGATTTCAATACAACTCCCCCTTGAAATGGATCCTGAACTAAAGGAAGAGGTTACGACTGAAATATCATCCAGAAACTCACTCTGAGATCAGGTGTCGGCAATGGATTCATGGAGAAAAAACAAGGAAAAGATAGACCATCTCTTATTGGACGAATCCTCTGATATCATCATTCTGGTGGACGTGGACCAGGGTATCATTCTCGAAGCCCATGGAAACCTCAGAGCTTTGCGGCGAAAGCCGGAGGAACTTCAGGGTGCTGAAATGATGATCCTGCGTCCATCAAAGCCTCCTTCTAACCGACAGGTTCTGATGTTCGGACCATCCATCTTGAGCAGACAGGGCTATTACGGAGAAGTTCTCGTTGGCACGGCAAGGGCCAGAAGCCGCACCTTCGGAATCAGGGTTCAACTGTTTGATGGGACAGACGGCCAAAACCTGGCCTTGCTCAGGATGCAGGATGTGACAGAGCAGGTTCGCATGGCACAGGAGATGCGGCGGATGCACAAGGAGCTTCAGTCAGCCTTTGTGGAGCTTCGCGACTCGAAGGGCAAACTGGATGAAGCGAGGCGGGCGGCATCTCTGTCTCTTTTTGCCGCAGGACTTGCCCACGAGGTAAACAATCCCCTGGCCATTGCCATGTCATCAGTGTCAGCGGTTCCTGGCCTGGCTGACGACCTTTTCAGGATTTACGGTAAATCAGCCCGCTCATCACGACCGGAAGAACTCCAGGATATACACGAGGCAATACGGGAAGCCAATCTGGCCATGACGCGCATAGGAAAGATGATTAAAAGAATCCAGCAACTGGAAATACCAGTCAACTTTGAACCGCTTGATCTTGCATCATTCATTGTAACAAGGGCAAGTGCAAAGGTGAAGGTCTCTGTCAAGTCCCCTTCCGACCTCAACCTTACCAGCGATCAACGGGCTTTGGGCAGGGTGCTCGATGTTTTGGAAGAAAACGCCATGTTGGCCACCCAGGGACTTGGCCCTGTTTCCCTGATCGCTTCAGAAGATGGGGACAAGGTCACACTTTGTGTTGAGGATTCAGGCTGTGGAATGAGCGAGGATGTTCGCATGCGGGCCTGCGATCCGTTTTTTACAACTAGGCCCCCAGGAAAAGGCACAGGCCTGGGCCTGTTTCTCGCCCAAAGAACCCTGGCCAGGCTTGGAGCAGAGCTGTCCATCAACAGCATGGAGGGGCATGGTACAAAGGCGATGATTATTCTGCCTCGAAAACCCGACACCGATGGCGGGGCTGCCATTAGCTACGAAGGATTCAGAACCTAGGCGGTCCAGTTCAGTGATCCTTGTTTGCCATTGAAGGAAATCGCGTCACATCAGTGTGTGGAAAAAACTGTGCCGCATTGAACCTGTTCATGAA
>JALVPF010000251.1:0-9223 GCA_027031935.1 Myxococcales bacterium | reverse complement strand
AAGTCCTGGTTTACATTCAATTCCATGTAAGTCACCCGATCCCTTATGTGGACGATCTCATCGACGAGGGACGAGTCTCTCAACAAAGCCATGGCCCCCTTCAGGGAACTGTTGCCGAGGGGCAAATACCGTTCTCTGGGTATATCTGGCAACATGCCGATGGAAATGGCCGAGTCCGGGTTGATGACTGAGCCAAAGCTGCCTGCAACGTAAAATTTTTCCACATCATGCATCTTGACACCTACCGAGGAGGTGATGGTCTCCAGAATCGTGTACATGGCTGCCTTGGCTTTTTTCAGGCTCTCCAACTCTCTCTCGTCCAGGCAGAGATCCTCGCTGGTAGCAGATTCACTTGCAGCAACCACGATAAACTCCCCCACCCCGTCGATTTCCCGGAACATCTCACCACAGGCTTCAGCAAGCAGCTTGCCCTGCAAGTCCATCCTTCCGCTTTCAAACAGGCATGAAGCCAGGTCAATGAGCCCGGAGCCGCAAATTCCCCTTGGTTTGCCTCCGCCCATTACCGAGTATGCAAGTTCGCCACCATCTTTCAACCAGACCCTGTCTATTACTCCCTCATCTGCCAACATGCCTATCCTGGCGACTCCCGACTCCAAGGCCGGCCCCGCAGCCCCTGCACAAGCTACAAGCCATTCGGTATTTCCCAACACCACCTCGGCGTTTGTTCCCACATCCACCAAGATCCCTATTGACGAACTCCTGTGCAGTCCGCTGTATAGTATTCCAGAGATGAGATCACCACCAAAATACGCACCAACATTTGGGAAGACAAACAAGCCGGCGTCTTTTGCAAACTCCAGTCCAAGCTCAGAACATCCATAGAGTCCTGGAGCATTGACCACCGGGGTGTATGGTTCCCTTATGAGCCATCTTGTCTTCAGGCCACAAAGCAGTTGAGTCATGGTGGTATTACCGGCAATGGCTGCAAGGACAATATCGGAGTTAAGACGACCTGCCTCCTGGCATGTTCTGCGGACAGCTGCGTTGATCCCCTCTATCAACAAATCATGTAGCTCATCCAAGCCCCGATCTTTTGAAGCCTTGTGGGCCCTTGCCAGGACATCGAATGCGACCGCTGATTGTGGATTATCGAAATAACCTTCTGCAATCACCCCCAATGAGACGAGATCGACAATCGAATAGGATATCCTGCTGGTGCCCAGGTCCAGAGCCAGACCCAGGGGTGGTGCCAGCTCAGGGCTCCGTACATCCATCAGCCTTGAGATACCATCCATTCCCTTGCCTACTGTGCACCTTACCCTGTATCCAGCGTTCCTGAGTATCTCGGGAATCTTCTTTTGCAATGACAAGTTCACAGATGGAAGACAAGCCTGCAGCCTGTTTGAGAGTGTCAAAGTCAGACGATCCACATCAGCCCTGTTGTCATCCAAGGATGGGGGGACAAGTTCTACGTCAAGGACCCAAGGAACAGTAGCTTCTCCATTCATCTTCTTCCCTGTGATTCAATTGCTCGAAAGTCTAAGGTCTCTACAAAGATTAGTCGGCCTTGCCGCTCCTTACCAGTTTTGCCCAAGAGTCTCTCAGTGGGACAGTTCTATTGAACACAGGCTTTGTGTCAGATGAAATCTTCGGGTCAACGAAGAAATAGCCCAGACGCTCGAACTGGTAGTGCTGCCCGGGTTCCGCCTTTGACAAGCAGGGCTCAAGTTTACAATCATCCATGACCTTCAATGAATCGGGATTGAGATCACCAATGAAATCTCTACCCTTGGCTCCTGGAGCCTTTTTCAGAAAGAGCCTGTCGTAGAGTCTGACCTGGGCATCGAAAGCATGACAGGCAGAGACCCAGTGGATGGTTCCTTTTATTCTCCTGCCGTCAGGGGTGTTTCCTCCCTTGGTCTCGGGGTCATAGGTACAATGAACCTCCACCACATTCCCCGCATCATCCTTCACCACATCCTGGCACTTTATCACATATGCCCAACGCAGCCTGACCTCCCTTCCAGGAGCAAGCCTGAAAAACTTCTTGGGTGGATCTTCCATGAAGTCATCCTGCTCTATGTAAATCTCGCGACAAAAGGGGATATCCCTTGAGCCCATGGCAGGTGGATCGTCGGGATAGTGAGGAGCGTTGAATTTCTCTTCCTGATCTTCCGGGTAGTTGGTGAGAACAATCTTCAGCGGATTTAGCACTCCCATGACCCTGGGTGCCTTTGTGTTCAGATCGTCCCTTATGGCGTGTTCCAGCAAAGCCACGTCCACCGTGCTCTCCCTCTTTGACACACCTATTCGATCGCAAAACTTCCTGATGGACTCAGGTGTGTATCCACGCCGCCTAAGTCCTGAAATCGTCGGCATTCGTGGATCATCCCAAGCTTCTACGTGTTTATCCTCGACGAGCTGCAGCAGTTTTCTCTTGCTCAAAACGGTAAAGGTGAGATTCAAGCGGGCAAACTCGTACTGGTGTGGTCTGCTTGGTGCATCTATGTGATCCAAAAACCAGTCATACAGGGGTCTGTGGTTTTCGAACTCCAGGGTACAGAGAGAATGAGTGATGTGCTCCATGGAATCCGACTGTCCATGGGCCCAGTCGTACATGGGATAGATACACCACTTGTCGCCTGTGCGATGGTGGCTGGCACGTACAATCCTGTACATGGCGGGATCCCGCATGTTCATGTTGGGAGACGCCATGTCGATCTTGGCCCTCAGGACCTTGGCCCCGTCAGGAAATTCTCCGTCTCTCATCTTCTGGAAAAGATCCAGGTTTTCTTCCACGGTACGGTCCCTGTACGGGCTTGGTTTGCCGGGTTCTTTCAGGGTACCACGATATTTTCGTATCTCTTCTGCGCTAAGATCATCGACATAAGCAAGACCCTTTCTTATCAGCTCCAGGGCCCACTCGTATAGCTGGTCGAAATAGTCGGACGCAAAAAACTGCCTGTCACCCCAGTCAAAACCCAGCCAGTGGACATCCTCTATTATGGAGTCGATATACTCCTGATTCTCCTTGCTGGGATTGGTGTCATCGAACCTCAGGTTGCACGTACCTTCGAACTCGCTTGCCAAGCCAAAGTTCAGGCAGATGGACTTGGCATGGCCTATGTGCAGGTATCCGTTTGGTTCAGGGGGAAAACGCGTTGCTACCTTGCCGCCTGTTCTGTCATTGGCAAGATCATCCTTGATGATGTCACGGATAAAATTGGACTCGGGTGCGCCATCAATTTCTTTCATATTCAAGACTCCACATGCCTGTTCCAGTTATCAGCACAATACATAATTTTAGTTAAAAACACATTGGCGGAGTTTGTCTTAGTTTGCACCTTGTTGCAAGAGTGTACTTCTAGCCTAATGTCAATCTTGAACTCATTGCCGACCAGGCGGCAAGGTTCTCAATCTACCAAGGTCCCCTTCCCCCTTTTGGAATTATTGGCGGATAACTCTGAGGGAATGCTCGTCACGGGAAGCAGGACCGAAAAAGTCGTTCCCTTTCCCAGTTGGCTCTTGACCTCTATGTACCCCCCCAGCTTTCTTACGATACCTCTGGACACGGACAAACCCAGCCCCGTTCCCTTGCCTGATGGTTTGGTGGTGAAAAAGGGGTCGAATATCTGCCCCATGATGTGTTCCGGGATTCCAGGTCCGTTGTCAGAGATGTCCACAACCAGGTAGTCCCCATCACCATCAACCCTTGTGGCAATTCGTATCTCGCCTTTTTCCGGCAAGACATCCATGGCGTTTATTATGAGATTCATAAAGACCTGGCTTAGAAGCTGCCTGTCACCATGGACTACCGGAAGATTATCAGACACATCCAGTACCAGCTTGATTTTTTTGACCTTGATGTGATTTCCCACCAAAGCCACCGTCTCATCGAGAATCTTTCGGATATCCAGGGGCTCTATGCTTGTCTCGCTCTGTCTCGCAAAGTCAAGGAGGTTGGAGACGATCTTTCGAGCCCTCTCAGATTGTTCCACTAGATCATCCAGCATTTCCAGGCGCTCGTCTTCGTCTATGGACTCATACTCATCCTTGAAAATAGAGGCAGTGAGCATGATGTTGTTCAGTGGATTGTTCAGCTCGTGGGCAACTCCGGCAACCAAGGTTCCGATGGCTCTCAGCTTGTGGGACTCGGTCAATATCCGCTGATGTCTATCCAGCTCTCGCACCATGTGGTTGAGCATGAGGGCAAGTTTTGAAAACTCGTCCCGAAACTTCCTTGCAGGAGGAATGGGTGTGAAATCCCCATCTGCGAAGCGCTTGGTGTGCTCCATGAGCCTCGTGAGCACCCCGATTATCTGACGAGCAAGAAAAACACCCACAACAACCATCAATATCGCCAAAGCAGCGAGGAATATGAACGGTACCCTTCTGGCCAAAACGAGCATTGACTGTACAAGCTTACGTTCTTTTTCCACAAAATCCTGGGCGAGTCTAAGCATCTTAGCACCGTGCTGCCTAAGCTCGGATTCGTATTTCTTTCGATCTCCGTGACCGATGGCATCCAGCAACTTTATGTACTGAGCCAACTGATCGTTCATCACTACAAGAGAGTCCTTTCCTATTATACGGAGGAACCTCCCGGAATGTTTTGCCGTCAACTGCTGAGCACGAACTGCGTGTTGCCGCGCATCATCCAGGTTGGTACCGTAAAGTAAAAAATTCTTTTCAAACCTTCTGGCCTGCTGCAACTCGACCTTGAAGTCATCAGCCACTTCCAGAAAGAGTATCTTTTCATGAACATCACCCAGGATCTCCATGGTCCACAGGGTGATGCCAAGGGTCAGAACAAAAAACAGGGTAAAGGCCAACAACAACCTGGACCTGATGGAAAAACTCGGCCTCTCTCTCAAGGCCCTGTCCATTTCTGCACTGAATTTTCCATCAGGATAGGCCAAATCATCAGATTTCAGTACCGAACCAAGACTTGGTCCGGTGGCCCGTGATTTCTTGTCAGGCATGTTGTTTTCCTGCGGCCATTGCTCACCTTGTTTCAGTGAGACAACCTAATAACAACTCAGTCTCGTTTGATTTGCCGCGCAGCCTTGATGATCACCTCTCGAAGATCCTTTGGCCTGAATGGTTTTGCGATAAAATCGAAAGCGCCCTTGGCCAGCGCTTCCCGCGCAATTTCGGCAGTGGCATAACCGGTGATCATGATGGTTTTGGTCTCGGGTGAGTTCTCCATGACAGCGTCCAGAATTTCAAGTCCATCTATTTCGTCAATCCTGATGTCTGTCACAACGATGTCAAAATGCTTCTCATCAAGACGTTTCAGTGCCTCTGAACCGGTAAGGAAAAACTCTATGGCATACCCTTCTTTTTCAAGAGATGACTTGAGACGTTTTCCAACGATCTCCTCGTCATCAACGAGCATAATCTGGAGTCTATCCTCCATGGATGCCTCCTCAGGAAGCGCCCTGCCTGCTTGAAACAAGCGAAGCGCTGACCTTTCGACGTTGGAAATAAGCCTTGAAGACAAAGAAAAGTATCATCAACATGCCGCCGATTCCACTGATATACAGCAATGCCTTTGACCCCATGTTGAAGTATACGTCCAGATCCGAAGGATAGGCGATGTAACCCAACTTTCTCATGTATACAGGGATGGCAATCATTCGACTGATTACGCACAGCAGTATTATCAGTGAGGTAACCAGCCTGATTATGACCTCTCTGACCACCTTTGTCCCATACACTCCAAGGTGTATTCCAACCAAAGAGCCCAGGTAGAGCATAAGTGTGAGTCTCAGGTCCACCATTCCTTGTAGTGCAAAGTTCAAGGCGCCATATGCCCCCATGAACATTGCCAGAAACAGCTCGGTACCCGCTGCAACCTGAGAAGAAATGCCAAACACGTAAATCATGGCAGGAACACCGATAAACCCCCCTACCCCGATGGTTCCTGCAAGGTACCCGGTTGCCAGTCCACAAATGAGTATCACCCAAAGCGACACCTTTACATCAGCCACGGGAAAACTGATCATGGGATGAAGATTCAACTTGTTGAGAAAATCTATGATCTTTCTGGAAGGAGTGGAATCCTGGGTCTTGCGGGATTTGATGATGTCTCTCAACATGGACACGGATACCAGAATCAACACTCCGGAAAACACCAGGCTGATATACAGGTCAGCCCCTGCGCCACGACTGTGATGGCCATGTCCTCCTGCATCGGAAAACATCAACTTCATGACCCACACCGCCAAATTGATACCAAGGGCGGCAGTGACCAACATGAAGACAGCCAGTTTCTTGTCCACGTGGCCCATCTTTCCGTGTTCCCTGGATCCGATCATGGCTTTTCCAAACTTGTGTGTGATATTGCTGGCCACAGCCACAGGTCCAGGCACTCCCAGGTTCATCATTCCAGGAGTCATGAAAAAAGCTCCGCCGCTGCCGATGAACCCGCTCAGGGTGCCACCGATAAAGCCCAGAAGGATCACCTGACCAACAGTCATCCAGTCCAGTTCTATGAAATAGCTACCCAATAGAAACTCATGCATTTTTCACATCCTCGTGGCAAACTCAGAGCATCGTCCAGTCCATCGAACTCAGTCGAAACGCAATATTCTGAAAATAAACCGGGTAAACCCACCATAACAAAATGCAAAAACAGGTACGAACAAGGCAATTGCCAGCGCGCTCAAAATCCTGTTGCTCATACCCACCTCTTCACAAGCTGAAAAAAGGCAGGTGCCTTTTGAGATGAATTCCAGTACATCTTTCTGATGGCTCATTACACCAAATACCATGATCACAACCATGGCGGCAAAGCCCAGAAGCTTCATGAATTGAGCCGGACCGAACATGAACTGAGATTTCATCTCGGAAGCTTCAATCACCGGAACATGCATGTTGTCCAACAGGTAACTGACCATCTCCTGGGTTCTACGCTTGGATACCGATGATCCCTTTGAAGGGCACAGGTCACCGACCACAACGAGGTTGTAATCAACCGTGCGATCTATGCTGGAAAGAACGTCCTTGGGGCATCCTTTCAACACGCGATATCCTCCCGCTCTCCCTGCAGAGATCAATCGCTGCCTCGTCTTTCGCAATCCCTCATCCAACTCTGTTTCGTAGTCAAAGGCCTCATCATCCAGAATGCCCCCGTTTTCACTACTGTAAGGGAATCCTGCATCGGATTTTTGCTCCGGTGTCAGTGACTCCGGTGCTGGACTTGCGGGCTCTTCTTCGTCCTTTATCTCCATGAGTTCAACGGCTGCATTCCATCTGGTGGCTATGTCGACAATCTGCTCCAGAGATTCACTTTGAGGATCGAATTTCCCCTGGATCCACAAGACATTCGTTGAAGCCATGGTGCACAGAACTTCATTGACATCAGGTACGGTGGCAAGAACCTCCGGAATCAACTCAGCCTTGCCTTCATGCCTCGGCAGGTAGGTGACAGAAACAATGCCTCCATCAGACCTGACTTTCACGTCCATGTCACGGCTCCTGGGGTCAGAACCAAGAGCCAATCTGCATCGAGAGGCAAGCAAGAGGTCGTCAATCTTCTGCTTGGTGGCTGGAGTCGCCTGAAATTCCGGCAACTGTGCCATGGAGACCAGGGCCGTGGCAGCATTTTCAACACTCATGTGAGAGAGGTTTACCACCAGATCATAGGACGTGGGATCTTTCCAGTCAGCATTGTACAAGGTGCGCACCCAACGATGCCGATCTTCGTCCACGTCATTTATGTAACTTTGAGCTTTTTCCCTGGAAAGCCTCAGCCTGTCCATGGCGGATAGTACCCGCTGCTCCGGGTCCAGGATTGCCCTCAACCTCAAGACGTGAGTTACCCCAGGTAAAACCAGATGCCCGGTTCTGCCATGATAGACAAGGCCTCTGCTCCGGGCTCTTTCACACAGGACAGAGGTTACAAATGCCTTGTACCTCTCTCTCTCTATGATCATGGCCTCGGTCATGGGCCTGCGACGCACAACTGTCATCTCGAGCTTTCCCACAGGAATCCCGGAAGCCGTCGCCATGTCGGTCAATTCCTCGCGGGCAAGGCAATCGAATCCAAGTTTTTCGGCCAAAGCTTCCGCAAGCTTTTTGCCTCCGGAAAAAGTTCCTCTGGATATACAGATTATCTGCATCGTCTTACCTTCCTGGACATGTCATATACAAGACGATAATAGAAGCTGAATCAGGATTCAAGCAATTAGATAAACTGATAAGCAAATATATTTTCAATAAAAGACTTTTACTGTCTTTTATTGTCTTTCCTGTGATTAAGAAAGAGACCACCACCGACGAGTAATATTTTTACCGCTGAAGCCATCAGCTAGTTTTCATCCTGAAACAGCCGTTTTCCGCAATCTTTGCCTCGATCTTCACATTTTCTTGTGCGGCGTACAAGAGCACACCTCCGCGCAAATGTTTGTTCTCCTTGACCTTGCGAAATATTTCTCGTTTCGGCATTGAAAACGCCAGCAGTCCCATCCTGAGTTTCGGGCTGGGCAGCAGCTACTGGTAAAGCAGGTAACTCATGGAATCCAGATTCCCCGGGAAAAACTCCATCAGGGCATTGGACCCCTCGAAGATGAGATAGACCCTGTCATCAGCAGGCCCGGCGATGGGATCATCGCTGTCCCGATCGTCCTGGTCAGCACCGTCATCGAGGTCTATGGGTAAAAGCGGGCCGGCCAAACCGGCTCTGATGGATGGCGCAAACTGGGCGTTGACGAAACCATCCTCGGCGGTAAAACCCCAGGCTGAATCTCTCTTGACCTTTATGGGATTTCCATCAAGGTCAGTTCCTGGCTCGAAGATGGTCAATGAAATATAACCGTTGTCATATGCCGGCTGCTCTGGAGGTGTATCCTGCCACGGGATCATATGCAGCCTGGCTTGGGGACCGGAGTTTACTCCCCGAACGGTCCAGGCCTTTCGAGCACGAATATTGTATTGAATGGCAGTCGGCCAGCACAAACCCAAGTCCATCCCGCCGACCTTCTGGATGTCCAGTTTTCCTTCATCAACACCGATAATGTTGAACTCCTTGCGCATATCGGTGGCCCCATCCGGAATACATGATGGATCCACCTTGTCACTACCATCCTCTTTTGCAGGTGGGGTCAATATCTCGAGGATGTCTCCATCGGCTATACCGTCCTCTGGATTACTGTCAGCACGAACATCAGACTCGATGAAGTCCAAGTTCTGCCTATCATCCAGCAATCGCCAACCTGAAGACCTTCCGGTGTTCGACACGCCGGTTCCAGGAAGAACC
>JALVPF010000250.1 GCA_027031935.1 Myxococcales bacterium | reverse complement strand
GTGGAAGAAATGGATCGCTTCTCAATTCGTGTGGCCATCAGCGTCGGGGAAGTAAGGATCAAGAAAGGCGATGTGTACGGTGAGCCGGTAAACATCGCCGCCCGGATTGAAGGAATCGCACCTGCTGGTGAAATCTGGTTCTCGGAAGCTGTCTACCTGGCCATGACCAAAAGCGAGGTCCCAGCAGAACAAGTGGGTGCCAAAAACCTCAAGGGCATTTCGGAGGAAATAAAGATTTACCGCGTACCCATGGACAACGGATACCGCTTGTCCAGCGCCCCTGCTTCTGAAAACCATCAGGACACCAATGCCTGTCGGGAGCAACAGAGACTCCCCTTTGGGGGCCTTGGCCTGAAGCGTGCCGAAGAAAACGGCTGGGCCCTGAGCATGGGAGCTGGTCAGGAACTTGCGATAAAGGCAGGTCGTGAGTTCAAAAAAAGACTGGCCATGGTTCCCGTATGGATTTGGATCAGCTTGACGAGTGTTGTTCTCATCGCAATGTTGATCGGCTGGCTGTCTGCCAGTGGACCCTTTTCGTCCTGTATGGAGGCCATAGACGAAGGTCAGTATTCAAGGGCTCAGATACTTCTCGACTCGAACAAAGACAGGTCCAGTCCTTTGGGAAAGGAAATGCAAGCCAGGATATGGCTCAGGCAATCGCAGGAGGTTTCACGGGCCACAAAGTTGTTACATGAAGCCATTGACGCACAGCCTGCACTGTTGGCAGACGATGAGGTCATCAGGGACCTGGTTCTGAGCCTGAACCGAAGGAGCGCCAATAAGACCATCGACTTTCTTGCGACAAATGTTGGAGACAGGGCAGTAGATTTTCTGCTGGAAGCTACAACCGACAAGCGCAATTGGTTGAGATGGAATGCTATCAAGGCTCTTAAAAAAATCGGGAAGGTAGACAAAATAGACCTGGCAAAGGTATATATCCTTGACCTTGAGCATTCCGGCAGGTGTTCCATACGTAAAAAGGCTGCTCAAAAACTGGCCGAGCTCAAGGACAAAAGAGCACTTGGGCCCTTGCGGGCAGCAAAGAAACGTAATTTTTTTGAAAATATCTGTATGGGAGGCACCCTCCAAAAGGCAATAAAGGCCATTGAGAAATAGATCCTCCGTCAGCTGATCCGGGTACATGGAAAGCCACAAAATGCAAAAAGACGACATAAAAATACGAAATTTCAGCATCGTAGCTCATATCGATCACGGCAAATCCACCCTCGCAGACCGGCTCATCCAAAAAGCCGGCCTGATAGATGAACGCCAGTTCAGGGACCAGCTCCTTGACGACATGGACATCGAGAGGGAGCGTGGAATAACCATAAAATCCAATACCGTGACCTTGCCCTATACCTCTGCCGACGGAACAAAATATGAGTTGAACCTCATCGACACCCCGGGGCATGTGGATTTCACGTACGAGGTATCGAGGGCACTTGCATCCTGTGAAGGAGTACTGCTTCTCATAGATGCAGCCCAGGGCGTTGAAGCACAAACCCTGGCCCATCTGTACTCTGCTCTCGAGCACGATCTGGCCATTGT
>JALVPF010000249.1:11763-14595 GCA_027031935.1 Myxococcales bacterium | reverse complement strand
AATCCGGCATTACATTGACAGGAACTATCCGTGCAACTGGCATTTGCATCACAGACGTTCGTAAAAACGCATCCGGAAGCCGAATCGCAGCTGTCTGTGGTGCAATCGCTGTTGTCATCACAGACCAGGGCCGTGCCAGAACATGTTCCATTTGCACATACATCTTCCTGGGTGCAAGCGTCACCGTCATTGCATGATGCTGAGTTGTTTGTAAACACACATCCTGAGTTGGGATCGCACGAATCGTCGGTGCATGGATTCTGGTCATCACAGGAAATGGCTGTTCCTGAGCACACTCCATCTTTACAGACATCGTTATCCGTACAAAGACTGTTGTCATCGCAGTCCCTGGTATTGTTCTGGTGCACGCAACCAAGGTCTGAATCGCACGAATCGTCAGTGCAAGGGTTATCATCATCGCAGTCGGTGGCAGAACCCGGCTGGCATCCACCATTGGAGCACACGTCACCGCTGGTGCATGCATTTCCATCATCACAAGGGGAGGTGTTATTCACAGAAACACAACCTGACTCTGGATCGCATGTGTCATCAGTACAGGGGTTTCCATCGTCGCAGGTAATGGCTGTACCTGAACAGACACCCTCTGTGCATGTATCGTCCTGAGTGCAAAGATCCTGATCGTCGCAGGCAAGGACATTGTTTTTGTGTTCGCATACTTTGTCGGCACTACATGAATCATCGGTGCAGATATTTCCATCATCACAGTCTTCGTCTGCTACACAAGGAGTGGTCCCGGCATCTGAGCCACCATCTTCGGGAGATTGGATAAGTCCACCTGAGCAGCCAAAAGACAAAAGCATCATGGTAAAAAGAAAAAAAAGCGAATACCTTTGAAGAGCCTTGCTGTGCATTTTCATATCCTCGTTTTGATTGGATTCATTTTTGTCATCTTAGCATAAGGAGGCTTCAATTTGTCCTGATTTCCCACTTAGGTCGCTATTTTTGTGTCGGGATCTTGGCTTGAAGATCAAATACAACATGTCTCTGGAGGATAAAGGAACCAGCATCTTCTCTCTTCCTATCGGATACTTGGGTGTGCAGGCCTTTTTCTAGGATGCGCGATTAAATCCCCGGGCACTGAGCTGCCACCTTGTGGTCGATCCCTTTGTTTCCATAAGCCTTTTTGAAATGAGCTGCAAACTCTGAGGCGAGCTTTTTCGCTCGTGCGTCATATTGTTTTGCATCCGACCAGGTCGCCTTGGGATCGAGTATCTTATCTGGAACATTGGGGCAGGTGGTGGGGACCATGAGGTGAAAAATTTCATCTTCCCTGTATTCGACCTCGTCCAGATCTCCTGAGAGGGCAGCATGCACCATCTCGCGAGTCAGATGTATGTCCATTCGTTTTCCTACACCGTAAGGTCCACCTGACCAGCCTGTGTTTATGAGAAACACCCTGGAGCCATGTCGATCCAGCTTCTCGCCCAGCATGCGAGCATACACATCAGGAGTGCGAGGCATGAATGGCTCGCCGAAAAATCGGCTGAAGACCGTCTTGGGTTCCGTTATCCCTGTCTCTGTTCCTGCAAGCTTGCTGGTGTAGCCCATGAGGAACCAGAGCATGGCCTGTTCTTTTGTGAGCTTGCTAACGGGTGGTATGACCCCGTTGGCATCTGCGGTCAGAAAGAGTATGGTCTTCGGATGTCCACCCACAGGTGGATTTTTTATATTGGACAGAAAGGTCAGGGGATACGATGCGCGGGAGTTTGGAGTAAGGCGATCGTCGAAAAGATCAAAGGTCCCGTCTGGCCACATCATGGCGTTTTCCACTATGGCTCCATGTTCCAGGTATGCTGCCTGGTGAAAAACCGCCTTGTGGATTTCGGGCTCTCTTTCCGGGTCGAGGTCTATCAGCTTGGCATAGCAGCCGTTTTCAAAGTTGGCAACACCGTGATCGCTCCAGCCATGCTCGTCATCACCCAACAGGGCGCGCCTTGCATCGGCAGACAAGGTCGTTTTTCCTGTACCGCTAAGTCCAAGCAACAAGGCCGTGTCTCCTTGGGGGCCTTCATTACACGAACAATGGATAGGCAGAATATCCTTGGCAGGCAGATAGTAGTTCATGACAGTGAAGATCATCTTCTTTACACTTCCGCCATATGCTGAGCCATAGACCACTCCCAGTCTGCGATCCAGGTCCATGGCCACAGCCATGGTCGAGGTGCTCCCATCCTCCAGCTTCCGCAGCCGTCCTTCGTATTTGTCAGGATCAAGCTTATCGTACGGACAGGCCAAGAGAGTGAAGGGCTCTTTGAAAAAGCAACTCTTGTCGAGTTCTGGAGGAACAGGCCTGAACATGTTGTCGGTGAACAAGGCGGTCAGGGCCTTGTCGGTTACAAGCTTTACCGGCAGGGCCCAGGCCGGATTTGCACCGAGCACCCTGTTCGTTACGTATAGTCTCTTTTTTTTTGACAAGGTGGCTATGGCGTCTTCGAAGATCATATCAAAGGTGGATTCATCCAGGGGGATGTTGTTTGGCGAATCCCAGTCCATATCATTTTCGGATGATCTGCGCCTGACGATGAGCGTGTCCTTGGGGCTTCGACCAGTGGACTGGGGGGGGGTCCACGTGGCAAGAGCCCCGTTGGTACTGACAAGGGCTTCTTTGAATTCCACAGCCTGTTCAATCATGTCTCTTCGGGAAATATCCACCTTGGCATTTTCGTGTTCGGCTATCAGTGAGTCGATCTTTTCGGTCCAGGTCATGACTTGGTTCTCCCATGTGTTCACGCGAAACGGCGCCGTCTTTCCATGATCACCTTGCTGCGATTCTCTTGTAAGCTCTCCATCGTTCCCGGATCTGTCTCACAT
>JALVPF010000249.1:0-11753 GCA_027031935.1 Myxococcales bacterium | reverse complement strand
GTCTCACATAAGCGACAGGTTCACTTCCCCTGCAATAACCATATCTGGCCCGTTTTGCAAACTTTGGTTTTGACAACAGGAGCATTGCCTGCTCAACGTTTCCAAACCACTTGTCGGGGTTCAGCCCCTTGGCACGAGCCAGGGCCCTGGCATCCATTACATGGCCTAGTCCGGCATTGTAAGCTGCCATGGAAAACCAGTTTCTCGTGTGGGGGTTTAGATCCTGTTCGAATCGGTCTTTGGTCCACGCAAGGTATTTGACGCCGGCCGCCAAACCCGTTTCGGGATCTTCCAGCTTGTGAAAACCGAGTTGTTTTGCGGTCCTGGGCATCACCTGCAAAAGTCCTTTTGCTCCGACCCATGACTTGGCCCTTGGATTGAAACGGCTTTCTGCAAACATTTGGCTCACTATGAGACGCCAGTCGAATTTGAACTTTACAGCAAGCTTTTTTACAATCGCGTCGTAGGGAGAAAGCTCCCCGGTTCGACCAGCCCTCGCCGTAGCTTGTTTGGCCATGCGCCGGGTGTTCCTGAAGTACTTGTTATAGGTGATGTTATAAAAAAGCCCCCTGTATTCGTTTTTGAAAAAAGCGTTTATGGCGCTGAGAAGCTTCTTGTTTTGCGGGCTTGTGGCCCACACGATGGGGGACTTTTCTCCCAGGGGTAGCAAGGCACGCACATCGTTGCGATAGGTCAGTTCGATGGCCAGGATGTGACTGTCTGCAACAGTAAGGTCGAATTCCTTGTCGGCAACATGTGAAATGATCTCCTCTGTCTCCATGTCTACCGGCGCAGACTTGATCTTGAACTCCACCCCCTGATTGCGAATTTTTTGCAGAGTACTCATGTACGAAGAGCTTGGTCTTACCACTATGGTTCTGCCCTTGAGCTGGTTTACGTTTTCAAAAGGAGGCTCATCAGCCCTGCCCACTAGGGTCTCGGTAACAAAGAGGTAGGGCCTTGAGAATGCGGCCCCAGATGATTTGCGCTTTTCAGTAAGAGTCATGGAAGCTGCGATCACGTCCCCACGTCCTGCCATGAGCCACGGGATCAGGTCTTCTCTACTTGGGGGTACTATGATTTCAACTTCGAGCCCTTGTTGTTTGGCAAACTCTCTTACCAGGTCATACTCGAAGCCCACGAGTTCTCCCTTGTAGAGATAATATGTGGCGGCAGTGTTTCTGGTCAGAACTCTGAGCGTGCCCCTTTTTTTCAGGTGCGGAAGATCTTCGACAAAAACCTCCTGTCGTTTTTCCCTCGGGATTTTTTGGCTTAGAAAAGCATTGAGCTTTTTCAGGAGGTCTTTTGCATCGGACCTGGTAGCCCAGGCAACCGGCCTGTCATCCGATACGTCAAACACCGATTTTATGCCTGTGAGGTATTTGCTCGCCGCCTTGACTATGCTCGAGTCGGCTATGGTAGCGTCAAATTCCCCCCGCGCCACTCCTTGGAGGATCTCCTCCGTGTCCATGCGTTCATCCACGGCCTGTATTGCCAGATCCGGAAATTTTTTGGAAAGGTTCTGTGCTGTTGCGAAGTACGATGATGAAGGCCGTATGGCAAGCTTGTGACCCTTGAGCCCTTCAGGGGAGTTGACCGCATCCCGTGTACGCATGACCACCTGTTCTCGCACCATGTTTATGGGGACGCTGAAGGCGACTTTTCTGCGCCGCGCCGGGGTGATGGTCAGGCTGGCCACTACCACGTCACCTTTACCTTGCTGCAGCCAAGGCAAGAGCTGATCGTGACTCGGCACGTATACGAAGGCTGGCTTCAAACCCAGGCTCAGGGCGAATTTCTTTGCGAGCTTTTCCTCGTGGTCCAGGGGAAAGTCGCCCCTGGGCAGCCTGTCTGCCAGGTGTTGCCTGGCCATGAGGAACCTTATGACTCCATGTTTTTCAAGGGCGGCAAGGTCTCCCTTTTCTTCGAACAACCAGGCAGGCTGTTGAACTGAGGGCCCCTTTTGCGCATCTTTTGCCTGGGCAGAAGCTGAGGATTTGTCTTTTGGGGATTTGTCTTCTGGAGATTTATCTTTTGTGCAGCCTGTTGAAAGAGCAACACAGCAAACTGCGGCCAGGATGGAGATATGGATTGTTTTCATGGATGGGATTGTTTCACGGGTTTTTGCTTCTGGCAACAGTTGGAATTTGTCAAATCTTGTACTACTAATGGGAGACATCATTGACGAGCGTCGTATATGAAGGAGCATCATGACGAAATCATCGCGATTGAGATTCGACATTCTGAAGCTAAAGCTCATCAGGGCAACTGTCTATTCACCTGCTTTTCCAGTCCTTATACAAGTGATGATGGTTTTGGTGGTCGTTTTGTTGGCGTACTTCGGACTCGGAGTGGGAGAGGGGCTGGACGATCGATACGTTGATATCTTGAAAAAAACCAACCTCAGCTCTCTGGTGGTTTGGGGTATCTGGTGGCCAGCTATGATCGCCTTGGTGCTGGTTTTTGGCAGGGTCTGGTGCACCGTCTGTCCCATGGAACTCGTAAACCGGGTGGCTGACGCCCTGGCTAGAAAGATAGGCTGGCCAAGGATGCGCATGGGCAAGTTTCTCAGGGCCGGCTGGATGGTCATCTTGGCTTATATCGCCATGCAACTGCTCGTGGAGGTGGGCTCGGTCAACCACGTTCCGAACCGTACGGCGCTTCTTCTTGTCGGTCTTTTAGGTGTGGCATTTTTGACTGGGCTATTGTTCAAACACCCTCGTTCGTTTTGCCAGGGTTTTTGCCCCGCAGGGGCATTGCTTTCGGTCTACGGTCGTTACACCGCTTTGCAGTTAGACGTACGCAAGACCTCTACCTGTGATGAATGTACAAGCAAGGACTGCATACAGGAGGAGAATCGTCACAAGTTCGACAAGCGATCCTGCCCGTCACTTCTCAGGCCTTTCAATCGCAAGGCTTCGGATGGTTGCGTGCTGTGTTTCCAGTGTGCAAAGGTTTGTCCACACGACAACATGGGCTGGGGAATCGCAGGACCTGACAGCAAAATACGAAAAAAGATCCTGCTGAAACCCTATGAAGCTGCTTTTATCATGCTGGCCATGGGCTCTGTGCTCCATGAGGCATCAGAAGAAGTCCCTTGGCTGATCACCATCCTCGACCGCGTTCCTGAGATAGTCTCGGGTTTTGCTCCTGCATTGGAAGGCCTGTTCGTGTTTTTGTGGTATATCGTGCTCCTGCCACTGGCGTTCTGGTCCCTGATCTCGGTAAGTACTTACCTTTTTGGCCAACGGGGAAAATTGGGAAAGACCCTGCTCGCAGCGGCCACAGGAGCTGCCCCCATTGTGGCCATCGCACATTTTGCCAAGGCCGGATTCAAGATATTTTCGTTTGCCGGATACATCCCAGCTTCATTTTCGGATCCAGTGGGAGTGCAGACCATGCAGCGCATCGCATCTGGTGCGGAGTCAAGCCCCGGAACCATCGTTGCACTTTCACTGCTGGGCTGGATCATGTTGGCCGCGACCCTGGGAGTGGCATGGCTGGCGATAAAATGGCTGCGAGACCTTTCGGATGAGGACTTGCCTGCGGCAAGGGTAGGCATGGCAGGTACACTTGCACTGTTTTCTGCCATCTTGGTGATTTGGGGACTGGCTGGGTGATGGTCTGGTTTATGCAAAAGTACATCTTGTGTCCTATGGAGGGCCAAATGATTCAATGGTTCAAAACGATTTCCACATGCTCCACCAAACTGATTCCCCTGTGCTTGTTGCTTGGCCTCTCGGCCCCTGTCGCGTGGGCACAGGACGGCTCGGAGAAGACTGACGCCAAAAAGATTCTCGACAGCATCGATGACATGTATCGGGGAAAGTCATCCAAGGGCAGGATGAGCATGAAGGTGGTGACCGAACACTGGACAAGGGAAATGACTCTGGAATTCTATTCCAAGGGTAAAGACCTTTCACTGGCACGAATTCTGTCTCCGAAAAAGGAAAAAGGTACGGCAACTTTGAGAAACGGCAAAAACATATGGAACTATTTGCCAAAGGTGAATCGTGTTATCAAGGTTCCCTCTTCGATGATGGGGAGTTCGTGGATGGGCTCTCATTTCACAAATGATGACCTTGTAAAAGAGTCACGTATGGCTGATGACTTCGATTTCAAGGTGGATTTCCAGGGAGAAAAGGACGGACAGAAAGTCATCGAAATTCTTTGTATCCCAAAAAGGGATGCAGCTGTGGTGTGGGGAAAAATCCTTGTTCGTGTCAGAGCTTCTGACTATCAGCCTTTGCTCATCACCTATTATGATGAGGACATGCAGAAGGCCAGGGAACTTGTATTTTCAGATATTAAAAAAATCGGGGGCAAGTCGATTCCCACAAGCATGAAGATGATACCCGAGGACAAACCCAGGGAGTATACCTTGGTAAAATATGAGGACATTGATTTTGACATCGATCTAAAAGATCGTTTTTTTTCCATAAGAAGCCTTCAGAGATGAGGCTTGGCTATGGTCGGCTTGAAGATCGCTTGGCGTAATATTTGGCGTAATAAACGCCGCACTGCGGTCACGGCAACTGCCATTGGCCTGAACACTGCCATACTCATGCTCATGTTTGGGCTGATGAACGGCATGAAGCGAAGCTCTGTGGAGAACGTGACAGACCTGAGCGTTGGTGAGGTGCAAATTCATGCGCCTAAATACAGGTCTGACAGATCCATGTTCAGAGCTGTTTCCAACCCTGATAAAATAATGAAGGCGGCAAAGGCTCTCGGGGTCAAGGCAACTGCCAGGTCCTATGGTTATGGCCTGGTGTCGGTGGGTTCCAAGTCCGCCGGAGCGCAATTCTGGGGGGTGGATCCAAGAGCCGAGATGAATACTTTTAGGCTGGGAAGAAGCATGGAAAAGGGGACGTTTCTCTCCTCGGCCTCTTCGGACAACAAGAGTCGGCCCAAAAAGCTTAGAGAGCTCGTGCTGGGAAAGAAACTTGCTCGGTCCCTGAACGCTGACATCGGCACCGAGATCATAAGCGTAGTCCAGGGGGCAGACGGGAGTCTTGGAAACGAGCTTTTTATAGTGAAAGGAATACTCAAGTCATGTGGTGAGGAGATAGACCGTAGCGCAGCCATTATCGATGAGAGAGAATTCGAGGACCTCTTTGTATCTGGAGGTCGCATTCACGAGATAGCGCTTTCTTCAGGTGGAGCCATAAAGCCCGAAAAGCTTGCAAAGACCATTGCCAAGGTCGCTTCGAACATGGAAGTCATGACATGGAGGCAGTTGCTTCCATCGTTCAGTGACATGATCAACATGTTCGACGGGGCCATGATTCTGTTTTCCATGATCTTCTTTTTGGCAGCCGGCCTCGGTGTTCTCAACACCATGCTAATGGCCACATTCGAGCGCATCAGGGAGTTCGGCGTGCTAAAGGCGTTGGGTGCAAGCCCATGGAAAATTCTCAGGGACGTGTCTACCGAAGCTTTTGTAATGGCCGTTTTTGCGAGTTCCATAGGTTCTGTGCTCGGAGTCGCTGCCATGTATTATTTCCAGCAGGTCGGTCTGGACCTGTCCTTTGCCGGTGGGGATATCACCTTTTCCGGGGTCGCCTTCGATCCCATTTGGCGTTCTACCATGGATGCCTCTTGCATGTATGGCCCTGTGGTGTCCATGTGGCTGGTCTCAGTGCTCGCCGCTTTGTATCCCGGGATTAAAGTTGCAAGGATAGATCCCGTAGAAGCCATGAACCATGTCTGAAGAGGAGAAATTTATGTCCTTGCTGATGAAACTCGCATGGCGGAGCCTGTGGCGGCATAAACGTCGTACAATCATAACCATATTTTCCATAGCGTTCAGCCTGGGTCTGGCTGTTTTCTTCATATCTTTTGCAGAGGGGGTTTACGCAGAGTTGATCGATGACGCCGTAAGAATGCAGGCTGGTCATCTCACAATCGAAAATAAGGACTATCGTCAGGCCTCATCCATCGATCTCCTGGTTGAAAACCTGAGCGAATTGAGGAGCGAGATAAAACAGATCAAGGGAGTCAAAAGCACCAAGGCAATCATTATGGGTCAGGGCGTGGCCAAATCTGGAAGAGGTGCAGTTGGGGTGGCAATATCCGGCGTGGAACCAAAAGTGGAGCAAAGTACATCCCCCCTGGCAAAAAAAATTGTTGCTGGACGATACCTCAGGGCTGGAGACAGCAATGCTGTAATCATTGGCAAGAACCTGGCGCAGAGGTTGAAGCTTGAAAACACCAGGGAGTTGAAAAAACTTCATGCCCTATTGGCTCCATTGTTCTCTCCCTTGCTTCAAGACGAGGAATTGATGGATGATCTTTTACGAATCAGACTGTCCATCGGTAAAAAGCTGGTGGTGACCACAAATGATGTAAATGGACAGATGGTTGAGGAACTTGTAAGGGTAAAGGGAATCTTCGTAACGGGCGCAGTGCAAATCGACGGTTATCTGATTCAGGTCCCCATAGATTTTGCAAGGCATCTTGTGGGAATGAAGGACGATCAGGCTACACAACTGGGTATATTGTTAGATCCAGACACGGACAGACAAGAAGTGATTTCCAGCATCAGCGCAGTAATTGCCAATGAGCCTGATGCCAGGTCAATTGTTGTAAAAAAATGGGAAGAGGTAATGCCAGACTTGGCTGCGTATATCAAGATCGATGGGGGGTCCAACTACATTTTCCAGGGTATATTGATTTTTCTGGTGATGTTCACAATCTTCAACACCATACTCATGTCGGTCCTGGAGAGACGTCGGGAGTTCGGCATGTTGATGGCCATTGGCACTCCTTACCAGAAGATAGAGCGGCAGGTGATTTTGGAAACCATCTTCATCGCAGCATGGGGGGTGTTGTTGGGCTTGGTTTTCGGAGGCTTGGGGGGATACGCCATGCAAGTCAATGGCCTTGACCTGAGGCAGTTTTATCCAGAGGGCTTTACCGTATCGGGAATTGCCTTCGACATGATTGTGCATGCAAAAGTGGAAATCCCGACACTGGCTGTCATTGGATCGACGGTGTTTGGGGCAACAATACTGCTTTGCCTTTATCCCATGGGGCGGATCAAGCGGATCCCCGTGGCTGACGTGATCAGGTGAGATGCCATGAATGCCATTGTGAAATTGCAAGACGTGCATAAGGATTATGGCCAGGGAGACGTGGTGGTACATGCACTCAGGGGGCTTAGCCTCGAGATAGACAAGGGAGAGATGACCGCGGTGGCCGGGCCGTCCGGTTCAGGAAAATCCACTTTGCTGAACATGATCTCTGGTCTGGACAAGCCCACATCCGGTTCCATCTGGGTGGATGGCAAGGATACCTCCAAGATGTCTCGCTCTCAGCTTTCGAAGTTGAGGCTGGAAAGAATAGGTTTCGTGTTCCAGGCTTATAATCTGCTCCCCGTACTTACCGCATACGAAAACGCCGAATATGTCCTTCTCATGAGGGGAGTGCCTGCATCCGAGCGCAGGGACAAGGTCATGGCCATTCTCAAGAGGGTGGGCCTGGAGGGTATGGAAAAGAGGTTTCCAAGGGAGCTATCTGGAGGACAACAGCAGCGTGTGGCCATTGCAAGGGCAATAGTGTCGCAGCCGGCACTTGTACTGGCAGATGAGCCCACTGCCAATGTTGATTCAAAGACCGCCGCGGCGCTTCTGGACCTGATGGCTGAGTTGAACGAGGAAAAAGGTTCCACTTTCCTGTTCTCCACCCACGATCGTGCAGTGATGAAGCGGGCAAAGCGTCTGATCGTTTTGAAGGACGGGCAGATACTGGAAAATGGTAGCCTGGAGCATCTGGATGAGTAGGAATTTTTGCTTGATGGTCTTGGTTGGGCTGATTTTTCCAGGTCCTGCATTGGCTCTCGTGGGCGATTCCATGGGAGGTGCCGGCCTGGATGGGAGCCTTCGGACAATCACGGCAGCCACATACAATTATCCTTACTCTTTTCCAAACCCGATTTCCGGGGCGCCCATCAAGCTGTTCCCCGAACGATCCGATGGTTTTTCACAGAGCATACTGCGCCTGATTTTCGGTGGTGAGCCCACCGATTGGCTGAAATACGAAGTCCACGGCGTCGAAGATTTGAACATGACAACATCAGGGTCCCTGTTCGGAGGAGAGTTGCTGGGCGGATACTCCATGACTCGCTACAGGATTACGGATGCTTCCTGGCAGTGGGGAGATGAACCTCACGTGAAATCCATGCTCTTGCTGGACAGGTTGAATCTGAAATTCAGTTTGCCATGGGCTGATGTCACTATAGGCCGCCAGGCTGTGACTTTTGGCAAGGCCTACTTCTGGAACCCCCTTGATGTGTTTCTGGCCTTTGATCCAAGAACCTTCGACAGAGATTATAAACCGGGCGTTGATGCTTTGAGAATAGATGTTCCTGTGGGTGAGGTCTCCGGTTTTACCCTCGTAGGAGTTGCAGGCCGCAGTGATGCAGGGCAGGATTTTGGGGCATCGTGGCGTGGTTCTGCGCTCATTGGTCGTGGGTACACAAATCTTTGGGATTGGGATGTGGCCGTACAGGGAGGAAAAGTCTTCGGCGCTTATCAACTGGGGGCAGCACTCTCTGGTGAATTGGGTTCTTTCGATGTAAGAGCAGAGGGCGCATATTTCTGGGCCATGGAAGCAGACGCAATCCCGGACCACTTCGATGGAGTATTGGGTCTCGGTTACCGGTTCGATTTCGATCTCCTGGTGGAAGCAGAGTATTTCTACAACGGTGCAGGAGACACGGACAACTGGGATACTTCCCTGCAGAGACTTTCGAGCGGCAGAACGCTGCACATGGGAAATCACCTGTCCGGTCTCATGCTGGATTACGAGATACTGCCCATACTTCATGGAACCTTGGCGTGGATTTTTTCCATCTCTGATCTTTCAAGCTTGTTGCAGCCAGGGCTGTCTTTGTCAATCTCCGATGAGGCTGATTTTCTTTTTGGCGCCATGATCGCCCTGGGTGCTCGCCCTGCCAACGAAGCCATTGATTACAATAACTCCATGGGGCTCAAGAGCGAGTTTGGAACTTATCCTAATTTCTATTACATGGAGTTCAAGTTCTACTTTTGAACCCGTGCTGCTTGAAGTTGCATGGGAGCAAGCTTGGAGACTCCAAGCCTGGCAAGGCGCAGCATCTCGACCACGTCCCTGTCTTCGAACGGTGCCCCCTCTGCTGTTGCCTGCAACTCCACCAGTTTCCCCGAGTGGGTAAGCACAAGGTTGGCGTCCACATCAGCTATATGATCTTCGTCATAACACGGATCAAGGACAATGGTGTCGCCGAGTTTTACGCAGGAGACAGCCAGGACCGGTTCCAACATGGGGTCATTTTCCAGCAATCCCTCTTTGCGAAGTTTGTCCACAGCCAAAGACAGAGCGATCCAGCCACCGGTAATGGATGCGACTCTTGTGCCCCCGTCTGCTTGAATGACGTCACAGTCTAGAGTGATCAGCCTTTCGCCCAGGGCTTGCATGTCGACACTCGCCCTGAGGGCACGCCCTATCAACCTCTGGATCTCCTTGGCCCTGCCTCCTGATCCTCTGCGGCCTCTACCCGGTACGGCTCCCGGCAACATGGAATACTCGGCCGTGACCCATCCGCTTCCACGTCCTTCCAACCATCCGGGCACCTTGTCGGATATGCTGGCCGCCACCAGAACCCTGGTCTGCCCAAAGGATATCTGAACAGAACCTGCAGGGTCTTTCTGAATTCCAGTAAGGATCTCGACCTGGCGATGTTCGTCCGTATGTCTTCCATCTGGTCTAGCCATGATTTTTCCTTTTCGAGGCAAGGGCGCGGCTATCAGGGAAAAGAACTCCCATCCACTTTCTTGCCCGGACTGAAGATGGATTCAGGATCGCCGGCAGCATCGCTGTGAGGTATAAAATCACCCGTAACATCCGGATACCTGGTGATGGACTGGTCTTGGACGGCGGTGATGATACCCTCGTCTCCATAGGCGAACACGATCACCTCTCTCATCTGATCGTCATACAGTGTTACTACATCACCAGAGTTGTTTAGCGACAATCCAAAATTGATCCCGGGATCGTAGTTGATGGATACCATATAGTGGGCCCCACTCGTATCATCGGGGGCGGTGCCACCGCCAAAAACTACCACCGCATGACCAGCTGGTAGCACAAAACCTGCAGGAAAGACATGCCTGGGAGTTGACTGGTCCGAGTCCCAAATGGACCAACCGGCCATGTCCACTTCAGAATCCGAAGTATTGACGATCTCCACGAATTCATCTTCGGTAGCATCGATGTCTCCGTCGCCGTTTGCATCCTGGTCGGTGGTTCCATCGATCAGGATCTCGTTGAAAACGAAGTCTGTGTTGTGGGGACTGGGGATAGCCTCATCTACCTCATCATCACAGTCATCATCGATGTTGTTGCGTGGGTTTTCGCTTGCATCCGGATTGACATCCGCATTTGTGTCATCGCAGTCATCACCGTTTACACATGTATCACTAATAGCATTGTGACCGTCCTGGTCAGCATCCACGCAGTCACCACAGACCCCGTCCTCGTCTGTCTCATCATCGCAGTCGTTATCCACATCGTCACATGCCTCGATGGCACCGGGATGCACGTCGGGGTCCGAGTCATCGCAATCAGGTCCTTTATCACAACCCTGTCCATAGGTGTCCGAATCGTTGTCTACGCATGATGGACAGACCTCGTCTTCATCTGTATCTCCGTCACAGTCATCGTCTACCTGGTTACAGATCTCGTCAGCGCCTGGGTTGACAGATGCGTTCGTATCATCACAGTCATCACCCAGTTGGCAGTTTTGGCCGTATCCGTCTTTGTCCTCATCGACACAGCTTGCACAGATATCACCTTCATCCGTATCCCCGTCACAGTCATCATCTACCTGGTTGCAGATTTCATCTGCTCCAGGATGGATGGTTGCATCCGAGTCGTTGCAATCGAGTCCGGGATCGCAGTTGTCTCCATAGGTGTCATTGTCTTCGTCTATGCAAACAGGGCAATCTTCGTCCGTGTCCCCGTCGCAGTCATCATCTATCTGGTTGCCGCATGATTCGGCGGCAGCCGGGTTGACCGACGCGTTCGAGTCGTCACAGTCAGGGCCAGGATCGCAGTTTAGTCCAAATGTGTCATTGTCATTGTCTATGCATTGTGCGCCTTCATCCGAGCTACATGCTGTAGTGATCCAGGATGCTCCCATGAAAGCCAATGCTGTGAAAAAACTCATCAGAATATTTTTCATTTTTTGAAATCCTCGTCTATTACCCATTGGACAAGGGAATTAATTCATCACGCAAGCCTGGTCGAATCCAGTTCCGAATATGTCGTCAATGGCCTGGCACGAAAAGCCATCAGCGCAAGTTCCGGAACCGGAGCAGTCTTCTGAGCAGTAAGTGTCCAATGTGTAGAGATCCACAAGGCATACACCACTTAGGCAATCGATGGAACCATACGGACATGCTTCGCCCATGACTCCGTCTCCAGTAATACCGTTGCCCCAGTCAGCACAGTTCCTGAAACCAGGCGAGGAGTAATCGTTCGCTGCACCGGTGCCGACCAGGCAGGTGGATGCTGCCCAGTTCGACTGTTCATCCCCTGCGGTGAGAGTGCGTTTTTCCATGGACACTCCGTTTCCTGGGTTTGTAGGGAAAGAGAAAGTGTCCACCATGGTATTGGCATCAGACTCGTAAATGCTTATGGGATCGTTCGTGGACAATCCGTTGCCCAATGTGCCACTGTCAACAGTGAGCAAAAGGACCTCTTGGGAGATG
>JALVPF010000248.1:6594-14657 GCA_027031935.1 Myxococcales bacterium | reverse complement strand
GTATTTGAGAAAGCATGAATGAAAACTTCAGGAGTCGGGTGTAGTGCGGCTGTCTATGGCTTATCCTCGAACCTTATGAGCTTGCCCGAATGGAGTGTACCGATGAAACGCGGCAACCTGTCCCAGACAGGGGTTACCTTTTTTCCAAACTTTCTTTCCAGGTCTTTGCCAATTTCGTGTACTGTCTTGGTCCCATCACACGACAGCCAGACCTCGGTTCCCACATCGTCCAGGTGAAGCATCAGATACGGTCTCTTGAGCCTATTTTGAACCCACCTCATCCACCTTGAACCAAACCTGGGGATCTTCACAGATACCCTTCCATCGTCCTTGGCGACGTGGTCGTACAGCCTGGTGGGCTTCAGATCCAGAAGGTTCGTGTATTTTAGCCTGTTACGCCTCAGCTTCATCTTGTTTACTCCCGCTATCATCGCTTCCCGATTTTTCCTCTTTACCTCCAGGCGAAGCTCCTGACGAGCCTCCAGAGGAACCACCTCCATCCTTCAAGGCAGCAAGGGACGAACGAATCATATAGAAGCCCAGCAGTAGTATTATAAGAAATCCCATCCAGGACAATCCAAACCACTTGGGCGTGGTCCCAAGGCACTTCGTAGGGGCCAGTGACTGGGCAACCGCTATGCGATTTTTGATGGTTCTCTGTTTGAGAGAATAGAACTCCGGCACCTTTGCCATGAGAGAAGAATCGGCAAGAATCTTTTTTGCCATTTCGTCAGGGGTTCCCTGCACACTTTCTATTCGGGAGACCAAATCCTGTGCCTGGCGAACCTCGCCCTGAAATCCTTCTGTACAGAAAAACTTGATGTTCAAGGCTACGACGGCTGCTAAGATGATTCCCACCAGGGCCTCACCTGCAACGAGGCCTGAGGCTACCAACAGCCCCCTGTTCTCCACAGACTCCGATGCCTTTTTGTCATCTCCCACCTTTCGCTTGATGATCAGATCCAGAACCCATTTGACAACTCCTCCCATGAATATGGCCAGCACGGTCTGGAATGGCAGATACATGCCCACAGCAATAAGCATGGGGGATGGGCTCTTTATCATGATGAGGGCCAGGGCGAAAAACATGCCGATAAGGATCAGCTCCCAGGCCATGGCTCCACCGATTATACCCTTGGACATGGTTGCCATGAGACCAGCCTGGGGAGCAGGTAGTGCATCAGAACCGATTCCACCGCCGAACTTGTGCAACAACATGATGGGCAGCACCAATACCAAAGCCGCGACCACAACTCCGATGAGACCACCTACCTCCATTCGCCATGGAGTACCACCCAGATTATGCCCCACCTTCCAGTCCTGTATCATGTCACCTGCAACACCTGCCACACAGCATACTATGGTTGCAACACCAAGCACAGCGAGAATGCCTGCCCTATATGCCTCGGTGCCCTCTTTGCCACCCATTCCCAAAAGCACCAACAGCCCCGCGGCCAGCAGCAGGGTAGAAAGGGTGAGTCCGGATATGGGATTGGACGACGAGCCGATTATACTGACCAGGTATCCGGCAACAGCCGCGAACAGAAAGCCGGCTATGGCCATGACCACCATGGTCACTATGGAAATGCCCAGATCCTGGCACAGGTAGTAATACATCCCGAGCATGGCGAGAAGAAGAAGAACGATGGCGATGATCACCAGTTTGAAATTCAAGTCCTTCTCGGTCCTCTCCACAGCAGCGCCACCTGCGCCACCCAGGCTCTTGAACGAACGCTTGATACCTGTCACCAGACTATTTCTCATGTTGTACAAGGTATAGAAGGCACCGACGATCATGGCACCTATGGCCACCAGCTTGATACTCTCGGAGTATATGGACTTGAGGCCAGCGAAGTTGAGCGCAGGATCACCCTTGTACAGGACCTCCATGTTGCCCGAATGGACCAGGTCCATTAGCCTATTTCCGAATTCCGGGCTGAACATGGCCATGCCATAAAGAAACAATGGTAACAAAAACAGCCAGCCAAACACGCCTCCTGCCGCCGTGAGTGCTGCCAGCCTTGGACCGATAATGAAGCCCACACCCATGAACGCCGGAGACGACACAGGTGTCACCGCAGGAAACGCAGCCTTGCCAACTGTGAAAGGAAGCTTGATGGTATCCTTTATGATCTGAATACCATTGGAGTTCTTGAAAAACTCAATAACCGCTGCAACCGCCATGGCAATAAACACCGTCCCGGCACCAGAAGCTCCGGCCTGACCGGCCTTGACTATCTCGGTACATGCCTGGCTTTCAGGAAAAGGAAGGCTCCTGTCTTCCATGAAGGTTCTCCGAAGCAGGATCACCAAAAAGACACCCAGCACGCCTCCCACCAGGAGCAGGGCCGTGGAAGTGAGATAATCGAAGTCGTCCCACACCCCGGTAATTATGAATGCAGGAATCGTAAAAATAGCTCCCGCAGCAAGAGCCTCACCAACCGCACCCGTGGTTCGGGCGATGTTCTCCTCGAGAACATTGCCCTTGAACAAACGCAACACAGCCATGGAAATGACCGCGGCAGGAAATGTTGCAGCCACGGTCATTCCTGCCTTCAAACCCAGGTAAGCGTTTGCAGCGCCCAGAATGACAGCCATGATGATGCCCAAAAAGACTGCCTTGAATGTCAGCTCCTTCATGACCGTCTTTGAAGATACGAAAGGTTTGAACTCCCTGGAATCTGGTTCACTCATGGATTCACCTCGGAATTTTGCTGTAATTACATATAGTTACACTATGGCTCGAATTCGGCAAAATCATGGCATGGCACAAGAGCCAAGTCAAGCGAAACCCTGATTTCCAAAATTTGGGGATTTCCAGACTCGCCTACAATCCAAACTGCCTAAGCTGTGTGCCAGGTGGCAAATCCTCGACTGCAGATGTATGTGAGATTTGGACAGGACACAGGAAGATAAAAGTGTCAGTTGAAAAAAACTTCTTCAGTTTTCCAGGGGTTCCCACTTGTTGATTACAGAAAAGCTGACGGTGGTAAGCCAAGTGGGTGAATTCCTCGGGCCTGACAGTACCAGCGCCCGGTTGACCTCATCTATTGAATACACCCAGTCGGAGGGAAAATGAATCTCCAGTTGAAGGTCAGGTGAGCGCAACACCTTGCCAACTTTTTGCTTTTGTACCTGCATGGGCCCGGTGTAATGAAGCACCCTGATGGTCTTTATCATGTCGGAAAACACTTCGTAACCAGCATCAAAAACATCCGGATCATCCGGGGAGGTAAAATGGATGACATTGAACAAGGCCGGATGGTCGACTATATAAATAATCGCTCTGCGAGCTTGTCCTGAATGGAGCCATGAGGCCTCCATTCGAACAGCGGGACGCCCTGCAAGGCCCACCTCTCGCTGTTTTACAAGTTCGAAGCCGTCCAACTGCTTGAACATGCCCAAAGCGATCTGCCTGGCTTCTGCCAATGTGCGTTTGTGAGGCTCTGGTTTGGGCTTGGACGTACAAGCAAGCCCCGACATCAGCACGAACACCAGAAAGAGGATTCCTGCTGTTTTCGTCAATGGCCTATCCATGGAAACAGTCGCCTGTCACTGCAAGGAAGAGATATAGATTCGGTTCCCCTCAGACCAAACCATGTGGATGGACATGGCAACACCCTCTGCCAAATCAGGTGTACTTGCATCAAAGGTATCACCCGCTGTTGAAATTTCAACCGGGGCAGTCCATGTGCCCTCAGGGGGCATGCTCAGATACATGACAGCTCTTTCGGCACCCTGATCGTCTTCGACCGCAAGATGCAAAACGCCTGCGTTGTCAACAATGAGAGCTGGTCTAGCGGAAGCTGCCGACGTAATGGATGCCACGGCAACAGGATCGCTCCAAGTGGCTCCCTTTTTCACCGCATGGTAATAGAGTCCTTCATCCCAGTAGACAATGTGGATTTCTCCCCTTTGGCCTATGGCGACGGAGGGCTTGACCGAAGCAGGATCTGCACCAAGTGTTTGAATGCTTTCAGGGTCTGACCACTGTGCTCCGTCGAACACGCTGTGGCCAAGATCGGTACCGTCTGTAAAAACCACGTGAACGAAACCCGCAGGATCCGAAGCACAGGCCACAGAGGAAGAATTTCCTGATGTCGCAAAGGCCGATGTGCCCAGAGACCACTGTCCAGAGCCATCCCGCAGACTGTAGTTCAACGATGTTCCATCCCCGGCAGCCCAGACCATGAGAGCCTGCCCGTCCGGGAGCATAGCTACACAAGGGGCAAAAGCAGGCCCGGCATCCACCGCATCCACTGCTGAAAAGACTTCTCCGAATCCAACCGTTGCACTCAAGGCAGTCCCATCCAGCCAGGCCACCAGGAACTGAGATGCACTCATGTTGACCAATATCGGCGATGCTGAATCAACGACGGAGGAACTCAGATCCTGCGCAGACAGGTTCCACCCACTTCCCCCTCGTTCTTTCGAAAAGACTTGCAGGTGGGTCCCATCCGTCTCCACCCACACCAACTGCAGGTAGTCCTGCGAGTCTGCGCTGATACGAGGTGTAAAAGATGGATTTGTGTCATCCACTACATACGCAGCGGTGGTCCATACCATGGGATCGACGGTCAGAACCGGAGTATTGGAGGAATTGGAACCAACGGTGATCTTCACAGGCCCGGTGGTGACATTTGCCGGTACATCTATGCTCACCGAGTCATCGGACCAGGAGGTCACAGTGGGCTGACCAGTGGATCCCACTATCTCTACCGTTGAGGTACCCTGGTTTTCTCCAAAACCACTTCCGGCGATAATGACAGAGCCAGGAGGAGCAATGGAATCAGGTGTGAGAGAATCTATGTAAGGTGTTACAGCAAAGGACCTAGCCGCGGTTCCATCCGTCGTGGAAATTTCCACAGTGGCAGCCACTCCTGCCGGGATAGATGGAACTATGGCCGTGACCCTGGTATCAGTCCAATCCGCCGCCACAGCATCTACCCCGCCGAAGGTCATCGTGCTGGTACCTTGCGTGGCGCCGAAATTGGTACCATCCAGGTAGACGACAGATCCCACTGGCGCTGCAGCAGGCCGTATGGATGATATTACTGGACAGGCAGAACAACTTAGCGTCTGGTTGACCTGGTTGGACAATCCCGACCAGTTTGGTACTTCATCACCCGTACGTATCCTTACAAAGACTTCTGCGCCAGGAACAAGCCCAGTGATCGTCACAGACTGAGAGGTGCCGGCAATTTGAGGACTTGGAACATTCGCCCAGGAGGTCGCTGTTGAATAGTCATCAAAGGCCGTATCGCTGTAATAGACTTCATAGCTTGTTGCAGTTCCCACATCAGCGTCATCACCAGGAGCAGTCCATTGAACGGTAAGGTAGTCATCTCCGAAATCCGACACCTGAAGATCTGAGATATCAGATGGAGGGGTCTGGTCTACAGTGGTACCCGATGGGGAGTTGGACACTCCTGACCAGTTGGAAAACTCATCTCGTGCTTTCAGGGCAAAAAAGTAAGTCTGATCCTGCTCGAGACCAGTGACCTGCAAGGTCTGTGTCTGGCCGGCTGCAAGGATTTGTGTTCCCCCGGGCCAGGCGAAGGGAGTTGCAAGATCAAAGCTCGCATCGTCAGCAATGGCAGATGAAGCCCACCTTACGTCATAGGCAGCCACAGGATTGCCGCTGGAACCATCGTCTCCCGGTGCTGTCCATGTCAGGGTAATGCTGGAATCTGCAACAGACTCCACTGCCAGGTCAACGACATCTGCCGGTGGAGTCGTATCTTGCTCCCCGGGGGTAGCCATCACCACATTGGACAGGGGCGACGGGTTGCCAGCGTCATCATGTGAGACCAAGGCGAAATAGTACTGGGTTCCTTCGAGCAGAGGCGTTATGGTGACAGACTGAGCGCTACCAGCTACCTGTGGGCTTGGAGCTGAGTCCCACAAAGTGGCAGAAGCAAAATTTCCCGCATCGATGGATTCGGTGGAATAGCGAATCTCGTAGCTGTCGGCAGTACCGACCGAACCATCATCACCAGGTGCGAGCCACCCAAGAGTAACCGATGTATCAGCCACTGCATCGACTGACAGTGTGACCGCGTCGGGAGCGACCACGTCGGCGGGTGTGGCTTGGACAACATTGGAAATAGCTGACCAGTTGGGAACCTCATCTGCAGACTTGACTGAAAAATAGTATACCTGACCTTCGGTCAATCCGGCTATGGTCAATGTCTGAGACTGTCCTGCAGCCACCGGGGAAGACGGGCCCTGAGCTGTCTGGGCCTGGTCGAAGTTTTCTGTGGTGATCTCCGAAGTGCTGTAGCGAACATCATACTGTGCGACTATCCCCTGAGCCCCGTCGTCTCCTGGTGCTGTCCAGGACAAGGTCACGGAGCTTGTATCAAAAGACTCCACTGAAAGATCGACGATGGCGTCAGGGGGCGTGTCATCTCCAGCCCCCAAGGTGGCGATAGCCTCATTGGACACTCCGGACGAGTTCCCGTCGTCATCCGCTACTCGCAGCGCAAAATGGTAGGTGGTATCAGGGCTCAAGCCTGTAACGGTAAATGTCTCCTGCTCTCCAGCCAATGCAGGTATTGGAGCACCGGGAATGGTGGTTGCCGCATCGAAGTTCGACGCCTGTATGGTAGTCAGGGACCATCGGATATCATACGAACCCGCCCTGCCCACCAGTCCATCATCACCAGATGCACTCCAGGATAGAAGCACATCAGCGCCCTGAGGGTTGGCAGCAAGGTCGGAAACAGCTGCAGGCGAATAAACATCCTCCTGATATGCAGAAGACAATACGACTGCAACATCTGCCGTATCACCCGCGACTATTGTGACACCAAGGGCCGTTCCATGATAAACGACTGTGTCACCACTCAGCGCTTCTACCAGAAAGCTCCTGTTAGTTCCGGCGGGAATACCATCAACCGTACCATGAAGATCATCATAGGAAAAGGCCTTTTGCACGAGAGGACCGGAATCATCACGTACCTCGACGCGCACTGCATCCACAACTCCCGTCAAAAGGCCACGCAGGGCTGAGTCATCGGAAGGTGCCTGAAATATCAGATCGATGGCGGCAGAGCCAGTGACAGAAGTGTCGTCGCAGGCAGCGAGCATTACGAGACATGGCATAACCACCAAGTTCATCAGTTTTCGTGCAAAAGTCATAAATCCTAGCCTCCCAGCAAACACCTTGAAAATCACTACTGCCAGGTAATAGCGGCAGCGCCTGTAGCACTTGAGCCAGCAGAACCTTCGAAAACACCAGCAGCATAGAGTCCCCCGGCAACTCCCCCTGCTGCCACCACGCCAACGGCCGTCCAAAACCACCATGTCGTATACCATTTGTCCTTGTCTTCATCGATCTTGTCTACAGGGGTATTCATGAGATTTTCATCACCGGGAATGAACGGTTTGGTGGTGGATGTATTGGCAGCGGATGAACTGGCGCCACTGTCTTTTGTTTTTGCAGTAGCGTTCCCATGAATATTGGAGTCAGGGTTATCAGACTTTTTTTCGAACACGGCCCAGGCAGGCAAATCCGCCGCCGGTTTTTTCTCCTTGTGCACTTGCTCTTCAGGTGCAGTGGCTAACATGGGAACCTTCTTGGGCCCCTTGGATTTCAGCACCGCCTCAACCTTGACCTGCTGAGCAGGTCTTACGGCAACGACGTCATGAAAGGTGCTGTAACCTTTCTTTTTCACCTGAATATCAAAAACCCCGGTGCCCACCTTGAATGATTTATTGGTGCGCTTTCCGAATGATTTTCCATTGAGCAAAAGCTCTGCATCAGCCTCTTCACACGACACCTGGAGTTTACCCTTTCCCTTCAACAAGGATGTCATGATCGGAGACGAAGCCTTCAACACGGCCCAACGAGTTGCGCGTTTGACTTCATCCTCATCGAAGCTGGCCTGCTCCACCGCCTCACGGATCTGTTTTCCGGAACGAACATCCAGGGTCCTGACGGTGATGGAGACTCCCTCGCCGGACTTGGCCAGATGAAGGCTGAAGATCACCTTTGCCTTGAATCTCCGGCCCACCGATCGAATACATTTTTTGCTGGTATGGCAATTGGGAATGAGAAG
>JALVPF010000248.1:0-6584 GCA_027031935.1 Myxococcales bacterium | reverse complement strand
TGTGGGGGACGGAGAACAGGCTGTCGGTGCGTTTGACGAAGGGCAGGCTTGCCAGCTCGTCCACCACCTTTTTCAGTACCTTGAGCTTCTTGGACACAGCTTTGCCAGCCAACAGGCGGAAAGAATCCAGGCGCTTGAGTTCTTCCACCACGGCTTTGGCCGCAGCCTTTCCAGTGGTGCGAGCCTGGTCCAACTTCAGGCCTTTGACTTTCAAAGGCAAAACCACTGTTCTTACCTTTTTTGCCTTCCTGGGCTTTGCTCCTGACACGGCAGGCATGGCAAAAAGGACCGAGAATATAGCCGCTAACACCACGATCCAGCAGGTTTTGTAATGATGGGTCATGGCCACTCCTAACTATTTGTCATGTAAAATTGAAGTACGAGTTCCATGTCGACCAAACGAGATCATGCCAGATCGGGAATCAAAGATCAACGCGCTCTTGAGTACTGACGGCGAAGGCGTCGACTCCCACCATCTGAAACCAGATTTTGCGGATCACTGCGGATCACTTGTAAGGTTTCGTGGCTTACGAGAATCAATCCGCGATGTAGGGTACTATGCGGTCTTGCTAACAGCGCGGTATGCTCACGAGTAATAAGACTTGCCTTCTTTTGCAGAAGTTACTACCATTGATGGTATTATCTGCGCAAAGGAGCAAGTCATGCGTTCGACCGACTTCTTCGAGACACACCCGGTCTTCACCGCCGAGGAGTACGCTGCAGCCCGCGAGTCGATGGGTGTGAGTCACTACACCACGCGGAACCTGCTCACCAAGCACATGGCCTCGGGACGCCTCGTGCGCATCCGCCGCGGCCTGTATGCCACCGTACCCCGCGGCATCGATCCAGCCCGCGCGCCGGTCGATCCCTACCTCCTCGCCACGAAGCTCGGCCCGGACGTGGTGGTCACCTACCACGCTGCCCTTCAGTTCCACGGTAAGGTGTATTCAGTTTGGAACCGCTTTCACTACCTAACGCGCCGCCGGTCTCGGAACTTGTGGTTCCGTAACATGGAATTCGTGGCCGTCCAAGCGCCAACCGTGCTTCGCACACTTGCCGACCTCGGGGGTGGCGTGGTCGAGAAGCGCCACGCCGGAGGCGTCGTCCGGGTCACAACGCTGGAGCGAACCCTCGTTGACGTCATGGACCGTCCTGAACTCGTAGGAGGCTGGGAGGAGATCTGGCGCTCGCTGGAGATGGTGGAGTTCTTCGACCTCGACGCGGTCGTGAACTACGTCCGCAGGCTCGGCCCGGCGCTCACCGCTGCACGCGTCGGATTCTTCCTGGAGCAGCACAAGGACGCGCTGATGGTCGAGGAGCAGCACCTCGATGCACTGCGCCGTTTGGCGCCTGCGCAGCCGCGGTACCTCGACTCGTCACGGGAGCATGGTCGACTCGTCTCTCCGTGGAACCTGATAGTGCCAAGGCGTATTCTTGAGCGTACCTGGCAGGAGGTTGCGTGATGCTCACCGAGGCTGAGCTTCGACGCGAGGCGGCGGTCACGGGCTTCCGGGTCGAGGTATTCGAAAAGGTCATTCATCTGGTAGAGTTAACCGAGACGCTACGCAGCCACCCCTTCCTCAGGCCGCGCGTCGCCCTCAAGGGAGGGACTGCGCTCAACCTCTTTGTATTCGATGTTCCTCGGCTGTCCGTGGACATCGACCTGAACTACATCGGTGCGGCCAACAAGGAGACAATGCTTGCCGACCGGCCAAAGGTGGATCAGGCAATACAGGCAGTGTGCTGCCGTCTCGGCATGCGGGTCAGACGCATGCCCTCGGACCATGCCGGTGGGAAGTGGCGCCTGTCCTACACAACGGTGGGAGGTAGGCCCGGCACGCTCGAACTCGACATGAACTTCATGCTGCGGACGCTTCTGTGGCCTCACGTTGTCATAGACTCGCGCCCGATGGGTGCTTTTTCGGCAAGGGACGTGCCTGTTGTCGATGTCCACGAGCTTGCCGCCGGGAAGCTAGCGGCGCTCTTTTCACGCAACGCGAGCCGCGACCTGTTCGACGTGCGGGGGCTCTTGCAACGAAGGAACCTGGACCGCGCGAAGCTGCGGCTTGGATTCGTAGTTTACGGTGGCATCAACCGGCGCGACTGGCGCAAGGTGACCATCGACGACATTAGGGCCGATCCCGACGAGGTCGCTCGGCTGCTGCTTCCGATGCTTGGGCAGAGCGTCGCTCCGGAGCGTGATGGAATCGAGGAGTGGACCAGGCAACTCGTAGCTGAGTGCAAAGACCTGCTGTCCATCGTGCTTCCGCTGGAAGCTAAGGAGCGAGAGTTCCTCGACCGTCTGAACGATCATGGCGATATTGCCCCCGAACTGCTGACTGACGACTCCGGGCTGCAAGAAGTGATTCGAGCCCACCCAGGCCTACTGTGGAAGGCACTCAACGTGCAAAAATACCGCGGAAGACTCGACGACGACACGGTCTGAGGCTGTCACCATTTCCTGCCCTTGCTGGTTTTGCTCTTCTTATAATATCGTAGGCATGCGCTTGTTGATGTCCTGGCGGATCCCAAGCGAGGTGGGAAATCAGGCTTGTATTGCACCAGGGGTTTTGCTATCAGCATCTATATGAAACTGCTCGTGGTACAGACCAATCCCGAATTCGGAGACAAGAAGACCAACCTGGAATCAATAGAGACACTGGTGGGAGACAGAAAAGCCGACCTCATCATATTGCCTGAACTGTGCACCACGGGATACCAGTTCAAAAACAAAAAGGAACTCGATAGCCTGGCGGAATCCACACAAGGCCCCACATGCGAACGTCTGGCCAAACTTTCAGCTCGTACGAATTCTCACGTGGTTGCGGGTTTCGCAGAAAAAGACCAGGGGAGGCTGTTCAACTCATCGGTGCTGGTGGGGCCTGATGGAGTCGAAGGCACCTACCGCAAGGTCCATCTCTTCTACAAGGAAAAATCTCTTTTCCACGAAGGCGATTTAGGATTTCCCGTCTTCCGGGCAGGTGATGCAAGGCTGGGTATGATGGTATGCTTCGACTGGATATTTCCTGAATCAGCCAGGACCCTGGCGCTAAAGGGGGCAGAAATAATCGCTCATCCCGCAAACCTGGTACTTCCCCATTGCCAGCGAGCCATGATCACCAGGGCATTGGAAAATCACGTTTTCATTGCTACAGCCAATCGTATAGGTGCCGAGGGACGTGAATCCGAGCAGCTTGTCTTCACGGGTCAGTCCCGGGTGGTGGCACCTTCAGGCAAGGTCTTGGCTGATGGGCCAAGGGAAGCACAAGCTGTCCTCGAGGTAAACATCGATCTCAAGGAGGCCCGGGACAAACACATCACATCCAAAAACCATCTCTTTGACGACAGGCGAAAGGGACAGTACGAAATATGACAGTGGCCACAGATTTCCCACCTCGCTTGGGATCTCTGTGTCGATGCTGTGGAGTCTGTCCTCGACGTGGTGAATCCACGACTGCGGACGATTCCTTGCATCTCCGTGACCTCACAAGCGATCTGGGAAATCTGATTTCAGGGGGTGGGAGATTTGGGGTGGCAATGATTCACTTGGCCCTATGAAAGGGATTCTTTCGCAGGATGGTCTGTACCCGTGCAGGACCCACAGAAACCAAATCCACCGGGATACCCAAAAAACTCTCCACCATCATGAGGTATTTTTTTGCTGCAGCAGGCAAGGAGTCATATTCTCGAATGCCATCGATGGCCTCGTCCCATCCATCAAGTTCATCGAATATGGGCTGGACACGCTGCAACTCGCGAATGTCTGCCGGGACAGTATTGATCTCCTGACCATCGAGTTGGTAACCAACAACCACCTTCAATTTGTCCATTCCGGTCAACACGTCCATCTTGGTCAAACACAAACCCGTACACCCGTGAAGTGAGGTAGTGTATCTGAGCGCCACCAGATCCAGCCATCCGCACCTGCGCGGTCTTCCGGTTGTGGCCCCGAACTCCCCGCCAGCCTCCCGAAGCCTTTCTCCCCTGTCATCTGCCATCTCCGAAGGAAAAGGTCCTGCGCCTACCCTCGTGCAATAGGCCTTGGAGACTCCAATGACCGAGTCTATCCTGCCCGGTCCCACACCCGCACCAGCACACGCAGCGCCAGCCAGGGTGTTGGATGATGTGACAAATGGATATGTGCCATGATCTATGTCCAACAAGGCTCCCTGGGCACCTTCGAACAACACTCCGCGTCTCTGGTCCAGAGCGGTTCGCACCGTTGCACCCGTATCACCTACAAAGGGTTTCAGCTTTTGCGCAAGAGGCCGGATGTCATCGATCACATTGGTGGCATCTATAGGCTGCTGTCCATAGTGTTGCATGATAGCGTTGAGTTCACCCAGCCTGGCATCCAGCAACTCTGCCAGGTGCTTGGTGTCGAAAAGGTCACACACCCTGATGCCGACCCTGGCAGCCTTGTCCTCCATGGTTGGACCTATGCCACGAAGAGTAGTACCTATCTTGTCGGAGCCCTTTGCTTTCTCACGAGCGGCATCCAGCTTCTTGTGGTATGGCATCACCACTTGGCAGCGGGAAGATATCACCAGGGAGTCGGGTCGTGAAAGTAGTCCCTGGGCTTTCAGCTCGTCAATCTCCTTGACCAGGATCTGTGGGTCGACCACCACACCGTTACCGATGACACACTTTTTGTTTTTGTGCATCACCCCGGATGGAACCAGGTGAGTTATCAGCTCGCGATTATCCACCACAAGGGTATGCCCGGCATTGGCACCACCCTGAAACCGTACCACCATGTCAGCGAGTTCCGCCAATATGTCTACGATCTTTCCTTTTCCTTCGTCTCCCCACTGAGCACCGACAACCACGACACCGGACATGGAACCCTCCTGTGAAATTGCGCGAGACCAGATTTGCCCTATCAGAATAACAGCGGCTAAGTCAAGCGAGCTGTCTTCAGCTGTCTCCAACTACCTTCCTCTTGTGCTTTTTTCACAGGTGGAATACAAAACAAAGGTAATGCTTTCGATAAAACAGACTGCCGGAGGGTAGAGTTGAAAATCAGCGCAGGTATTGGATTGTTGCTCTTGGCCGCAGTACTGTTACCCGTGGTTGTGGCCTTGACGGCTTCGAGCGGGCTACGAGATACAAAACCTCTCGTAAGTTCCAGCGAAGAACTCGCTGGAGCTGAGACCCTGTTGATACATGATGAACTTGAGGGCACACTCAGAATACTCGAGATGGGTGCTGAACTTTTTGATTTCTCCACCCTATCCAAAGAAGAGATCACTGGGGTACTCAGGCTTTTATATAAACAAGACACCGATCTTACAGTGATCGCGCTCCTGGATGACACGGATACGGCCGTGGTCCAACCTGTTTTTCTGGAGCCTCAGCAGGTTGAAACTGCAGGAAAGCGACCTGGTCACCTCCCCATGGACAGATCGACCCTTGCCAGATTTCTCAAAAGACTGCCTCTGAAGGCAGCTAGAGCCAAGGGGCGAGCATTCTCGGATGTGTACGCTTACGCCAAACACAACGCGATTCTTATGGCTGGTGCCATTAGCATTCAGGGTCCAAAGAACAAGCTACCGTATATATTGGCGTTCGAGTGGAATCTGAGCGGCTTGCAGAAGGTGGTGGCAGCCCCTGGTGGAACGAGTATGAATTCGGTCTCATTTATCGTCGATGGAGGTGGACGCCTGATTGCTCATCCGGATGGCAATCGCGCCATAAAACGCCAGTCCGTGGCCGACAATCCACAGGTCAAAAAACTCCTTGCAGGAGCAGCATCCGGGAGCATGGTTTTTTCCTTAGACGATCAAAACATGGTTGGCGCGTTCAAACGCCTGGACTTTTCCGACTGGGCCATTGTAACGCAAAAACCCATACCCGAGTCTTTTTACAATACTGTTCCCGCTTGGGCATGGATAGCCTGGTTGGCGATCCTGCTGGCTGCAGCCGGCGGCTGGCTGATGGTTCACCGAGCCTTAAGCAAGCTCATCGAAGGCATAGAGCAACTGCGTGTTGGCTATGACCGCAGGGCAAAAGAACTCAACCGGATGCAGGCATCCTTGCTGGAATCCAGAAAACTCAACGCCATAGGAGATCTGGGAGCAGGGGTAGCTCATGAATTCAACAATCCACTTGGTGGCATCCTGGGCCTGACCCAACTGCTTCTCAGGAAAAAACCCGACGGTGATCCAGACAGACAGTTTCTTTCGCGAATTGAAGAAGAGGCGAAACGCTGCAAAGCGATCACCGACAACCTTCTCCGCTTCTCCGAACAGCAAAGTTCCACGCACAAGGAACCTCTGCGAATAGAGAGGGTGCTTGAAAAAGCCCTGGATCTCATCGATAGCAGGCTGGACAGGGAGCGCATCAGCACTGAAAAGCAATACGCCAAAGAGCTACCCAGGATCATAGGCAACGAAGGAGATCTTCAGAGAGCATTCTTGAACGTTCTTCTCAACGCCGAGACGGCCATGCCGGATGGCGGGACCTTGACTATGACCACGCTGGAAGATGAAGGATGGATAGAAGTGAGAATCAGCGACACTGGCCGTGGGATTCCCGAAGAAAACATAGACCGTGTTTTTGAACCATTTTTCACCACAAAAGAC
>JALVPF010000247.1:15829-38009 GCA_027031935.1 Myxococcales bacterium | reverse complement strand
GGCAAGAGTGTATCATCCAACGCAAATTTCAGATCATGAATATCCTGTTTTTGATCCAGTTCGATCCAGCGGCGTATGGAGTCTGAATCCCTCCAGATGGGCGCTAAGTTTTTTAGCAGGGCGGATGCGTCAGGAGAAGGTTTTTGAAGCTCTTGTGACAACACATCCAAGGCCCGCATGTAAACCACCCAGGAGGCTAAAACGCCCACTGGACGTTTTGCATGTAGCAGCAGGGATTTTATCCCTGATTTCAGTTCTTCTGTAAACATTCCCCACTTGAACTCAAGCTTTTCCACCATGCCCCTCAAACGCTCTTCATCTCCCTTGCACCACCCCTTGGCGACTGCCATGGATCCACCACCAATACCAATATGAAGAAAAAGGAATATAGCTATGGTTACATAGAACCGAACAAGGATCCCGGCAGGTTTGTTTCCATAATTGATTGAAGCTGACATCTTCATGAGCCAAAGATTATCACAAATTAAAATCGAGACAAATTCAGATGGGACTTCATGATGGCGTTTGACCGATTTTGAAAAAAGTGTTTGATTGGAACAGATGGATTTTCCCAAGCCCAAATGCCCCTTGTGTTCCCGGTGGGCCTCCTGCAAGAGTCTCGGTAACACAGATCCATCCTATCCTGACTGTGCAAGACCTCTTTTGGCAACCAGTGTAAAGAGAACAGGTCAACTTCTGGATGCACTCTTTGGCCATGACAAGCTTTCGCCTCTGTTTAAAAAGACCTTGTTGAAGTGGTTTGGAAGGCACCACGAGACCTATTCGGAGGTGTTTGAACCATCCATGTCCATGGACTCCCATGGGCTTCACCTTTCACGTTTCTCTTATGCTTTTCCAGGATTCAGGGATGAAGCCGAGATGGTTTTGAGAGAACTGAAAAGTCTCGCCCACGAACTCGGAAAGGGCCCTGAAGATGCAGTGCACAGGCTGGAAAAGGCCTTGTGCGATCCTGTAGTGACACAGCCCATCATCGGACTGGCATGGGATTCTGTCAGGTCCTGGCGTTTCAAGTTATACTTGCAATTTGCTCCAAAACAATCTGCAAACCCACTCAAAATGGCCCAGGCAATCTTGGGTGATACAAGACTGATGAATATTTTCCAAGGCAAGTCATTGAGGCTCCTGGGCATGGATCTGGGACCTGATGGGATGATAGGCGCCAAACTGTATTTTCATTATCCGTACGGAGAGTTGATCGAACCCGGGCGGTGGTCTGTCAACAAGGATCATCTGCTGTCCTGGATGGCTGGCAAGGGGCTTGGCCCACCAAAAGATGCACTGATCATACACAGGCTTACGGAACCTGGTGATACGACTCTACAGGCTCCTGCGGAACTTGATTTTTCCTTGCCCGAGACAGGTGTTTTGCTCGATGTTCTCCAAGGGCAGGCAGACGTAAAAGACCTCTTTGCTTTCCCCGAAGTAAGAAGGATATGGCGCGACTTCAGCCTGGCTGCCAGGAGAATCTCTGTTTCCCTGAAAGGGCGGCATAAACTGAATTTGTACTATGTATTGACGGAGATGGAGTAGTCATGAGCAGGCTTCTTATGATAAACCCCCCTGTTCTGGTAGCAGATCCATACCAGGAGGACCTCTATGCCGAGGCTGTGCCTTTTGGGTTGATACAGATCGCAACCCACAGGGTAAATGAGGGTGATGATGTGACAATCCTGGACATGGCAGGCTATCCTGACATTGGCCTGGGAAAGGTGATGAGGGAGGAGAATCTCTATTCCCATAAGCCCCTTGGAGACAACAGGTCCAGGGCAAGAAGGGCTCTTTATCTCTACGGTCGCTCCATGAAGTGGTTGGAGGAAAAGCTTCAAGGAATAAAAAACCCTGATGAAATCTGGGTGACCTGTTGCATATCTTTCAACTACGAGCCAGCCCACGATATTATCAAGATATGCAGGGAACATTTTCCAGCAGCGAAGATAATATTTGGGGGATTCTATCCCTCCTTGTTTCCAGACCACGCAAAGACCTCAGGCGCTGATCAAGTTCATGTTGGCCAATACGGGCCTGCACAGGGTGTTTTCCCATCAATAGATCTTGTTGAACAAATACCTCCAATTTGGATATTCAGGCTGGTTCAGGGATGCCGCTACAGGTGTTCTTTCTGCATCAACTCGTTTTACCGAAACGAGCAGGTGGAGGACGCCCAAAATGCAGCCGATGAGATAATCAAAATCCACGAGCGATATGGTATCGAGACCTTCTCCAACTGGGATCCGAACATCATGCTGCGTGCGGATGTCCTCGATGAATTCCTGGACGCCATGATTGAACGAGGGTCTCCGGTGAAAATAAAGTTCGAGATGGGTATTCAACCTGACAGGCTTACTCCCGAGCTGGCACAGAAGATGAAGCGAGCAGGAGTTAAGCATATGACCATACCTTTTGAAAGCTCAGAACCCGAGATGATGAAAAGATTTGGAAAGCCTTATCGTATGGAGGCTTCCATGGACGCTGTTGCCATGTGCCGCGACATGGGATTCGATACTTCGCGCTTTCACTGTACATCTGTTGTGGGCATAAGAGATGAATCTTACCGCCATGTTTTCAGAACCTATCTTGGCATACTAAAAGCAGGTGGCCATCCTACGCCTTTCCCCCTGACCCCAACTCCTGGCACCAGGGAATACAAGCTTCATCTGGAATTTCTGAGGGGCAAGGATCTTTCGGAACTAAACGGTCACCTGTGGCCGACTTTGGGTTCAATCGAGCAGATAAAACTCTACGACTTGATGTACCAGATTATCAACCAATCCGATCCCGAAAGGGCAATCAAGCTTTCAAAGCTATTACCTCAAGATGCCAAGCGCGAGTTCGATGACGCATTTAAGTGGTATTTACAGGGCCCTTGGCGGACGACAAGACAGGAATCGGCTACTTCATGATACAGGCCTGGACCATGGCGCTGGAGCCGGCAAACTCTGAATTACCATAGACATCCAGATATCCCGACCAGACGCCTTCGCATTCTTTTCCCATGAGCGGGCAGGTTTCGCATGTTTCAGGAAAGGATTTCAATTTTTCCTGCCTCTGCACTTTCCAGTTGAATCGGTTCGTGCTTTGATCAGGGTCCTGCGCAGGCCTGTGCTGTGTTACCTCTGTTGCAAGATCCCAATTTTCTCCAATGTACCTTTCCATCAAGTGCGGATTTGCAAGCACCTGCCACGGTAGTTTACAGAGGGGAACATCAGCAAAGGTCATGGTCAGAGAAAGCCGGGCCTCGTTTTCTGTCATGGCCGACATGATGTTTGGCGTGACGGTTTTGAAGGCAGGAACCCATACCCTGGATTTCAAGACCTTGTATGCTGGCCTTATGAGATTGAATCGAATGTCATTTACACCTTTGCCTGCCATGTACCTGGAGAATTCAACGAGATCTTTTATGTTTTTTCCGTGCATTACCACGTTCAGGGAAAATCCGTCAGGTAGAAATCCCTGGTCTCTGACTTTTACCAGGTTTGAAATGGCCATCATCTTCTGTGAGAACGAACCCTTGCGTCCGGTGATCCTGTCCTCGAGTGTGGCGGTATGAGAATGTATTGACAGGGCGACTCTGGTAAGACCGGCATCTATGAGGTCTTGAAGAAAATCTGCTTTTGAAAGTTTTCTACCGTTGGTACAGATAGAGATTCTGTTGTAGCCCTCTTTCTTGGCCAAGGCTACCATTTCGAGAATTTTTGGATAAATGGTAGGCTCCCCGCCCAGAAAACCTATGGAAAGAGCGCCTTGTGTCCGCCGAGCCACAATTTCAGACCTGATCTCATTCTCGTCTCCCCATTTTCGTTGGGCGGAAGTCGCCTGCCCATTGGAACAAAACAGGCAGTTGTTGTTACACGCCCAACCCAAGTTGATATCGACGTTCTGCATTGGCTCCATGTCTTGATGGATCATTGGCATATACTGATTCAATTCCAGTCCAGTATAGGCCAGTTTTTCTTTTTTGCCATGCGTCTCAACCTCGGGTCCGGATTGACGACCCTTGGATTGCCCACCTCCAGCAACATGGGAAGGTCTGTAATACTATCCGTGTAAAAGAAACTCTGATGTAGATCCACATCATTTTCCTCTGCCCACTTTTGTGCATGCAGGACCTTGCCTGGCCCATAACACATGGGCTTGATGACCTCTCCATTGAAATCCCCATCTTTGATTCCGTATCTGGTACAAAGAAAATCATCCAGGCCGAAAAAACTCGTGGCAGCCTCTGATTCGTAAAGAGACGAAGAGGTAAGAAGGACAAGGACATGACCAAGGTTTCTGTGTTCGGCTATGGCACTCCATGCTCCCTTGGCAGCGTAGGCCTGGACCTCGTTTTCGAACCAGAGGTGAGTCCGCTTTCTAAGCTCATCCTCATTTTGTCCCTTGATGGTTTTCATGGCCCTTTGCATGGCGTGATCCATGTCTATGATTCCAAATCGGTAAGCCAAAAGGTAAACAAGTGCCTCTGCAAAGTTCCACACAGACAGCCGTCCCGCCTTTCGCTCACACTCCATCCAAAGCTTGCCGCTGTTGATGGTTATAAGGGTCTTGTCCAGATCAAAAAATGCCGCAGTTTTCATGGAAAGCAATATAGAATAACTGCTAGAATCAATCCATCAAATGGAGGTGCTAAATTCATGTTTTTTTCAGACACGAATAACCTTTCTTGGAAACCTGTTATTTTGCTGCTTTCCATGGCGTTGACTATTTCATGTGCGGGGCCAGGCACCAAGCTGAAGTCTCGGATCGCACTTTTACAAGATTCACACTCAAAACAGCAGGCGGAGCGATTTGTCCGTTCCAAGGGCTTTGAGGGCATGGATGCTCTTGTTTATGCAAGCCGTGCCCTTGGAGACGAAGGAGTCATCTCCTCTGCTCTGCGTCAGTCCGGTTGTCCCATGGTCGTATCCGGAATCTATTACAGCTTCGGGGAGAAAACCATGGCCGAGACTGCCACAAGCCTTGTCATGCGATGGATGGAGACTGATCCAGGGATGTTTGCCGTAATGACTCAATCCAAAGACCCGCTCAAGAGAGCATTGGCACTTATCAGCCAGACTGGCAATCCCAAAAGATTTGTAATGGCATTAAAGCTCATTGAAAAAGAAACGGATCCCTTTGTGCTGCAATGGGGAGTGGCAATGGGCTATACATGTGCCATGTTTAGAAACAGAAAGGATAAAAACAAAAAAATCATATTTGATTATATGACCAAGATCGGTCCAAAGCTCGTAGATAGTTTTAAGACTGTGGGAGATCCTGCCAGCAATAACTCCATGCAAAACCTGACGTGCGAAGCACCGCAGTTTTCAGCCCAGGATAAAATTCTCGACATGATCAAGTCAGGCTCTTTGGAACAGGGCGCAGAGAGCTGGAGCAACGGCGTTTTGGATATTTCTTTCAAAACAGGCCCAAACACAGGTCACATCGGGTCAAGATGTGCCCTTCGCTTGTATAAAAAAGCAGCTGAAGCTGGAAAGTACCCGGCATGGTTGCTCATGCCATTGGTGGGTTATCTCGGTTTCACCCCCTTTGACATGAGGACTGAAGCTGCAAATCTCCTGGCAAGGGATCTCGAACATTTTCCACAAGAAAGGAGAAACAAGATCCTGGCCCATGCCGTTCTTGCGGGTGCAAAGACCGACAGAAAAGTGAGTTATGAGAAAAGAGCAGAAGGATTCCAGGATTACTTTGTTCTATCAGCAGCAGCCTCACAAGGAGATGCGGAGGCAAAAAATATTTTAATAATCAGCTTTTTCTGCAGAGACACGAACCTCTTGTCAAATTCTTTTCTTTTGGGATTTTCAAAAGATCCCAATGCTGCGAACCAGGCATACCTGATTGCAAAAAAATGCAGTCCCTCTGCAAAACCACGGGCATTCGAGGCCCTGTTGAGGCTTGGAGATCCCAGAGCACTGGAAATCTTTGATGAGATTGCCAAGGCAGACTTCAATTATACCGGAAGCCGTTTTATCAAGACCATGGCCGAGGTCAATAGTCCGGAAATCATCTCCAGATTGAAAAAATTGGCAGGGCAGGGTGACGAGAGCGCTAAAAATATCTTGGAGAAACTGTATGTTGCCCAAAAAACATTCTCAGAAAGCAAGGGGGTGAGAAAATGAGATTTCGACCAAATATACTTATTTTATCTCTGGCATATCTCTTACCCGCTTGTCACCAGGAGCTTGCTCGTGAGAAAGAACTGCAAAAGGCCATAATCTCTCTGCAGTATCCACAGAGAGCTCCTTTGGCTGAAAAGACACTGAGACAAGGAGGAACACAGGCGGTTGAAGAGTTGCTGTGGGAAGCTCAGGCCGTTGGACAGATGCAGGCTTTATATGCAGGAATCCTGAAGGTGAATTGCCACTTCATGCTGATGAGTTTTGCCGGACAAGCCTATTCAGATAGAGCTGTTCCCGGCACCTTGGCGGCTTCATTAGCTGTGGACATCATGTCCAGGCGGCCAGAGATTGCGATGGAGTTTGCAAAATCCAGTAATGCTTTCTACAGATCCATGGCCATGCTGAGCCAGTGTTCAAATCCACCCCATGCATTGGAGCTTTCCAGGGTGCTCGAAAATGACAAGGATTCCAAGGTCAACTGGACTGTTTCGGCAGTTCTGAGGAATCTGGAGTTCAATCGTGGAATAACGGCAAGCAAAGAAAGGAAAAAGATCAAAAAACTCATAGACAAAACCGAAGTAGCCGAGACCTGGAATGATGATTGTGGCCCGCAGTCAAAACGCGTCACATCTCTCGTGTCCAATCTCCAAAATGGATCCTACAAATCAGGAAGAATCGAGAATGATTCTGTCCATGGAACATACATTGGAGTAAAACGTACAGATGGTCGTCTGGTTAGACTTGCGCCAAGCTGTGCCATCGATGTTTACAAGGCCGCCACTAAGAAGGGACTTTACCTGCATTGGCTCCTGGAGCCAATTTTGTACTTCGGGATACCCACCAAAAGCCAGTTGAGCGAAGCCATTGACTTGCTCAAACGGGACATGGACAAATTCCCCAAAGAAGCGCGTAATGGGATAAAAGCGAGCATGGTGAACGCTGGGGCCGATATTGACTTGAAAAACATGATCATGGAACCAGGGCAGGCCCTTGAAGGAAAATACATTGAAGCTTTTGCAAGGCAGAACGAACCTGTGGCGCAAAAACTGATTGAAAAGTCCCTCCTTTGCCGTGGCACATTTTTGCAGGAGAACCTGATTGAATCAGTGGGATTTCTTCAGTCAAAGCCTCTTCTGGATCAGGTCTATTCCATAGGGACTGACTGTGAACATGGATTGCTCAAGGCCTTTGTAGCCTTGCAACGCGCTTCGGACCAAAGGGCACTGGTCTTGCTCGACCAACTGCTGAGAAAGGATTTCCTCGAAGAAAAGGTCTTGCTGGCCATACAGGACAATCCCACTGAAAGAACTTGCGCTTTCATTCATGAGCGTGCCAATTCAAAAGTTCGACATGCAATGGAGATTCTTGAAAAAATCGGAACGGAAAGGTGTCCGGTAAAGAATACGTCTGTGAAATCACAGGGAAAATGATGTCAACAGGCCCCAATGAACCCAAATCTCCCACACTATTGAATCAGATTTCCCAGATCGCTTGTGAGGTCACGGAGATGGGAGGAAGCGTCCGCAGTCGTGGATTCACCACGTCGAGGCCTCACCTTACCGAAAAAGATTCCGCAGCATCGACACAGAGATCGCAAGCGAGGTGGGGGAAATCGGGGATGAATCGATGATGTTCGACGCCAGATCAGTGCTCCTTTTGCTTTCAGAATCCATTGAAGATGCTCTCGGCCAACTGACCAAAGAATCCTGGACATGTCAAAGAGCCGTGCCTCGAATAGACGGTACAATGTATTTTGATCTGCGCTACAGGCAGGACTCGGCAAGGCTCAACTGGATAGCGCCCGGCAAGTTCCTGTGGTCCAAGGGTAAAAAAAATTCCATCACTCATCAAGTCCTTGAACATGCAGATGTTCTTGAAGACTTGATGTCAAAACCGGAGTTTTCGCTTCTAGCCTACGAGAACCAGGATTTGAAAATATTGCGATTTGATGAGCAGCTTGCAGACACCCTCTTGTCGGGCAGGTTTGCCCCGGGCAGGACCAGGTGGTTTGCTTATGTCTTCCAGGAAGCATTTCAACCCTCAATGGAACGGTTCACTATATCGTTCGAGGGACCACAAGGACCGGTGGTATTGGAGATCTGTGCTGCTTCGGCCACGTCTGACGGGGACAAGGTTTACGCCTGCGAACTTTACAATATCAGCATTATAGAAGATTCCAGAGACCACGTTCAGCGAAAACTCCTGCCACACCAGGTGGAGAGATTTGTCGGCTTCTGCATGGCACGATCCGTAAATCCATCAATGTCCCTGCAGGTAGATGTCGGTATGAGCCCGGGCTTGGACGATGACGACAACGAGCCTGTTTCCACAACCAGGTGGGGGAATCCAAAACAGTGGTACCAGTTTTTCTCTGACTTTGAAATCGAACGATCCAGCCTTTGTTCCATTCAGTTTACAGACTCCATCGCTTACGTGGTACATGGTGAACTTGAATGCAAGTCCATTGAGCCTTTCACGTTTGCACCCTTGGTGAGCTATGCATCCGAGCCATGGCCCAGGGGATCTGTTGAACATCCGCCTGGTTCCAGGAGCTTTTTTACGGGAATAGATGAACGAGATGCAGTGTTCGGAGCGAGTCACAAGTTGGAAAAAGCTCTTGATGAGGCCACCAGGGACTCCTCTGTCTGTATGGTCTGCTTGAACAACACCTGTCTGCCCAAGATCATTGGTGACGATGTCGACTCTGTGGTCCACAGGACCCAAAAAAAGACCTCCGTCCCCATTGTAACCATGAATACGGACCTGCACACACCCTACGAGACCTACCAGGATATGGTCAGGCAGGCCAGGGAATCAGTCGAAAATGTTCTAGGGAATCAACATACTAAATCAGGCCTAGCCTTGGTGGGTTTTCCTGCTGGCCTGGGTCGCAGGCAACTTATGCAAGAGCTGGGTTCTTGCGGAATCAAAATCAACACATGCCTCATCCCCGAATTCGGAATAGGAAAACTCAAGGAGTTTCTGAGTACAAAGGCTGCCATGGTATTTCCATATGCTCCATGGGAAAAACTCTCGGAGCAGGTCCTGACTCCGCTCCATGTCCCTCTGAAGAGCATCCCTTCTCCCTATGGACTGTCAGGATTTAGAAAACTCGTGAGCCTTGCAGCGGTCGCTTGCAAACTCGAAGAGAAGGAGGCCATGGAGCGTGCCGAGGGATTGCTCGCTCCGGCACAAGAGAAATGGAACGAATGTTCGAAGAAGGCTAAAGAACACAGGCTGGCCTTCGTCCTTGACATGAAACAGACGTACAGGTTATTGGACCCAAGAAATTTTTACGGCATATCCATGATCCCCTTGCTGGAGGAAATGGGCTTTGGCATAAACGTCTTGCTGAGGACAGATTCCAACACCAAGGAGAAGATCAGTGAACTGAAGCAACTCTGCGTCAGGCCGGATACACTAAGTGTCCAAACATTCAGTTCTAAAGAAGAACTTGAAGTTAGCTTGACAAGCGATGAATTCAGCGCGGTTTATTCGGAAGTATTTTACGATTCACGTCTCGTGCGGTCCGCCAAGGCCAGGTTTGACTCAAGCATGTTCGAGATGGGAATAGCAGGAGCCCTGAGGTCTCAGAAACGTCTTGTCAGATTGTGTCAATGGCCATTTTACCGCAGGTACGCAAAGGCCTTTTCAACAGGAGTTGCATGTTGAAAGAGATGCATGATCATCCCTTTTTCCTGTCTTTCCAGGTGGGCCTCAACCTGGTGGTCAACGCCATAAGAGACTCATACCTGGTGGTGGACGGACCCAACTGCGTAATTTTTCGAACTTCCCAGATTCAGGGCAACCATGATTGGTGTTCGGATCTCCTTCGATCTTCCGGTTTTCACAGGGTCGCAGACACCGACTGTACGACGGAGAGAGCGGCTGTGGGTGATGACAGGCTTTTGATAGACAGGCTACGTGGAGTTGACGAGCAAGCCGATTGCAGACTCGTGATGCTGTCAAGCATGAGTCCGGTAGCAGTCACAGGCCGACAGTACGACAAGATTGTAGCCGAACTGGATCCGCCCCTTTCTCATCCGGTGGTGACAGTACCCTGTGGCTCTCTGGAAGGCGACTGGCTTCATGGTTATGCGCTGGCCCTAGAAAGCCTGGCTACTCAACTGCCGCTGAAAAAAGCAAAAATCAATCCGGGCAAAACTGCTGTGGTGGGTTACATGTGGGATCGAAACGAAGGGGATCACTGGGCGAACCGCGAGGAACTTGAAGATCTCCTGCGTACAATGGGGATAGAGCCTGTAAGCTGGTGGCTGGGGGGCGGCTCAGTGGATGAGCTATCTGCCATTGGGGAGGCAGGCACGATCATCTCCTTTCCTTATGCCCGCAAGGCGGCCCAAATCCTTGCCGGACGAACTGGAGCCAAACTGATCTCCTGCCAACTCCCCGTGGGTCTGCAAGGGACAATCTCCTGGATCAAGGATGTGGCGCAAGCCCTAGGATGCATGGAAAAGGCACAGGAACTCATTGATCAAAAGCTTGCTGAAACCCTCCCGAAGCTCAAGTGGATCTTGCCTCACGGCCTCCTTGGAAAAAATCTGGCCATAGTATCTGATCCTCATCTGGGACGGGCCCTCGAGAATGCTCTCGATGAGCTTGGTTGCAACATCGTCCTGAGGGTCAACTGGAGTGATGAACAAAACGCTACACCTGAGGAAAATCAAGGCCTTGGAAAGACAATCACCAAAGCCAGCCCCTTGCTTCTCGCAGAAGAAATCAGGAAAATCCAGGAAGATGATGGCTTGGACTTGATCATAACGAACTCAAACGCCTTGATTTCCCATGTTGATTCGGCAGGGGCGGGAAGGCTGCCATTTGTGGAGTTGGGATTTCCTTCTTTCAACACACACAACCTGTACCAGAGTCCATACATGGGCTTTGGTGGAGTGTTGAGACTGGTGGACCGGGTATACAACGCTATCTCTAGAGGATACGTTGGTTCCCATGCAGAGTCGCCACCTGGATGAGAGTGGATGTCGCCCATGGAAAAGATCGCATTTTATGGAAAAGGCGGTATAGGAAAATCTACTATCGCAGCAGGTGTAAGCATGGCCTTGGCCTCGGCTGGAAAAAGAGTGCTGCATGTGGGATGCGATCCCAAGCATGATTCCACCACAACACTTGTAAAAGGTAAAAAGGTCAAGACTGTCATAGACATGATTTTCTCGCGGGGTGTGGGTGAACTCCGACGGGATGACCTGATCATGGAGGGAAAACTTGGTATAGATTGCGTTGAATCCGGTGGTCCGGAACCTGGTGTGGGTTGTGGAGGCAGGGCCATTTCCAGGATGTTCGAGGTGTTTGAGCAGATCGATCTAGTGGATTCTGAAAAATACGATGTGGCAATTTTCGACGTGCTGGGAGACGTGGTCTGTGGAGGATTTGCCGCTCCACTCAGGGCGAGCATAGCACCAAAGGTGGCCATTGTAGTCAGCGAAGAGATGATGGCTGGTTATGCTGCAAACAACATATCCAGGGCTGTTGACCACTATCTTGATAACGGTGCCTGTCTGGCTGGTCTGGTTTTGAATATCAGGGACAATAAATCCGACAAGAACCCCATAGTCAGATTGGCCAAGGCCATAAACACAAGGATACTGGTCCAGGTGCCAAGAACCCCCAAGATCCTCGAAGGAGAGCTTCGAAGGCAAAGCGTCATGGAATATGCTCCCAAGACAAAAGCCGCAAGAAATGTGGATAAACTCGCAAGGATGCTCCTGGATTTGAAGCCTTCTGATTGCATGAAACCAAGGCCGGTTGAGCTTGAAGATGTCCGAGAGATAATGCTGGGGCAGGGGAGTTGAAAACTTGTCCACACAGGTAATGCCCAGAATAGATCTCAAGGTCGGTTTTGCATGCAACAACCACTGTAAGTTCTGCGTGCAGGGCGACAAGCGTGAAAAATATGGTCGAAAATCTTTTAGGGAAATCGTGTCCATACTGCAAAAAAATGCAGACTTGAGATCCGGCGTTGTCTTTACAGGTGGAGAACCCACACTGCATCCGGATCTGGTGAAACTCGTTCGCTCGGCCTCTGAGCTTGGGTATTCATCCATTCAGGTCCAGTCCAATGGGCGGATGTTTGCATATGCAGGTTATTGCCAGGAGCTCATAGAAGCTGGTGCAAATGAATTTTCGCCAGCAGTTCATGGACATAACGCTGCTTGCCACGATTACCACACCAGTGTCTCCGGGTCTTTTGAGCAGGTGGTAAAGGGAATCATGAACCTGAGAGCCATGGGCCAAAAAATAATCACAAACACGGTGATAAGCAGATCCAATTTTCGTAATCTACCCCAAATAGCACAACTCCTCGTAGACCTGCAGGTGGATCAATTCCAGTTGGCCTTCGTTCATCCTGTAGGTTCTGCGGGTCCTGAGAACAACTTTGCATCCATTGTCCCGAGATTTCGTATGCTGGAAAAATATCTGCATAATGCCTTGGAAATAGGGCACAAAGCCGGCCTTGTGGTCATGACCGAGGCTGTTCCATACTGTTTCATGGAGGGTTATGAAGACTTTGTTGGTGAAAAAATTATGCCCGAGACCAAGATCTTCGACGCAGAAGGAATAATTGAAGATTATGGTAACTATAGAATTGTGGAAGGAAAAGCCAAGGGCAAGGTATGTGAACAATGCAGGCTTGATTCCATCTGCGAAGGACCATGGCGAGAGTACTCTCAAAGATACGGATGGGGAGAGTTTCATGCACTTTGAGATTCCTAGTTTACATAATAGTGATTATGTAAACTAGAGTGGGAATTTTACATGGCAAATCTTGGATACATACAGCTTACGAGAATCTGCAACCAGGCCTGTCTGTTTTGTTCCAATCCGGAAAACAAAAGCATAATCACCTTGCAAGAGGCCAGAGCCCAGTTGAAAGATTTAAAAGCGAGAAATTATGATGGCGTCATCTTGACTGGAGGGGAACCGACCCTTCATGAAGAACTAAAGGATATTATAGAAATAGCCATCCAACTTGGTATTTCGCCACGGATAATTACCAATGGGCAGAAAACCGCAGAAAAAGGATTTCTGAAAGAGATTCAGGATGCAGGATTGAAACACATGCATCTGTCAATCCACTCCATGAGGGATGATGTGCAATCGTATCTCACACAAAACCCAAGTTCATTGAAAAATATCATCTCGACTCTCGATGAAGCAGGCAGGCTGAACCTGAACGTGGATGTAAACACGGTAATCTGCGCCCAGAATGCTGATCATTTGCACGAGACGGTTAAAATCATCGTTGAACGTTGGCCATTTGTGCGGCATTTCGTATGGAATAACATAGATCCAAAAATGAACAGGGTAACTGAAAATCCATATACTGTTGCAAGGCTTGCCGATCTCGAGCTTTCCTTGTTTGAAACTCTTTCTTTTCTTGAGAAAACCGGTAGAACTTTCAGGGTCGAGAGGCTTGCCTTGTGTTACATGGCTGATTTTGCCTGGGCTTCTACCGAGACCAGGAAGATTGTCAAAGGAGAAGAACGCATCGTCAATTTTCTGGATGAGAAAGGAAAGATACATCAGTCAGATTTCATGCACGAAAAGGCAAAAGTCTGCTCTAGCTGTTCTCTCGATTCAATTTGTGCAGGTCTTTATGACATGGGCGGGGCATATGATCCAAAGGAGTTACATCCTGTGTTCCTGGACACTGAAGCAATTATCAAAAAAATAAAAAATACATAAACAACATGGGATTGCGGAGAAGAGGAAGACATCGTAGATCATTAACGTCCGATAAGATATATTATGTCAACTTATTATACATACGGGTTCGGGCCTGCCTGTGCTGGACTTGGATTGAAAAACCTAGCCCCTGTCCCCGACCAGTTTTTCTATGGTTGGTTGGTCCGCTGGAGGAAAATCAAAGGAATCCAATTCAGAGACGCTGACCCATTTGAAGTCGTTTACTGCAAGCTTTTTCAGGTCACCCTCAACGATAGAACATCTATAGACATGAAAATCAACGGAGAAATCCGGGTAAGAATAAACGACGCCGGCAAAATGCTCCAGGACGTCAACGATGACGTCCAGTTCTTCCTGAATCTCTCTTGCCAATGCCTGTTGATCTGTCTCTCCAGATTCGACCTTTCCGCCGGGAAATTCCCACTTCAAAGGCATAAAAGCCTGGGCCCGTCTCTGGGTAATGAGAACCCGGGAGTCGCTATTCTGAATAAGAGCTGCCACTACACGTACAGTTGGTTTTTTATTGTCGGTGTTTGTGACTTGTTTTTCCATGGAAGTCTACCAATAATGATTCAGGAAAATACCCGTCAATTTACCAGCGCCATGCCATAAAGGGTCTGTCCGTTGGAGACCCAGAAAGCCCTGTTTCCAATGACTGTCGGCGCAGCATTGGAACCTTTTCCCGGGTTGAACACCTGGAGAAGATTGCCCGTATTGGAATCCAGAACCAACAAGGAATTTTCGCTCGACGAAACCATCAGCCAATTTCTGACCAGGACTGGTTTGCTCAATGCTCCCTTTCTTGCATCAAAACGCCAGATCAGTCTTTTTGACCTGGTGTCAAACGCTTCGATTTTCGAGTTGGAAGTGGAATAAAAGACCACCCCTTTTTCATTTTTTGCAAAAGAAGACACACACTTGGTCTTGTGTGACCATTTTACTCCAAGGTCCGACGTGGACATGGCCAGCAGGCCCTCTGAATAAGATCCAATCAGTATCAATCCATCTTCCAGGACAAGTGGATCACTGTCTACATCAGAAAATCCATCTGACGATTTTGCAAGAATTTTCAGAGAAAGGACCGATCCATCATCAAGTGAAAGTTTCACCACCGATCCGTCAGAAAATCCTGCGAATACGTGATTATTTGTTACCAGAGGCCTGGATACGCCCTTGATTTGAAATCTACCGCTTGGAACATCCCTCTTGTATGTCCAGATCCACTTTCCGGTCAGCGCATCCAGGCAGGTCAATTCATTGGAATCAGTGGCGATAATGATCTTGTCGGATGCAAGCACTGGTGTAGCATCTATGGCAGATGATGCAGTGTAGCTCCAAAGCAATTCTCCGTCTGTAACCCGCCATGCAAAGAGCTTTCCTGCACCAGAACCTGCGTATACGATTCCGTCCGCAACGTAAGGTGTGGAATCAAATGGCCCCTCCACCAAATTTCTCCACAACACCTTACCTGTGCCCGTGTCATGAGCGCCAAAAGCACCGGAATAGCTTCCCACAAAAACCCTCGTGCCATCAGAACTCACGGCCGGACTCGAGAACTGGTCTTTTTCCACTGGTTCGCTGTCGGAGCTGATGAGAGGAACCCTCCACAGAACGGACAGCACGCTGTGCTGGACCGCTCTGGCAGGATACTCCGGAATCTCGCTCCGCACAGGGCGGGTCATTATTTTTTCATTTTTGAGTGTGCCACACGAGCACAGGACAAAGGAGAGCAGGAAAATTGAGCTTATATCACGAAGCAATTTGGGAGCCTTTATCAACCATTGGAGGAGTTGTCGGGAGATTTCTTATCCCCTGCTTGTGTCTTGTCTGTATTTTTCTCCACCTTCAATGTCTTTTCCACCTTGGGCAAAACTGACAACCTCTCCTGAATCTCCCTTATATAGGGATGTCCTGGAAATTCATCCAAAGCAGCCTGGAACTGCTGTGCTGCTTCTTTGAGTTTGCCGAGTTTTTGTTCCATACGCGCCATGTGATAAAGGCCTCTGGCCCTGTGACTTTCAAAGGGTGCGACCGTAAGGCGTTTATACTGCTCCATGGCCTTTTCAAACTCCCCTTTTCCTTCATAGGAAGCGGCGATACCTTCTGCGGCAAAGGGAGACAACTCTCCATCAGAACCCTCTTTTTTCAAATAGCGTTCGAAATTTTCCACTGCCTTGTCATACTCGGCCAAGAGCCGGTGTGTCTCTCCGATGAAATAGACCGCCAGAGGTGTAGTCCTTGATGATGGAAAATCCTTTTCCATCTTTTCAAAGGCTGCGAGCGCTGCACGATACTTTTTTTCTTCTGTGGTAAAAACCTGTTCGGCGTCGCTCGTATCCTGGTCATCACCTTCCTTTACAACAGGAGCATCAAGGATTTTTCTGGCCTTGATGAACTCGGCAGATGCTTTCTGTGTCTCTTCTTCAACGTACCAGCGCCAACCGAAAAAGGCGACCACCACCACTATGGATATTGCTACAGCGGCGCCTAGCATCATCTTGTTTTCATTTGACCAGGCAAGGACCTTCTGGGTCAGGGACATGAACTCGTCAGGTTCTTTGAGTGCCTTTATGCCTTTAATCTTCAGTTTCTTATCTGCCACAAGATCCTCCAAAGTAACTCAACGTTTCCGTGTTTCCGCAGAAAATGGAAAAATCGAGGGCTAACATTACGCCAGCGATTCCAGGCCTGTCAACCAAAACAATCCAATGCCTTTCACGATTCCATCTACATTCAAATATCTCCATTCCAAAGTGCTTCAAGAAAATGGCGCACTGGCAACACGAGGACATCACCAATTTTCCTGGGATGTTCGTCAAGGGAGACGACGATCATCTTCTCGAGGGGCAGATCTTCCTTGAGGACAAGAAGACCCTTGAGGTGTTTTTCAGTGACAAGTTCTGTTGCCTTTACTTCGATCGCACAATTGTCGCCCAAGAGGAAGTCCACTTCGAAACCCGATCGAGACCGCCAAAAGTGAAGGTCACGAGTATCATTACCATATGATAAGAAAGCGCGTAATTCCAAAAACACAAGGTGTTCCAAGGCAGAACCAAAGAGTTCCGTTTTTGGCCGAAGCCCCCTTCGACCAGCCAGGACATTTGCGACTCCAAGATCAAACAGGAAAAACTTTGCCGTTGAAATCGCCTTTCGCTTTTTCGTTTTTGAGTAAGGAAGAAGCAAGGCACCCAACATGGTGTCTTCCAGTATATAAAAATACTCGCGGATGGTTTTTGCAGGCATGCCCATATCGCTGGCAAGATTTGAAAAGTTGATGAGTTGTGTGTTTACCAATGAGGCAAGCTGCAAGAAGCGGGAAAAGTTTTCGATTTTTCTGACAAGTCCCTCTGCCTGAATCTCCTCTTTTAGATAGGTCCCAACGTATGCAGCGAGATCTTCCAGTGGATCATCGGAATTGTAGATAAAAGGTAATGAGCCAACATTGATCAATCTGATCAAATCCCAGTCAGGAATTTCCGTACTGACCAGCGGATACAAATAGCGCACGGAAGCGCGCCCGGCCAGCAGATTGAAAGCGCCTCGTTTCAGCTTTCTAGCGCTACTACCTGTGAGAATGAAGCGAAAACCATAGTCTTCTATCATCGCATGAACTTCATCCAACAAAACTGGCAACTTCTGAATTTCGTCGATGATGATGGGCTGCGAGAGTTCATTCATGGCAAGCAATTGTTCACGGATGATCCCAGGACGTTGACTGAGCTCGAAAAACTGCTTTGAAAGCAAAAGGTTATAAAATGGAGAATCAGGATAAGTCCTTTTGAGATAAAATGTTTTTCCCGTCTGTCTTGGACCGAATAGAAACACACTCTTTCTCTTCACCAAGGAAGAAAGATCGATAATCCGTAAATATTCTGTAAACATTCTTACCCTTTAAGTTATGATTCGTAATAAATTATAACCTGGTGCGTAAAATTTGTCAAATTACACACGGACACCTGCCCGGCCCCCCAAAAAAACAAGGCATTTCCTTTCTTGATCCCACCCTGCTTTCCGCCATAGGATTCATAGCATGAATTCCCGAATCAAGATTTTTGCTTATTCTCTCCTGTTTTTTTCCTGCCTGCTGTCATCCCAGGCACACTCCGAGGCATGGGAGGTGCGTTTGGGGCTCGCTCCAGTGTTTGGGACTGAATTTCGCACTGATCTCAAGCAGGGCTTGGGCGGTGGAGCTTATTTTGACTTGGGAATAAACGATTACGTGTCCCTAGAGCTTGCCGGAGGCTACGTAAACCACTTCATGGGAGATGGCGCTGCATATTCCCTCTTTCATGTTGGAGCCGGCGCCACCTTCAATCTCGATGTCATTGCCTTTGGCGTGGGCCTGGCCTGGATTCCCTTTGCCACGGTCAGACTCGGGTTCATACAGACCCAAGATGATGATGTGGTGCTGGAGTCGGGCCTGGGGGTGGCAATTGCCTTGGGACTGGACTATATTTTTGACGAGTCCTTTAGCCTGGGCCTTGCCTTTGACTATCATGGGCTGTTGACAAACTTCAACGGGCTGCCGGCATACCTGGGAATAAGCTTTCGTCTAGGATTCAGATGGCTGGACTTTTGAGCTTTGCTCTTTCGAGTTTTTATCGACTATGGGCCAGTAGCGTTCCTGCATGACCCTGGCCAGTTCCGTACACAACAGCAGGATGATTGCCGAATAAAAAATCCAGACGATTATGACAGCAGGGGTTGCCAGGGAACCATACAGCAGGCTGAACCTTGCCAGCCCTTCCAGATAATAGCTAAAGAGTTTGGATGCCAGCATCCACAGAACGGAAAAGACAAAACCGGCAAACAATGAAGCCCTGTTTCGGATCTTGTGGTTTGAAAAGTACTTTAAAAGAACGTAGAAAACCAGGGTCCCTGTCACCACCGTGACAGCTATACGAGCCAGTACATACCTCTGCATGGCATCGTCGAATGCGGATGCAAAATCCCCATGTCTTCCTGAAACCATGGATGTTCCTATGACCGTAATATAATGTACCGAGAGAAAAACCAGGCCCAATGCCAGCAGGAAGACTACGAAGAGAAGCTGGTGAGCAACGAGCGAGCGATGCCGCCTGGTGTGAAAAACCCTGGCAAAGGCCAGCTCCAAGGAGCGAAAGACCAGTCCAGAGGTCACCACCAGGACCACCAGACCGGTTACCCCAAAGGCCTCCCTGTTTACAGTGATGCTGTGTAATTTGTCGATGAAATCCTGACTGGCAAATGGAAATATGGCCCTGACATAGTCTGCCAGTTGCAAAAACAGCGTCTCTTGGCCTCCTGGACCCTGGCCCAGATATTCAAGAACATATCCAGACAATGACAGCATCAGCAGCATGAAAGGGATTAGGCTCAACACCGCATAAAAGGAAATCGCTGCTGCCATGATATGACAATCGTCGCTGAGAAAACCTCTCACTGTGTGGTTGATGGTCGCAAGGGGACCATGCAAATAAGGCATCTCGTATACGTCGAGCACAATTTTCCTGGCCTTTGTGCCCAGGGAGTGAAAAAGCCCCATGGGTCCTTTCACTTTCTTCTCCTCCCCTTTTTGCTTTTTGCCCTGCCCTTTTTATTTTTTGTTCTCGCCTTCAGGACCAACTTCAGCGCAGTGCCCTTGAAGGAGAAACGTTCCCTGAACTGATGGTCCAGATATCGTCTGTAACTGACCGAAAAGCGTGAAGGATCATTGACCCATGCAATAAAGGTTGGAGGATGAACTCCGGCTTGGGTTACATAGTAGATCTTGCCCCTTCGCCCCTTGATCACCGGGGGTTGTTGTCGTTCGACAGCCTGCTCCACCAGGCGGTTTAGCTCACCGGTACCAAGCCTGACACCCGAGTTCTTCCATACCATCTGCACCTGTGGGAGCAATTTACCCAGCCCCTTGCCTGTCAGTGCCGACAGATAGACCACGGGTGCGTAACGTACGAACCTCATGCCATGCTTGAGCTGATCAGTATATTTTTTCCTCTTTTCGGAATCCCAGAGATCGGTCTTGTTTACGGCTACCACCAGGGCGCGGCCCCTGTCATGCACAAGCCTCAAGAGACGGGCATCCTGGTCCGCAAAGGGCTCTGAGCCATCCAGGACAACTATGGCCACATGGGATCGTTCCATGGAACGAAATGCCGCTACAACACTGTAGCGCTCGAGTTTTTCGCTTATGCGTCCCTTGCGCCTGACTCCAGGGGTGTCAACCAGCAGGTACTTCTTGCTAGCATGTTCAAAAGGAAGGTCCACTGCGTCTCTCGTCGTGCCCGCAATGGTAGAGACCATCTGTCTTGATTCGCCCAAGAGCTTGTTTGCAAGAGACGATTTTCCCACGTTGGGTTTTCCCAAAAGGCAAATTCTAAGGCTTTCAGGTTCGTCATAGCTTCTTGCTTTTTCATCGCTTTCTACTTCTGGCTTGGAAAGGAAAACTTCTTCCGTTTCCCCTTGGGTCTCAGGAAATCCTGCTTTCGTCAGGATGTCGTCAATCTGTGTTGACATCTGGTCCAGGCCGCTTCCGTGAGACGAGGAGATGGTAATGAAATCCAGGCCCAGTTCGTGAAATTCAAGCTCTTGCCTGTTGGAACCCGGGTCCATCTTGTTGCTAAGCCATAGAAAAGGGTTGCCGCTCTTGCGAAGCACAGCGGCGACCTTGTGGTCCATTGGGTGAACACCTGATTTCCCATCACATAGAAACAGGATCATGTCCGCTTCCTGCACCGCCAGGTGAGCCTGTTCGACTGCACCCTGTGCCAATTCATCGTCCGGTGATGGGTCCAAACCACCAGTGTCCACCAATACCACGTCACGATCTGCCAGCCTGCAATCCACAAACAGGCGATCCCTGGTGACCCCAGGCTCATCTTCCACAATGGCCACCTTTCGTCCGGCCAACCTGTTGACCAAGGTGGACTTGCCCACATTTGGTCTTCCCACAACTGCGATGAGAGGTCTCATTTTTTTTCGTATCCAACCCTTCTCAAACCGCCCATGGTTTGGGACCACTTTCGGGCAACCTTTACCCTGAGGTCCAGATGCACCCTGCAATTCAACATTCGCTCGATGGACCGCCTTGACGCCGAACCGATCTCCTTCAACATCTTGCCCTTCTTTCCAATCAGGATTCCCTTCTGGCTGTCTCTTTCCACATAAAGCACTGCGCTTATGCCGACAAAGGGTGACTTGCCCGGCAGATCCTTGAATGATTCCGTCTCCACCGCCAAACTGTATGGAAGCTCCTGTCCCACACGTACAATGGCTTGCTCTCTGACAAGCTCCGCAACCAGCAATCTCTCTGGTTGGTCGGTCACCATGTCCTCTGGAAAAAATTTTGGACCCTGGGGCAGGAGTTTTTCAATGGCACGTGTCAGCTCCTTGAGACCATCTCCCTTGAGCGCGCTGATGGGCACCATCTCCTTGAAATTCTCGCCCTGGGAGTAAGACGCCAGCAAGGGAAGCAGCTCGTCTTTTTTCTTCACCCTATCAATCTTGTTTACGGCAAGAACACATGGTTTTGCGCTTTTTGCGATCTCTTCCAATATCCACGAATCCTCATCCTTAACTGCATCACCCTTTGCCTTGCCATGGGCTTCGACCAGCATGACCACCAGATCCACATCACCTATGGCTGATCGGGCCTCTTCAAGCATGAACCGGTTCAGGGCTTTTTCTTTCTCGTGCATTCCTGGTGTGTCCACGAACACGATCTGCGCGTTTTCAATATTCACCACCCCCCGTATACGTGTTCTCGTGGTCTGTGGACGGCGGGTGGCGATGGACACTGTCTGACCAACCAAAGAATTCATCAAGGTTGACTTGCCCACATTGGGCCTGCCTACCAAGGCTACAAATCCGGAACGAAATTCTCCGGTCCCTTGCCCATCCCTGAAATCGTTCGAACTCAACGTTCCTGCTCCTGCAATTCGTCCTTGCCCTTGCCACTTGCTCCTATTGCAGCAAGAGCGTTTTTGGCTGCATCCTGCTCCGCTGCCTTCTTGCTTTTTCCTTCTCCTTCGCCCAACACCTCAGTTCCGCAAATCACCTGTACCCTGAAAACGCGATTGTGATCAGGCCCTGAAAAACTCACCACATCGTATCTGGGCTGCTGCATTGCTTTCATCTGAAGATATTCCTGCAGGAGGCTCTTGGAATCCATACCAAGAATATCTTCTCCAGCCTCGGATATTAGCTTGCCGAGGGTCTTTTGCACTATAGTCAGGGCAGCATCCATCCCTCCGTCCAGATATGCCGCAGCCAACACCGCCTCGAACACATCTGCCAGAATGGATGGTTTTTTTCGTCCCCCGCTCTTGTCTTCGCCTTTGCCTAAC
>JALVPF010000247.1:0-15819 GCA_027031935.1 Myxococcales bacterium | reverse complement strand
GCCTAACCTGATCACTTCTCCCAGACCCAATGACAAAGACTCCTTTGCCAGGCGCTCACCATTGACCAAAAATGCCCTCATCTTTGTCAACTGACCTTCATGGGCCTCCGGGTATTGTTCCATCAGCAACTGCCCCACGATGAGCCCCAAAACCGCATCACCCAAAAATTCCAGTCTCTCGTTGTGTATAACATGGTCAGGGGCAGGAGATTCGTTGGCAAAGGACCTGTGAGTCAGTGCCTGCTGTAGGAGTTCCAGGTCTGAAAAATTCACCCCCAGCCGGGACTCCAGCTCATGTAATGCCGGGATATCCATGTAATGACTCAATTCCTCTTCTCCTGCTCCAGTTCACACAACAGGATGTCACCATCCATGGATGTGGCTTTAACCCTTATCAATTTTCCAACTGTCTTACCATTCATGAGCCTCAATCGCCTGTAATGTTCACTCTTTCCTTCCGTATTACCGTTTTTGGTCTTTTCACCCAGCAGTACATGAGTTTCTCCAAGACCAGACCTGCAAAAATTTCTCCACTTTCTGTGCCCTATGTCTCTCAAGATGCCGGCACGTTCCTTTATATTTTTCTCGCTCACCTTTCCTGCCATGCTGAAAGCCACTGTACCAGGCCGTGCTGAAAACGTAAAAACATGCAAATAGTTCAGGTCCAGAGATTGTGCAAACCGAGCTGTGGACTCAGCCATTTCATCTGTCTCTGTCGGGAAACCAACCATTACATCGGCACCAATGGCCGATTTGGGAAATGCCCTTCTGAGCCTCTCAATGGTCTCCAGGTACTGTTCTGTCGTGTAAGGTCTAGCCATTCGATGCAAGATCTCATTGTGCCCACTCTGGAGGGGCACGTGGAAATGATGACATATGAAATCGTGTTTCGAGATGGACTCCAGCAGCTCGTCGGTCCACTCATTGGGTTCTATGGAACTCAATCTGAGCCTGGCCGAACGATGTTGAAATTCAGGAGCGAGCTCCTCCAGGAGTTCTGAAAGAGCAACTCTCCTGGAAAGATCGAAACCATATCGTCCGAGATGAATACCGGTCAGTACCAGCTCCTTGTGCCCTGCATCGAGAAGCCTTCGAACCTGTGTCAGTACATCCACGGGGTCCATGGAACGTTGAGGCCCTCTTGCCAGGGGAATGGTGCAGTAGCTACACCTGGCGTTGCAACCATCCTGAACCTTCAAAAAGGCTCTCTTCCTTCCCAGCCTGAAAAATGAAGACCGGGGAGTGTTCACCTGAAGATCGCACTCACTCCCAGGGTCAAGAGATTCCGCGATACGCTTCTCGCTACCTGGCAGGAAAACTTCTTTCACATTCGGATAGTCCCTGTAACGCTCGCCTTGATTGACCGCTCCACATCCGGTGACAATGACAGGGAGATCAGGGAACCTGCTGGCCAGGCTGCCTAGAAACTTTCTCGAATCCCTGTCCGCCTTGTGAGTGACAGTACAGGTATTGAGTATCACCGTGTCTGCCAGTTCGGGTTCTCCAACCAGTTCGAATGAGTCCCCATGCAGCATATCGACTATCCTGGCCGCGTCTGCGAGGTTTACCTTGCAGCCCATGGACCTTATAAAGACTTTTTTTCTCTCATGCACCGATAAGACTCCAGTTCCAGGGTGCAGAATGTAAGACAGCTTGGGCATTTAGGCAACAGTATGATGAAGAGATTCAGAACCGGTAGCGCATTAATCCCACCCAGGCTATCATCAGGTAATTGAGGGAATCGGAAAAAGGATAATCAATGGAACGTCTCAATAGAATCATCACCACAGCCGCGCTTGTCATCATTCAAAGCATCTTCTTTGGAGCGTGCTATGACCAATCAACCCATTCGGAGGTAGACGCCGGTCAGGACGCTCAAGAGGATGGTTCCGATTTGACGGATTTTTCTGATGGGGACAGGAGCGATGAACCCGACCAAATCTCTGATGATGACGCGCAAGGTGATCCTGGTGATTGGGCCTGGACCTCTGACGGTGATTCTGCAGACATTGATTCTTTCGACGGTGGCACAGGTGATGATGGAGACACGGACTTCAATCCGGTCAGATGTTCGAGAGAGGCAAATCCTGAATGTGATGCTGTGGACAATTTTCTTCCTGTAGTCACTCACTGGAGCAGCGGGCAGTTTGAATATCTCGGTACCGGGCAGATAAACCTCTGGGAGCCCAATCCAATGCCTGATGCATCCGAATATAACATGGGCTCCTGCTACAGGTATTACACTCTTGGAATTCCAGACTACGAGAGCTACTTTGGCGATAGGTACAGCGTCGTGAGTATCTCCAATGATATGGCCATATCCACTCTAGCCAACGCATGCAGGTCCACAGGCGTTGCCATGGAACTCCTGCCCCCTTCACCCTGGAGCAACACCTATCCTTCCATCCGAGAAGCGCAGTCAGACACCTGTCGGGTACAGGTAATACATTCATCAATAGTTGACGGATCTCTGGTCACAGTCATCCTGCCTCCCAATTGGAGCGTCAGTGCTCCTGCGGGCACCTACCCAATCGTGATGAACAGTTTTTATGATCAAAACGATTCTCTGTTCAAGGTGCATGGACCAGCCCTCATGCAGTTGGTGGCCAACAGTGGACTTGACGGGAAACGGGGTGTAATTGGAGTACTGACCGATGGAAGCGGAGCAGTGGCCAGCAGAAGCTTCGATCAAAGCGCAGACCATATGGCAGCTGAAGCCATCTCATGGGTGGCAAACAGGTTTCATGGAAACAGGTACGAGGTGATCACCTTTGGTGGTTCCAGAGGTGGTTACACTTCACTGGCCATAGCGAGCAATCCACATGCTCACGATTATAGAGCAATCTTGGCAATAGCCATCGCGCCTCCAAGCATATTGGGCCAACAAGCTGATTTGGCAAGCCCGACCTATCCTGGCATGATGATGGTAACAGCAACGGATACAGGGCTTGCTGACGCATGGAAAGCGGGATGGACATATCCTGAATGTGCAAACAAGCCTCATATGACAGGGCTTACAGGAAAACAGTCTCTTTTGTATGTCCTTACAGGGACCAGTGATGTTCAAGAGGCTGACTCGGAAAAGAGCCTGTCGTCACCTTTGTATGTAAAAGGTCTTCTGGATGCTGGCACCGAGGTCTATCTTGAAGTCACAGGCCACGATTTCATCGTGCCATACCATCTTCAGGTGATCTATGGAGCAGGTATAATCGAAGCTGGAGTGCCGGTAGAAGCTCACGTACTTTTGCGCAATGGTCACATGCCAAGGCAAGACAACTGGTTTTCAGTTCTCCAGTTCGCCGTGGATCAGATTGTGCAACCCGGTTATGAACCTTCCGGGCCCAATGATCCCCTCCCTCAGTTTATCACTCCCTCGGTTCATTACTGGACCATAGATAGACAAACAGGAACATACCAGGAGATCTTTCCTTCCACCTATCCTTTTACCTTCGAGGGTCCATACAAAATTGCACCAGGAGAATCATACCCCTTCGTGTTCGTTGGACAGATCGGCACCGATTTTACCCTGACCATATCGAGAGACGGTGCTGATGTGCGTACTATTTCGGACTCTTTACAAGATTCAGGGGTAAAGGTCCTTTGGCAGTCCGACATGCCAGGCTCTGCAGGAGGCCCATACGTATACAATCTTTCCATCCGAAAGCCTTCTGGAGCATGGCAGACCATTGCAAACACAAATACTCCCAGCGGAGACAGGGCTGAACTCTTTATCATGGAGAGCGAACCCGTGCTTGATGGGATAGAGGCAAGCAATCAGTTTGCGCCACCAAGAGCCACGGTGGCACCTGGAACCAACTGGGGAATATCCGAATATTGAGCTGAAGTTTACCGAGTCTCGAAGGCACCTACGTCCGGAGTTGCGCCCATGTAATCCAGAGATATGCCCTGTCCCGAGGTGTACGTGACTTCATGGTCAAGGGTGATGGTTTTTGCCTGTAGGTCCACTTGCGTCACCACGGCTCTTGTATCGCTTCCTTCAAACCGGATGGTGTCACCCTGCTCGCCTGCAATTCCGTAGCCATCGAAAAAGAACCTGGCATCATACACGGCCACTGTCTTGCCTGTATCCGAGTTCGTGGCATGGGTCAGGAATGTCCCCGCATCGATGAGTCCGCTGTCGGGCTTCAGGTGATAGTCGCCGTTTTCAGGGTCTGCAAACTCAGGGTCCGTCTCCAAAGAGCCCGAGATGAGCTGGGGATAGTTTTGTTCCCACCAAGAGACCTCATGCTGTTGGTCCCATCCCGGGCTGCGCCAACCGTATGTCACCAGCCACGGGTTTGCCACATGAGCCGCATCGAAAAAGATGCAGTTGTTTTTCAGTTCGAAACCATCGAGCCTGGAAACCTTTACCTGTACTGGTTTTCCGGCAAGTACATCAACCCACCAATCCCACCTCGTGTCATTGGCCACAAAGGAGCTTGCTGCAAAGATGTTGTTCAAAAAGATGTTATCAGAAAAATTCTCCCCCTCAGCCATGTCCACCCCTGCAAAATCCGTTTTGTAGAAGACATTGTTGTATATGCGGTTTGAGGTGTTGTGCCTGGCTTCCTGTCCATACAGCGCCATTCGCAATCCAGGACCTGTGGTTGAATGGAAAATGTTCCTCCTTATTATGGAGTCTTGTCCTGCAAACTGAATTCCGGAGTAAGGAGAGTGATTGCCGGACGATGGCACATAGGCAAACTCGTTTCCTTCCACCAGGTTTCTCTTGGTGGCATCATAATCATAGATGTCGCTCTGGCCATCGCAATCGTAGATCTCACCGATTTTTTCCTGATCGTTGTACAGGTAGTTTCCCCTTATCACGTTGTAGTCACCGCATCTGATGGCCCACAATGCGTGCCCTGCATTTATGAACCTGTTGTCCACAATGATGTTTCTATCGGCGTCCACCAGGGCCATGGAATCTTCGGGGCTGTCTTTTATCAGATTACCTTCTATGCGATTGAATGTGCTGTGGAGCATGTAAAAACCCGACTTGGAACCTGCTCCTTCATCCGTGGCCCCCAGGAATTCGCAATCTTTTACCAGGCAGTGCTCAGCGTCATCCAGGTATATCCAACGGGCGGTGTTCTCCACTGCCAGGCCTCTGATCTGCACATGGCTCAAGCCGGAAAGAACGATGGCCGGACGCAGCTGGCCGGAAAAGACCGGCCTCTCCCCCGGGTAAGCCATGAACACCAGGGGATTGTCTTGAGTTCCCGAGTTCGAAGGAGCAAGCTGCTGGCTATAGCTGCCCTGCCTGAGCATGACCGTGTCACCGGCAACGGCCACAGACGCAGCATCCCCAAGAGACTGGAATGCCCTCCTGCTTCCAGGACCGCAGGAACGAGCGGATACATCATAGTCATCACATTGCTGGACAGAGAGGTATGGATCGACAAAAATGCTTGCCCCGGGCACTTCGTCGCTGTCAGCTCCATCAGCACCATCGGGATACAGATCACCATCATAGCTTTCATCTCCGCCATCGAGAGTATTGGCGTCAGGCCCATTGTCAGGTCCGGCATCAGTACCATCGAGGGAATCATGAGTTGGACTACCATCTGCACCGGCATCCATATGATCTTCACCGTCCAAGCCTGCGTCAGGGGCTTTTGATACGCTTCCTGAGCATGACCACATCAAGAGAGCCGCAAAAAGTGGGAAAACGTTCCAATGAAGTTTTGACATAAACGAGCCTCCCTGAAAAAGATATTTAGTGATAATAAATCGGATTGAATATTTATAACAATCCATTCTAAGGTATCTCTACGCACAAATCTGCAAGAGGAAAAATGAGCGAAAAGCCTGCCATCCAAAATGACCAGTCGATCTTCATGGTCTTGGCTGTACAATTGGGCTTTGTAAAAGCCGACAAGCTGATGTCCACTGCTTCTGCCTGGATGACGGACCCATCTGTTCCCTTGTCAAAACGCCTTGAAGAAGAAGGTCTGCTTTCAAAAGAAAAATCTGCATTACTGGAGAAACTGGTCCAGGAGTCCATCACAGCCCATAGTGGTGATGCATCTGAGGTCATGAATACCTTGGGTGCCGAAAAAGCAGTCAAGGATACCTTTTCCGGTTCGCTGGTACTGGAGCCAGGTGGCAGGATCCGACGTCTGGGGGCTGGGTGCTGTTCTATACGAGATTTTGACAGGAAGGCCCCCATTTGTTGGAGGGAGTCCTTATGAAATCATTGGCAAGGTGATGAAGGACCAGGTGAGGCCAGCCGAGGAACTGGAAACAAATGCGCCTGCCGAACTGGTTGCCATCGCGCGATGCGCTCTCGACAGAAACAAGGACAGACGATACGAAAACGCCGCAGAGATGAGTGGAGACCTCACCGCTTTCATGAGCGGCGCCCGTGTGGGAGTGTACGAGTATTCTTCCTGGGAACTGCTCAAGAGGTTTGCAGGTAAAAAAAAGGCCACTTTCATTGCTGCTTCCACTGTGTTTGTAATGATTCTCATCAGTTTGGTCTTCGTATCTTTTTCGTACAAACGTGAGTCTGCTGCAAGGAAGCAGGAGCACATCAAGGGCCTGTTGGCAAACCAACATCCTTCTCAAGCCTATGCCATGGAAGCAAGAAGGCTTCTTGCAAGCAAGATGCCCATGTCTGCCGGCATTTTTGCTTCTGCTTCACTGGTGTTCAATCCGGCGAATCCCAACGGGGAGTTCTATGATGCTCAGTATGCTAAAAAAAATCCGGAAGCTTCCAGAATAAAGGCCGAGACGGACTCCCAGCTTTACAGAAGCAGGTTTCGTTTCGTCGACTCGCTTGTTTGGACGAAGAATTTGAAATTTACGGTTCTCAGTCTGTCCGTGTCACCTGGAGGAAAATACCTTGCTGTGGGAGATTACAAGGGCAGCGTGGAGGTCCTGGATGCAGAGACAGGGGAAAAAAGTATGAGTTCTCTGCTCATTCCGACAGCATCTGGGGTATTGCCTTCGCCAAGGCAGGAAAAATACTCGTTACCGGCAGCACCGATGAGACGGTAAAACTCTGGCAACTCGATAGTAAACATCCTGTCTTGACCCTGGTGACATCATCCCAGGTGATGGCTGTGGCTATCAGTCCCGATGGTGAAAAGATTGCAGCTGGCCTCTCCAATGGATTCACCTTCTTGTGGCACTCAAATGGGAAGCTTCTTTATAAACTTGGCACTCACTCGGGCAAGGTCAGAGGCGTTTCCTTTTCTCCGGATAGCAGCATGGTCGCCTGCACAAGCTGGGACAAGACCGCGAGCGTATGGTCCACGGCCTCCGGAAAAAAGCTCATGGTACTGAGGGGTCATGGAGATGCCTTGTACTCTGCGGTTTTCTCACCAGACGGAAAAAACATCGCAACCTCTTCATATGATCGGGTTATGGATGTGGATTTTTCCCCTGACGGACATCTGCTGGCCAGTGCGAGCTATGACAAGAGCGCACGTGTCTGGGATCTTAGCACAGGAAAAACAGAGTTCGTCCTCGCTGACCATTCGGACAAGGTCTACAACGTGACCTTCTCTCCTGACGGCAAGTACCTGGCGACTGCCTGCGCTGATGACTTGGCTTACATCTATGATGCAAAAGATTTTCACCTGCTTACCAAGCTATCCGGCCACACAGACTGGGTCTCAGGGGTGGATTTCTCCCCTGGTGGGCGGATTCTTTCAACTAGTGGGAAGGATAAAAAGGTAATCATATGGAAGAGGTTCATGGGAAAAGCTCAAGACATTGCAGGCGCATGCTCTATGGGTCAACAATATAGCCTTTGGTCCGAATTCAAAGTTGTTGGCTTCTGCAGGAGATGACGAACAGGTCGTGGTATGGGATCTTGCCTCTTTCAACCCGATTCTGAAACTGAGGACTGATGGGAGCGCCATGAGAGTGGCATTTGCTCCTGACGGGAAAACCCTGGCGGTGGAAGACCACGACCAGATAGTCTTCTACCCTCTTGACTTCAAAGATCGCGACCGCGATCCAAGAGTCTTGCTGAAAGAAGCTGAAAAAAAGGCTGGACTGAAACTGAAAGCTTTTGAGTTGCAGTCTTTATAGCCTTCTGTCCTCAGTACGGTCATGGTCCTGTGATACTCTTGGAATGGCAGAGTACGGCGAGGATTAAAGACTCCTCGTGAGCCTCCATGCTGCGAGTGGTGGCGCCTCCCTGGATAAACACGGCTCCGGGGGCTGCAAGGAGTTTCTCGTCTTCCTCGGAGCGAAAGGTCACCCGCCCGCTGAGCAACACAAACACCAAGTCCTCCTGCATCTGGCATTCTGGAATCTGTGCACCTTTGGCCAGCTCGATACGACGAATTTTCATCTGATCGTGCTCCATCAGCACGGACGTGGAAAGCGCTTTGCCTGTAAACAGACTTCGATTCAGGTCTAAAACGATCATGGTCAGTATCCTTTATCTTTTCGCCCTGCATCATTTCTGGATGAAGCGCCCCGCATGGTTCTCATCCATCGAGTTCCTTCAGCTTTCCAACTCTGATCAACTCTTGCTTGATTTGATCGCTCATGACTCGTCCCCTTGTCAAGTCCCGCCTGATGCGGCCTGAAGTCGAAAGATGCTGCCGCAGCCGGAAAAACACGTGGCAACTTGGTCACATTTGCAATTACTTATGAAAAAAATATAACCTGGTTCAGGTCTGTATCTTCTACCTGAAGATATTGCGATTTTGCACAAGGTTGGCACCCTTTGAACGCCTCTTGAAATTATGTACCTGATATATGGCGAATTGGCCATGTTGTCAAATATCAAGCAAGAATCTGGCAACACACCTTTACCTGGCCGCTTGAAGGCTGATGCAATTACACTTGCTGCGCAGCCAACCCCTACCCGCATGCTCATATAAATTTTCTGCAGGGTTCCTCCAGGGGCGGAAAATTATTTAAAACTCAGGGCCTTCAGCCGGATAGTACGATTTGGTTCATGCTGCGGCAAGCATGTTGGTTTGGATTTGATGATCAACATGTAATAGACCGATGGAGTTACCACGTCTGGCAGAGCCAAGTGCTGCCGGCGGATCAGGCTCGGGATCATGGTCAGGGTGTGGAAAAAGATAAATCACCTGGCAAAAGGCTTCAATTGCTTTTACTCCAAGTCGGACATCTTTTTTCTTCAATAGGCGTATCATGACCAGACCCTCCATGGAAATCGTACCCCGGGGTCCGTTTCTACTTTCGGACCCCAGGGGTGGCTATCTTTCCGGATTTACTGAAGCAGTGTAAGTGCTACTTGTGGCACTGCGTTTGCCTGTGCCAATACACTGGTTCCAGCCTGGAGTAAAATCTGTGCTTTGGTCATGGTTGAAGTCTCGCTCGCCACATCCACATCTCTGATCCTCGAGTTTGCTGCAGAGAGATTCTCTCCTGCCACTGCAAGGTTGGCGATGGTGGAATTGAGCCTGTTGCCAAGAGCTCCCAGCCCGGCTCGCACCGTACTGACTGACTGAATGGCGCTATCTATGGTGTCGAGGGCTGCCTGGGCTGCAGCAGCAGTGGCGATGGTAACGGAAGCAGAATCCACACCCAATGCAGATGAAGTCGCAGAACCGATTGTTACCGAGACTCTATCATTGGAGGTATTGCGTATTCCGACCTGGAATTCAAGAGCGTTGGCAGTGGAAGCAAGCGAACCATTGAGCAGCTTTTGACCATTGAATTCCGTGGTCTGCGAGATTCTGTCGATTTCTTCCACCAGTGCATCCAACTCGGTCTCCAGGTAACCTCGTTCGGTGTCCCCAAGACCGTCAGAGGCGCTCTGCATGGCCAGTTCTCTCATCCTGATGAGAATGGAAGAAAGTTCGTTCAAAGCACCTTCTGCCGTCTGGATGACGCTCACACCGTCAAACGCATTTCGTTGCGCCTGGTGTACTGAACGTATCTGGGCTTTTAGGTTCTCAGAAATCCCCAGACCAGCTGCGTCATCTCCAGCTTTTGTGATTCGGTAACCGCTAGAGAGCTTGGCCAGAGACCCATCCAGCATGAACATGGTTTGTTGCAGATTTCGTTGTGCGTTGAGAGCAGAGACATTTGTACGGATAGACATCGGCATGGTTTCCCTCCTTGGAATCCAGTGTTCACGGGCATCCTTGCCCTTTTTTGTTGTTGCGAGCATCACCGCAGGTCTGCGTCCGTGCATTCCTTTGATGTCTACGCTCGCGCCAGCCTCATCATCGACGCAAATCCTGCAACATTAAATTCTCAACCCAATTTTATTCTTTTTGTTCGTCAGACATCCTGGATATGGGTCATGCTTGACATCAAGACCCCATGAAAATAACCTTGGACAATCGGTAGTTGTCTGGAACATGGGGTATTTTCATGAGGTCGGAAGCTGGTACGCTCCTCCTAGAGAGCGGAATCATTGATGAAAATCAGCTACAAAGAGTTCTTTCGTCCTCTGTGGCAGGCGGCCAGACTTTCGTTCAGGCCTTGATTGGCCTTGGTTACATGGATGACAAGGAATTGGCCGCCTTTTTTTCTTCGAAGCTTCAGATTCCATTGGCGGAGAAGTCTCTTTTTCTTCGACTGCCCACCTTCATCACTCGTCTCGTGCCCATTGACATTGTAATGACTCACCGCACCGTACCTGTCATGCTGCATCAGGGAGTACTCCACATGGCCATGTCGGACCCGACCAACCGGGAGGCCTTGGAGGAGATATCTTTTGTCACTGGTTATAACGCATCTCCTGTCGCCACACCGGACAGACTGTTGGAACAGGCAATGGAAGAGTACTACGGTATTCTTCCTGACAGGGGACAAACACAGGTCAATTATGTACCTGCCGTCGATGAAGGTGGATTGTCTTCAGACTTTCCCATATTCTCGACGCTTGTCCGAAATCCATCCGGAAGCCATTTCGAAGAAAGCCCGGAGTTGATTGCAGAGGCTCCATCAACGCCCAATGTAACAGAATTGTCCCCAGCTGGGCCGAAAAAATCCGATCAGGCGACCTTGCTCATCGAACCGGCTTCAGGCGAATTGGAAGAACTTTTTGGTCTTGGCTCAAGGGACCAGGAGATCATACACCTGACAAAAACCAAGAAAAGCACCATTTCATCCATAAACGACGCCATTGTGAAAAAGGTCGAGAGCGTATTGGATCAGGCGAAAAGCGAAGAAACTCGGCCAAAAACGAACCCAATTGGAAATGTCATTGAAACAAACATAAAACCACCTGCATCCCAGCAAGAGCCTGAAAATCAATTGACTGCCCTTAATGATTCGGCCAAAGCAAAGTACCTGGTGGACAACGCCAAGGACAGGGACGAGATTGCAAGGACCCTGGTTCAATTTTCATCCTCTCTCATGGAGAGGGTCGTCATTTTCATTATCAAGAAGGACATGCTTGTGGGATGGATGGGGACAGGGTCCAAGGTAAAGAAGGACCAGATCAAAGGTATTATCATCCCCTTGAGTTCTCCTTCGGTTTTCAGGACAGTCAAGGAGACGCAGACCGACTATTTTGGTTCCATGCCACGGACTTCTGCAAATGAGATGTTTCTTGCAACCCTGGGAGAAGTCAGACCAAGACAGGTCCTGCTCATTCCCATTACAGTCAGACAGAAGGCAATCTGTATTCTTTATGGAGACTGTGGAAAACGACCAGGATTCAGAAAAGACCTGAGCAGCATTCACCTTCTTGCCCTGGATGCCTCTGCTGCATTCGAGCGTCTCATACTCGAAAAGAAGATAAACAGACTTGTAAAAAAATGAGCTGAAAGTTTTCCACAAGTTATCCACATTCTCTTGTCTTTCGCACAATTAAAGGCTTACTTCAACAAGTCTTCTAGTAAAGTCTAAAAACCATTCAATAAAAATAATCTTTTTATTCCCGGAGTTATGCAGAAACATCAAAGGCATCTAGAAGGCTTCAAAACAAAAGGAGAAATTGAGAATCCAGGCCATGCTTGTGGATAACTTATAGGATTTTCCAAAAATTTCACTCCAGAAGGAGCTTCTCCAGGTGTTCAGGAGTGTTTAGACTTGGATCATCCAGAACCTTTTCCAGAAGCTTGTTCAGGGCTTGACCAATCCAGGGTCCTTGGGGTTTTCCAAGTATCCTCATCACGTCCTGTCCAGTTATTGCGAGATCAGTAACCTTGAGTGCCTGGTCCTGCTCCATTAGACTTTCTATCCTGTTTTTGAGTTCGTTCATCCTCTCCAGGGTCTGTTCGACTCCAACACCACCGCCCAGAGCATCTGCACGTCTCATCTCCCAGAGATCATCGAGCAATTCAGGACCAACCCTGCGCATGAATCTCCTCACTGCACCATCTGTCCAGTCCGGTTCGTAATGGAACATGTGGTTTGCAACGAGGCTGACCGCCCTCTGTCGATCCTTGTTTGAAAAGCGAAGCCTCTTCATGATCAAATCCACTTGCCTAGCTGATTCCTTTTCGTGACCGTAGAAGGTATGCTGTCCTTCCGGTCCCCCCACGCAGGCTGGTTTTCCAATGTCGTGGAGCAAGACAGCTAGTTTCAGTACAGGATCTCCAGAGGTGTTTTCAAGACTGGCAAGGGCGTGGTAATAAACATCGTGCAAATGGTATTTGTTTTGACTCTGGCCCATTCCGGCCGTGAGACCTGGGAGCACATGATCCAGCATACCGGTGGTTCTCAAAAGCTCTACACCATTGACCGGGTCCTTGCCCGCCAGGAGTTTCATCAACTCTTCCCTGATCCTCTCCATGGCCACAGTCTTGAAGATTTCAACGGATTTTCCAATGGCTTCGAGGGTTTCTTCCTCAATCCGGAAGTCCAGGACCGCAGCAAACCTGACAGCCCTCATGGGTCGCAGTCCATCCTCGGTAAATCGTTCCAGGGGATCTCCAACAGCCCGTATCACCCTGGCCTGCAGATCCTCAACACCCCCGAAGGGGTCGATGACACGCTTCTGTCTCACGTCAAGGGCTATGGCGTTCATGGTAAAGTCACGACGCATCAGGTCCTCTTCAAGGGTTTCTACGAAATGAACCAGATCCGGATGTCTTCCGTCAGAATAGGCGCCTTCCGTTCTATAGGTAGTCACCTCTACCGGCAAGGACTGCATGAGCACCGTAACCGTTCCATGCTCCATGCCGGTTGGAATTACCTTGGGGAACAATTTCATGAGCTGCTCAGGGAGGGCATTGGTGGTAAGATCCCAATCCGCGACAGGTTTTCCCAAAATCAAATCCCTGACACAGCCTCCCACCGGAAAGGCATCAAATCCCGAGTTCCAGATTTTTTTCAGGATTTCGAGAACCCGGGCAGGGACCTTGGAAATGAATTGCTCAGTTCTGGTCCTGGAGATAGCCATTTTTGTCCCCAAACCGAGAGCCTCTTCAAAAAGTATCAGGCTTTTGAAACCAACCTCTACTGAAGAATATCGGGAAGCTCGTCTTCTACCACGTACCTATCCAAAAAGCCGAAGTAAAGATGAACGAGAATGTCTCTGGCAGCAGGTTCCAAACCTGCTATGAATTCTTTTCTCTTTTCCAGATCGTCAATCTGAATCAGATCTGCCAATATGGGCTGTATCCATTCAGAAAATGACTCCAGTTCCTCTTCCGAGACAGTCTCCTGCCTTATGAAAGCATCGCGTATAACGTTGTTTGAAAAAAGGAGATGGGTGCCTTTGGAGCTAGCGTAGAAAAGCTGGTCCAGTGATTCCAGGGTCTCATGAGGAACTTCTATGATGGCCGGCTTGTTGGTCAACCGAACACCTCCATGAGTAAAAATAAAGCGCCCCCGACCCGATTCGAACAGGTGGCCTGCTGCTTAGGAGGCAGCCGCTCTATCCTACTGAGCTACGGGGGCTCGATTTTCGAATGCTTGTTGTAACCAGCCTCGGGACAGATGTCAAGACCAGCTGGCTTTTTAAACTAATGCGCATGGCAACTGCTTTATACAAGTTTCAAACTCTCCTCCGGTAGACTGAAGACCTGTCTCTTGTCTCTGTCCATCTCGAAAGCAAGTCCTTTATTCCTGGCTTTCTGAGCTTCAAAAATAGATAATCCAGCATGCCCATCTGTATCTTGCACCTGTCGTTCTCAGGCATTCGCGCCACCAGATCTCCCTGGACCACATAGTTGTATACAGGACAAACGCCACAATATGGAGCATAGGCGCATTGAGAACAGCCGGGTAGACATTCAAGGCAAGAGGCAGCACAAAGGGAACGGACCCCGGGATGATGAATGATGTCGCTGTAGGAATCCGTTGAGACATCACCGACCTGGAAGATATCATCTCCCATGGCACCTACCATCCGCCCCTCGTCACAGGTATAGACCTTGCCGTCATGGTTGTATGCCAGTTGACCAATACCGGCACCGCAGGGAGAGCGCAGATCCATGTAATTGGGATCGCGATCCGTCAGAATTCTCGTCAGCATGATGGAGGCCATCTTCTCCATGATCTCAGTGCCCTGTTCATTGAGCTCGATCATGTAGTCCATGGCCGAAGTCCAGAAAACCAGAAATTCCTCTGCCTTGTATCCCTCTTTTGCCCAGATCTTCTTCCCCATGCCAAAGGGATTCAATGGGCGAAGGTGAACCACCTTGTGACCTTGGTGAATATATTCATCAACGATCTCTTTAGGTTTAGACAGGGATGATCTGGAAATAGTTGCTAAAACATTCACATAAGCGAGGGACAAATCGTGCTTCCTGCTATTGTATGCTCCCTTGAATGAATCAATGCTCTCCAGAGTTGAGTCATAGGAACTCATCTTTCCAAAGGGCCTGTTCTTGTCGTGAAGTTTCCTTGGACCATCGAGAGACGAGCAGACCATCACGCCATGGTCCACCAGAAAATCCACATCATCACTCTCAAGAACACTCAGGTTGCTCACAAGGCTGAAATAGACTGTCTTTCCAAGGCGCTCCGCCCTCTCATACCCCTGCTCGACCATGTACCTGAGTACTTCAAAATTGAGTAATGGTTCCCCTCCCTGAAATTCTATGGTTAGTTCCCTCGCTGGGCTCTGAAATATGACATCCAGGGTCTTTTCTGCAATCTCCATGCTCATGTCATAGCCTTTGGCCCCTTTGGGTTTTCTATTGGCGTGGCAGTAAACACAGTTTTGATTACACCTGAGAGTCAAGATGACGATGTGAAGGCTGGTGCCTTCAAAAATATGGCCAGACCTTCCATTGATTTTTTCGATTGTGTCGATTTCCGCATTTTCGTCCCTGACCATTCGGGCAGAACGCAGATTTTCCATGGCCTGGCTTTCAGGGTCGAGGGTACCTCCCACAAAATCTCCAAACTCCTCCTTGCTCAACCATGCATGATACCCGGCGTCATTGGTCAACAGGACCTGGCCACCAAGAATGCGGTAGTGGAAAGGCATGAGGTCCGGGTTTTTGACCTTTGGCAGGATCAGCGGTTTCATGTCTCCACCACCAGGCAGCCAAGGGCATAGTTGGCAAATTCGTCAGCGATAATGGATCGATGTTCTGAATGAACAGACTTGAAAACCACCTTGCGATATTTTCCTTCACGCTTTATTTCAATATTCGCAAATTCAGAAAAAGCCCTTGCTGTTCGCTTCAGCACAGAATGACTGTATATGCCCGCGTCAAAATATTCAGTGAAGGCCTTGCTCATGTTTTTACCCGCCATGGTTATTCCCCACCTTCATCCTCGTCCTTGTCTCCATACTTCTCCTCCCAGGGTATGGCTATGCCAAGCGGGTCATCCAGATAATCGAGATCTTCTTCACCCGGCTCTTCAGTCTCCTGTGGTTCGGAAGACAACAGTGCCCTGCCAACAAGAACCTCTCTCAAGCCGGAGGTCTGCTCAGAGATCATGTCCCTCATCAACTGCTGCAGG
>JALVPF010000246.1 GCA_027031935.1 Myxococcales bacterium | reverse complement strand
TATCTTTCCATCATACAGCATGGCCACATGCTGCCCCACACGGAAAGTGGAAGCTATATCGTGAGAAATGACCACTGAGGTAATGCCCAGTTTTTCTTGTGCATCCATGATCATCATATCCACATTGTGAGCGGTGATGGGATCCAGCCCTGTGGTTGGCTCATCGTAGAGGATTATCTGTGGGCCCAACACAATTGCCCTGGCAAGCCCCACTCGCTTTCTCATTCCTCCTGAAAGCTCAGAGGGGAAACGGCTCTGAATACCATCCAAGCCCACCAACTGAAGTTTTTCAGCCACCAGATCCTTGATCTCGGAGTCCTTCAGCTTTGTATGCTCTCGCAGTGGAAAAGCAACATTTTCTCCCACATTCATGGAATCGAACAGGGCAGCCTGCTGAAAAACCATCCCGAACTTGGCGCGCACTTTGACCATCTCTCGTTCTGAAAGATCGGTGATGTCCTCTCCATCCACAAAAACCCTCCCGGAATCCGGTTTCAGCAGACCCAACATGTGTTTCATCAAGACACTCTTGCCGGAACCAGACCCTCCGATGATCACGGTAGTCTTTCCCTCGACAATCTCGAGTTCCACCCCTTTAAGCACTTCATTGTCGTCAAAGGATTTGTAAATACCCTGCAAATGGATCATGGGGTTCATGGATTGCTCAATCGGCTGAGACCTGACAGTCACAAGGCTTCTGAATAAAAACTCGGTTTTAAAATGACCTTTTTCCCATCCATCAGGAGCAAGCCCCTTTTCTGCAACTCGTTCAAAACCCTTGATACCGTCTCCCGGGATGAATTGACCATGCTGGCAATATCCTGTTGAGTAGGTCGTCTGTGGATAAGGATGCCTTCCTCTACCTGCTCACCATCGTTTTCAGCCAACTCTAAAAGCATACGCGCCACCCGACCATAGACATCCAGGAGAGCCAGGTTGCCGATGACTTCGTCGGCCTTTCTCAACCTGCGACTCAATTCGGTTATGACGTTGATAGCGGTGGTTGGGCTTTCGTTCAAATGCTTGAGAAAGTCTTCACGCTTGAGCACCAGCAAGGTTGAAGGTTCCGTCGTGATCACGTTTGCCGAACGGTTTTGTTCGTCAAGCAGTGACATCTCGCCAAAAAAATCGCCGGCCTTGAAAAATGTAAGGGTTATATCCTTGCCGTTTTCACCGTATAGCACGACCCTGACCCGTCCAGAAAATATCACGAACATGGCATCGCCCGGCTCGTCTTGCCCAAACACAAGGGCGCCTTTTTGATAGTCTTTGCTCGCAGCCATGTTCGCCAGACGATCCAGTGCGTTGTCATCTACATCTGCAAAAATGGAGACCTTTCTGAATAATTCACGAACAGCAGGATCGGCCATAGCTCTTCTCCGGCAACAGTTTCATGAAGGTAAACTCTAGCTCCCAAACTATCTTTCATGACCGATGATGTCAACAAGGCAACTTCGTCCCATGACTCTGTTTGTCCATATTAACTTGAATGAGCTTTTTTTGTAGGGTACACCGCCCTGTAGTGAGAATTTGGAAGTGAGGTCGGCTGTCTTGAACTGGTCCGTGGTGCTAGATGTTTTGCTGCTTGTGGCATCCATAGCCATGCTGTGGAAAGGATCCAGTTGGCTTGTGGATAGCGCTGCGCGCATTGGAAGAAAGTTCGAGCTTTCCGACCTTACAATAGGCCTGACCATAGTCGCCTTTGGGACCTCAGCACCTGAATTCGCGGTTACGGTCTCTGCCGCCATATCAGGAAATGCCAACATCTCCATAGGAAACGTAGTGGGATCGAACATTTTTAACCTGGGTTTTATTCTCGGGGGCTGTGCCATGTTCAGCGCGATGAAAACCAACCCGAGGATAGTCTATAGAGATGGCATACTGCTGATCATTACCACCCTTGCCCTTGTATTATTTCTCTATGACAGTCACCTGGCAAGATGGGAAGGAATAATCTTGCTGGGAGGACTGCTTGGGTATATTTCTCTCCTGTTTTTACGCAAGGAACCGGTGGAGGAAGAAGAAATCCCGGGGGGAATCGCCACCTGGAAAGACGTTCCCCTGCTCCTTTTGGGTATATTGGCAGTTGCTGCGGGCGGAGACCTCCTGGTGGATTCAGCATCCAACATAGCGCGATTCCTGGGTGTCAGTGAATGGGTAATCGCCGTGACCATAGTGGCTGCGGGAACTTCAGCCCCGGAATTTGCCACCTCTCTCATGGCCGCAGCAAGGGGCAAGGCAGGCATGTCTCTGGGCAACCTGGTAGGATCTGATCTTTTCAACCTCTTGGGTGTGCTGGGTGTCGCGGGTGTAATCAGGCCCATGTCCGTGACCGGAAGCTCCTTTTCATCCGTGTTGATGCTCGTGGGCATGTGCGTCCTGGTGGTGGTTTTCCTTCGTACCGGCTGGAAGCTCAGTCGCTGGGAAGGCGCGGTGCTCATACTTGTGGGACTGCTACGGTGGATTCTGGATTTTACTCACTGAGTCATGAACCTGCCATATGGAGATGGCACGCAGCAGCTCCGTGATCAGATTTTTCAGATCGCTTGCGAGGTCAAGGAGATGCGAAAAAGCTCCCGGAGGCGTGGTGTTCCACGTCGAGGAGAGCTTTTGATGCATCGACACAGAGATCGCAAGTGAGGTGGAAAATCTACTCTTTTCGCAGGGCGGAAGCCACTACCCCAAACACAGCCATAACAGCCACCACTGCCACCGCCACGGAAAATGCGTGAAAATCCGCGGTTTGCCATGAGCTACCCGTATGACCTCCAGTCCACTGATACACCGATGACACGATGAGAACACCGCAGAAGACTCCCAATACACGAGCCAGCGCCATTATGCTCCCTGCAGCCCCCTGCAGATTCCCGGGAGCAGCCCCCATCAATGCACTCGAATTTGGAGAGATGAACAATCCTGTTCCGAGCCCGCACACAGCAAGCCAAAAAACCACCATGGTCTGGCTGGAAGCAGCATCCAGAGAAGAAATTCCCATGGAACCTGACAGGAGGATTACAAGTCCTGCAACGGAGAGCCACTTGGTACCCACCCTGTCCGACAACCACCCGGATGGTGAAGTCACCAGGGCCATGACCAGTGGTGTTGTCATGAGTAATGACCCGACCCTTGCTGGATTCAAACCCAATCCTTCCTGCAGAAAGAACGGCATCATCAGTACGACCGCAAACATGGCGACGTAGTTGCTCATGGCACTGATGACAGCCAACACCAATTGCCTGGATTTGAAGAGCTTGAAAAAAGCAGACTGTCCATGGCCAGGTTTCAGGGGCAAAAATATGGAACCGAGTATCAAGACCATGAAGGCAATGGGCAAATTGATAAAAAAAGTCCACCGCCATCCCAACCATTCCACTATGTATCCACCTACAGGTGGACCAAGGGTCAATCCGGTATAGGTCGCTGTTGCAGCCAATCCCAGGGCCTTGCCTCTCATGGTTGCCGGGCAGGATGTTGTCAACAGGGCTGGTCCGTTTGCCATGGCCATGGCTCCCCCGATCCCCTGGAGAGCCCGAAAAACGAGTAACGAGAACAAGGTCTGAGCAAAACCGCAGGCAGCAGATGTGACTCCAAACAGGGCAAACCCTGCCAGGTAAACTCTCTTGTATCCGAACCTGTCACCCAGTCTCCCTGCGGGGATCATCACCAAGGCCGTGGAGATGAGCACAACCTGTATGACCCATCTGGATTGCCCTATGGAAACATGAAGGTCACTTCCCAAATTCGGCAAAGCAACATTAATGGTTGAGCCCGCCATGGCGGCAAAAAAAGTTCCAACACCTACCACGGCTATGACGGTATATGTGCGCATGTAATAGACTTATCCAGTCGGCGATCAGACCATTCTCAAAGCGCCATCGAGACGCAGGGTGATTCCATTTATCATGGTGTTGTCCATGATGGTTCCAACCATGGAAGCAAATTCCTCGGGTTTTCCCAGTCGCTTGGGGAAGGGAACGCCCTTTGCGAGTTCCTGCCTTACATTCTCGGGGACCTTGGCAAGCATGGGTGTGTCGAATATTCCAGGGGCTATGGCTGCCACCCTGACCCCTCTTTTTGCCAGCTCCCTTGCCGCAGGCAAGACCATGCCCACAATGCCACCCTTGGAAGCCGAGTAAGCCACCTGGCCCACCTGCCCCTCAAAGGCAGCTATGCTAGCTGTAAGCACTATAACACCACGTTGGCCATCTTCATCAGGCTCATTATCCTTCATGGCCCATGCAGCAAGCCTCAAGCCGTTGAAAGATCCCAGCAGATTCACCTGCAGTACCCGATTGAAATCCTCGAGGCTCTGCGGTGCATCCCTCCCTACAATCTTGTTTGCCGTTCCGATACCCGCACAGCACACCATGGCACTCAATGGACCCTGGGCAACAGCAGCGTCTATGGCTTTCTGCATGGCCTCATGGGATGTGACATCACACTCCACAAACTCTGCTCCACCGAGATCATTGGAACCTCTCTGAACATCTGCCACAACCACTTTGGCACCCTTGGCCTGCAGTTTTTTCACCACTGAAAGTCCAAGACCTGAAGCTCCACCAGTAACAACAGCGCTTTTTGCATCCAAATCCATATTTGCACCTCCTTTTCCATGTTGGTGGCTGATAATATCCATATGCGCCGCTTATAGAAACGAAATTATTTCCCTTTCCGTTTCGTCCCTGCGGAACTAAAATCCCATCTCGCCGAAAGCAAGGCTGAATTAAGGCTTCGGAAAACCTGTACGAACATGGAGTCCAAGGAGAGTTGCAATGGATAAGCCAATTGAAGAACTCACGCTGGAAGAACTCAAGCATCGTCTCGAAGAAGCGGAACAAAGGCTTCCAGCTCATTCGGTTCGTCCCTGGCAAATAGCGGAGATCGAAGAACTGGAAGACGAAATAGCCAGAAGACAAAAAGATGATAAAGAAGAAGGATAAAATGATCGAAAACAACAATGACGATTTTGCTGGACGACACCTGATTGTCGATGCATCGACCTATAACAGGCGAAATCTTACATCCACGGACGCGGTGTTCAGCTTGTTCGAGTCCCTTGCGCGCAACCTGGACA
>JALVPF010000245.1 GCA_027031935.1 Myxococcales bacterium | reverse complement strand
TGGTTCGTGGCTATTGCAGAGTCTCAGTTCTATTCGGTCGATAACAGATGGGCCAGAGTCAACAGGGACTGTGCTGGCCTCGCCAGGTTCGCATACATGCAGGCCATGAGACGACATGATGCTGCTTGGCTGTCCGCGACTTCTTATCTTCATCATTGGCCCGGAAAGGATGTCCAGGCATTCAGCTATCCGGATGTACCCGTTCTCGGGCAGAGCTTGTTCAGGACAAGACCCGGGTCCTTCGACGGAGTAGGTAGCTTTTTGCCCACTGCAAGCGCCAGGGTGTTATGGGAACTCAATACGGTATTCGTCTCTCGCCAGGAGTGCAATGCCCAGATGGGTGATCTGCTGTTTTTCAGAGATATTCAAAATGCTGATTCTCCGATGCATACCATGATCTTGCTGGATCCTCCCGGAGCGGGAATGAAGAGGAGGGTGGTTTATCACACGGGTGCTGAAGGTGATGATCCCGGCGAAGTGAGGATGGTCAGCCTGGCTGATTTGAGCGCGCATAAGGATGACAGGTGGCATCCACAAAAAGATAACCCAAATTTTTTAGGATTTTACCGCTGGAAAATCCTCGATGGAGGACAACCATGAGAGTGACAAGCAATATTGAATTTTCGGTCAGAAAGTATAGACGTAAGTCGGGCAAAGTCCTGGCACTGATGCTGCTGAGTTTTTCATTGTTTGCCCCCTCCAGAGCCGGGGCTGAGCAGCCACGATTCTACCTGTCTACAGACCGTATGTTCAGCCCATCGGACAAGGATATTTCGGTCAGGCTGGAGGCAAGGGATGTAAGTGCCATAGACATGAGGTTATACAAGGTTCCTGACCCAGAGAAGTTTTTCAAGGGACAATCGGATCTTCACCGGATCGAAACCCAGAATGGCCCGAGCAGAGTGTCGAGCCTGGATGTGGGAGACGAACTATGGAGATTGTCGGCAAAATCATTTTTCGATGCTTTTCGCAATAGCCTGCAGAAGCGCGCAAAGAAAGTCGTCAGGGAGCTGAATTCAGAGAGCGTACGGGATCTGGAAAACGTCGCCTCTGGAAACTCGGTTCATAACAGCGCTCTTCCTCTATTGAAAGACCTTGTTCTGGTGGACATGTGGACAGAGGACATGGGTGAGAAGAACGGCTGGGTTTACAGAAATGTGGCGATCACGACCAGAAAACCGGGGGTTTACCTGGTGGAAGCCATCTGGGGCCAGGAAGTTGGCTACACCGTAGTGGTAATTTCCAATGTTGTGCTCTTGACCAGACAAAGCAAAGAAAAGCTTCTTGTCTTCGCGGTCGATCCAAAGCTTGGCAATCCTGTGCCCAATGTGGGCATAACGCTGTTACAGGATGGAGAAGTCCTGGGAAAAGGAAACACCGATTCTGAAGGACTATGGCAAAAGTCCATTCCACTGGTACGAAAAATGACTATCTTTGCTCGAAAAGGGGAGGATTTCGCGCTTTTGGATCCGTCCTATCATCCGGCAAATTCGTTTTCCCGCAAGGTGTATATTGCAACGGAGCGTCCTGTATATCGACCCGGTCAGGAGGTGTTCTTCAAGGGGATCATCAGGGCATTCGAGGGGGAGAGTTACAAAATGGATCCGGCCTCTGAGGTGGCTGTCAGGGTCTTGGATCCCAACGGGCAGGAGGTCTTTTCAGAGAAATTGAAGGTGAGGGCCGGTTCCTTTGATGGAAAATTCAGGTTGTTCGACTCGTCTTCCCTGGGGATGTATCGACTCGCTGCCGTGGTCGACGAGAAGGACTATGGAAGCGAGTTCAAGGTCAAGGCATACAGGAAACCTGAATACAAGGTCTCTGTATCCACTGAAAAAAGAGCGTATGTAAGCGGTGAGAAGGTCAATGCCACCGTCTCGGCAAAATATTATTTTGGCCCTGCAGTCCAGGACGCAAAGGTGAAAGTGACGGTTTACCGAACGAAGTTTTTTATCCCGTGGTGGATAGATGCTGACTATTCGTGGTACTACTCCGATTCCGAGTATCGTAATACCATCCGCGAGACCATCGATGAATTCGAGGGGAGTCTTGACAAGGAAGGTGAGTTCAAAGTCGACTTCGAGACCTCAAACGACAGCCGGGACTATACCTATGGAATAGAGGCTGTAGTCACCGATGCCTCATCTCGGTCTGTTACCGGCAGCACACACATCAAGGTAACCAAGGCGCGTTATCGCCTGGTCATTGAACCGGAGTATCTCTTGAATGCGCCTGGAGTACCAGCCGTGGTGAAGGTTCTTTGCAGCGACTATTCCCGCAAACCGGTCTCCAGCTCAGTGAAGATGAAGGTCTTGGCAAATACCATGTCTGCAGATGGCACTGCACATTCCACTGTGCTCCTGGAGAAAGAAATCCACATAGACGACAGCGGAAAAGCATCGCTGGAATTCAAGCCCGAAAAGGGCGGGACATACGTGGTCCATGGCACTTCCGATGATGGACACGGAAACAAGGTCGAAGCCAGTGCCATGTTATACGTGACCTCCAAGGGCGGTGACATTCCATACGCACCGCGAGAGCTTCAGATAATTTCTGATAAAAAGACTTATGATGTTGGGGACAGGGTCAGGTTTTTGATCCTTACTCCCCACGCCGATGCCCATCTGTTGACAACGGTCGAGGGTGGCAAACTCTACGCATATTCGGTGATCCGGGCCAAAGGACATTCGGCGGTGTTCGAGATGCCCATCACCGAAGCTCAATCACCGAATTTCTTTTTGAGAGTTGCCGAAGTCTTCGATGGAAACGAGTACCACAGGAGACTCGATGTGGTCGTTCCGCCGAGAGAAAAACTTCTCCATGTGACATTGGATGCGGAACCGAAAAATGCGAAGCCGGGAGACAAGGTCTCTGTTACCGCAAGTGTGACCGATTACAAAGGTCAACCGGTTCAAGGTGCGGAGTTGGCCCTGGCCATAGTGGATGAAGCGATATACGGAATAAGTCCGGAGTTGGCCATTCCCATCGAGAGATTTTTCTATCACAGGAAAAGAAACGACGTACGTTCATCCTGTTCTATTTCTTTCCGCTTTTATGGATATGGAGAAACATCAAAGGACAAGATGGCTTCATTGTACATGCGCCAGCCCGTGCTCCCTGGCTCGTTCAAGAGCCTGGCATCGGCAAAGGTTCGTACGAAGTTCAAGGATACAATGGCCTGGTATCCTGCTCTCGTGACAGATGAAAACGGCAAGGTGACCTTGTCTGTGAAGGTACCTGACAATCTGACCACCTGGCGCCTGACGGCAAGGACTATAACCAAAGACACCAGAGTGGGTCAGGGTATTGGCGGATTTGTGGTATCGAAACCTCTGCTGCTCAGACTCGCTGTGCCAGGATTTCTGGTTGAAAAGGACCGCAGTCGCATTGGCCTCATCGTTCACAACTACACGGACAAAAAGCGGGTGCTGAAGGTAAAGCTGGAGGTATCAGGTCCCTTGACGGTCAGCGAGGCGCCCCCTGAGTTGACTGTTTCACCAAGGGGCATGAGCCTGGTGCCATTGGATGTGCTTGCTTCTGGCGCTGGTGATGCCGAGGTGCGGGCTTCGGTGGAAGACTCCAGCCTTTCGGATGCACTGTCGATCAAAATACCCATACTCAGGTATGGAATGAAGCAAGCCCTTTTGGCAGGGGGGGTTTTGGATGATGCCAATCCAGATAACACGATTGAATTGGATGTCCCCGCTTCGGCCGTTTCCGATTCTGTGAAGGCAAGTGTAGATGTCTCCACCGGTATTGCACCTGCCTTGCTTTCGTCTTTGGATTACCTGACTGGATATCCCTATGGGTGCACCGAACAGACCATGAGCCGGTTTTTGCCGGACCTTGTGGTCGCCAAGGCGCTGAAAGATCTTGGGGTGGAAAACAAGTCGCTGGATGATAAACTTCCCGGCTACATTCAGGCTGGATTGTCCAGACTCGCCCAACTCCAGCACAGCGATGGAGGCTGGGGATGGTGGAAGAACGATGACACAGACCCCATCATGACCGCATATGTGGTCCAGGGCCTGAGCATTGCAAAAAGGACCGGCTGGAAAACAAACACTGAAATGTTGAACAGGGGAGCCAACAGGCTGAAATCCCTGGTCCGTTCCTCTGAACTGAGTTCCACAGAAAGATCGTATCTCCTATACAGCATGGCCTTGGCGGGTGTGAAGTATCCATCCATGGTGTCCAAGTTGACAGATGACAGGAAATTGACCCAGTACGGCCAGGCTACTCTGGCCCTGGCCCTGTTCGAGCTGGGTCAAAAGGAAAAGGCCCGGCAACTGACTTCATCCCTGGAACTCGCCGTACACAGGACTTCCAAGGGTTCCTGGTGGGGTGGAAGTGAAGACGCTCAGTTGGGTTGGCAAAAGGATCCGGTGGAGACCACGGCAGCGGTGTTGCGTACCTTACTAATGTCAAAGCCTGACAGCATGAACATAAACGAGGCGGTAAAATGGCTGATGTCACGCAGGCAGGGTGAGGCATGGGCGTCCACAAGGGATACAGCAATGGTGGTGTTTGCCCTGGTGGATTACCTGAAAAAGTTTGCTGCCAAGGATTTTTCGGCCTCGGTGAATGTCTCCATGAAGGACAGAAAACTCCATAGCGTGACACTGACCAAGACCCTGGAGCTTTCTGGAGATGATCTTTTCAAGCCGAGCATAAAGGTTTTTCAAAACAAGAAAGGTCATATCGGCCACAATGAAATCTCCATCAGAAAGAAAGGTTCCGGCTCAATCTACTACAACGCTTCCATGACGTATTTTGGAAGGGAAAAGAATATCAAGCCCAAAGGCAGCTTCTTCAATGTGACGCGTTCGTATTTCAAGCTCAACAAGGAGAGAAAGGACGACGGGTGGGTTTTGAAAACCAGTCCTCTTACCGCTCCTGTGCACTCGGGAGACGAGATCCTGGTGGTACTCCATGTACAGGTCGCAAAAGATGCGGATTACATCTTGATCGAGGATCCTTTCCCTGCCGGGACTCAAGCCATCGACAGGGACCGCGGCTATGACATCAAGGGTATTGCGCTACGAGTACCGCAGGTCCACAGAGAGTTTGGAGATCAGCGGGCAGCC